>JALOQF010000649.1 GCA_025459425.1 Myxococcaceae bacterium | reverse complement strand
AGTGTTGAAGCGGAAACCTGCCTTGCGGCTGCTCAACCTGAAGAAGAACGCGCTCACCGCCGCTGAGCTGAAGGCACTCGAGAAGCGCCTCCCGGAGACGCGCCTGTCGCGGTGAGTGCGCCCCCGGGCGCCAGTCTGCTTCCGTCAGTCCGTCGCCAGGTTCAGAACGAGCTCGACTTCAGCGGTGCTCGACGCTTTGGGTTGCGCATTGAGATGATGGACGTCATTCTATTGGCTGCCCGGCGCTTCGCCGGGTTTTTCGTGGGGTGTGGGATGACGAACATCATTCAAAAGGGCTCCCATCCGGCGGTCGAGGCGGCGAAGCAGCGGATGCCCAGGCCCGTGCGGGCGCTGGGGCTCGACGGCCTCGAGCGCTGGGCGGCCGAGGCCGGTGCTGACGACGTCGGGGTCGTCTCGCTCGACCACCCCGATCTCGCCGAAGAGCGGGCGCCCGTGCTCAAGGCCTTCCCGGCGGCGAAGACGCTCGTGTCCATCGTCGTGCGAATGCACCCCGAGAACGTGCGCAGCCCCTCGCGGAGCGTCGCCAACCAGGACTTCCACCGCGCTGGCGAGACGGTCGACGCCGTGGCGTGGGCGCTCGTGCGCAAGCTCTCCGAGGCGGGCCACCGGGCGATGAACCCGGCCATGGCCTTCCCCATGGAGATGGACGACTTCCCCGGCCGCACCTGGGTCGTCTCGCACAAGCGCGTGGCGATGGCCGCGGGGCTCGGGCTGCAGGGCTTGCACCGCAACGTCATTCACCCGCGCTTCGGCTCGTTCGTCGTGCTCGGCACCGTGCTCACGACGGCCGACATCGCCGGCCGAAAGCCGGTGGTCGACGTGAACCCATGCGTCGACTGCAAGCTGTGTGTCGCCGCGTGTCCGGTCGGCGCCATCGAGCCCGACGGAGGCTTCCGGTTCTCGGCCTGCCTCGACCACAACTACCGCGAGTTCATGACGGGCTTCGGCGACCTGCTCGAAGAGGTCGCCGAGGCGAAGGACCGACACGCGCTCCGCGACAAGGTGAGCATCTCGGAGAGCGCCTCGATGTGGCAGTCGCTCGCCTACAAACCCAACTACAAAGCCGCGCACTGCATCGCGGTGTGCCCTGCCGGTGACGAGGTGCTCACGCCGTTCGTCACCGACCGCCCCGGCTTCTTGAAAGAGGTGGTGCGCCCGCTGACGGAGCGCCGTGAGCCCGTCTACGTCGTGGCCGGCTCGGACGCCGAAGCGCACGTGCAGAAGCGCTTCCCTCACAAGCCGGTGCGGCGGGTCCGCTCGAGCCTGCGCGCCACCTCGGCCCCGGGCTTCTTTCGGGCGATGCCGCTCGTGTTCCAGCGTGGGCCCGCGAAGGGCTGGCGCGCCACCTTCCACTTCGAGCTGACCGACGACGCGAAGGTCGTGCACCGCGCCACCGCCCGCATCGACGACGGCACGCTGACGGTGAACCCGTCGGCCCATGACGGAGCCCCCGACGTCGTCGAAGTGTTTCCCCCGCTGAACCCACTCACAGGTGATTCATGGTCTTGCTCGTCGCGCTGCTCCTCTCCAACACCCCCGCGCCCCTGCGCGTCATCCTCACTGGTGTCGATGCCGCCCGAGGCGGCACCATCACCTGCGCGCTGTTCGATGCGCCCGCGGGCTTCCCCATGGACTCGTCGAAGTCGCGACTGTTCGTGAAGGCGCGCCAGCAGAACGGAGCCTGGTCGTGCGAGTTCGCCGCGCCGGCCGGCGTCTATGCCGTCTCGGTCGCCCACGACGCCAATGACAACGGGAAGGTCGACACCAACCTCTTCGGCGTTCCCACCGAGGCCTGGGGGACCAGTCGAGACGTGGTGCCGCTCTTGCGCGCGCCGACGTTCGACGAATCGAAGGTGACGCTGTCGAGCGAAGCGCCTCTCTCCATCAAGGTGCACCCATGAGCAGGTCGAACGCGACCCTCGTCGTCCTTCTCGCGCTCACGGCCTGCGCGTCGGTGCCCCGCGTCGGGGCGCCCTCGAACGAGCTGGGGCCCGCGCCCGCCGAGGCCGACCGCATCAACTGGCCCGCGCGGTATGGGCCCGACCGCTCCGAGTTCTTCGTGCACAACGAGATCGACGTCGCCGCATCGCCCGAGGTGGTGTGGGCCGAGCTCGTCGCCGCCGAGGCGTGGCCCGGGTGGTACGAGGGCGCGGCCGACGTGCGCGTCACGACTCCGGCTGGAAGCACGCTCGCGGCCGACGCCGAGTTCAGCTGGCGCACCATGGACCAGACCTTCGTCTCGACGGTGAAGGAGTTCAGCCCGCCGTACCGGCTCGGCTGGGAGTCGTACAAGAACGACATTCAGGGCTACCACGCCTGGCTCATCGTCCCGACCGCCACCGGCTGCCGCGTCGTCACCGAAGAGAGCCAGTTCGGCTTCCTCACCCTCATGCAGAAGGTGTTCGTCCCGACGAAGCTGGCGGCCCTGCACGACCGGTGGCTGCTCGAGCTCAAGCGCCGCGCGGAAGGCCGCATGCGCTGATTCTCCGGGCGCCGTTCACGCTGTGGGCCCGAGGCTCAGGCTCTGCGACGCCGGGGCCGAACCAGGACACAGAGCGCCAGCAGCGCGCCCAGCGGCCCCACGTCCACCGCGCTGCAGTTCATGAGCCGGGGAGCCCGTTCCACCACGAAGCCGAACGGCGCCAACCCCGAGGCGCCGGTGTCGTCCTTCGCCTCCACCACGAAGCTGAAGTTCGACACGTTCGTCTCGACGTCCTCGATGGTGCCCGACAGCGTCCCCTCGGGGGAGAACGACAGCCCGCTGGGGAGCGTTCCGTTCAGCAACGACCAGCGTACGGTGCCAGCGGGGACCGTCGAGAAGGTGACCGCGACGGTGTCTCCGGGGCGCAGCACCTGCGGCAGGTCTGCGGCGAGCACGCGGAACCGGTTGGTGTACACCGCGAGCGTGTACTCGAAGCTGTCGCGACGGCCGCGGGCGTCTTCCACCGACAGCGTGAAGCGGAACAGCCCCGCGCGGGTGGGCCGGCCGGAAATCGAGAACACCTCGCCCTCTTGCGCCGTGCCGAGCCCCGGAGGCAGCGCGCCCGTCACCGTCCACGTCAGCGGCCTCGCCAGCGCGCTGTTGTCGGCGTTCTGCGCTGCGATGTCCTGCGTGTAGCTCTGCCCCGTCAGCGCGTCGGAGCAGCGCCAGCTCGCGTCGGGCCGTCACCGCCAGCGCGTCGCGCACCTCGAAGGTGACGCGCGAGGTGCCGTCGACCGTGCCCTGGCGGGGCGCGCCCTGCAGCACGCCCTCGCTGGTGAACGAGAGGCCCGGTGGCAAGGTGCCCGCGGCGACGCGCCAGGTGTACGGCCTCGACCCGCCCGCGGCGCCCAGCGGCAGCTGAAAGACCGCCGAGGGGCTGTTGACGATGGCCGGCACCGAGGTGGTGGTGATTTCGACCTGCGAGGTGGCCATGAGTACGCGCACCACCAACCGCGCCGTCGCGAGGCGGCCCCCGTTGCTCGCCACCACGGTGAACGCGCGCACGCCCGTGCCTCCGACGCCGGTGGGCGTGCCCGTCAGCTCTCCCGACGCCGACAGCGACAACCCCTCGGGCAGCGCGCCCTGGGCCGGGGCGAGGCTCCACGTCGTGGCCGCGCTGCTCTCACCCACCGCCGACAACCGGTAGAAGTACCCGCGGCCTACCGTGGCGTCGGGCAGCTGCGAGTCGACGACTCGCAGCGACGACTGGACGACCTGCACGGGGCTCGAGGCGAGCGCGTTGTTCGTCTCGTTCAGCTCCGCCAGCGTGTTGGTGGGGTCGACGAGGCAGCCGACGAACCAGGTGCCAGGGGCCATCGAGGTCGGCAGCCTCACCAGCTCGGTCGCCGTGTCGCCCGCGCCGCTCGCGAGCGCGACGGTGCCCTCGAGGCTCGT
>JALOQF010000001.1 GCA_025459425.1 Myxococcaceae bacterium | reverse complement strand
GACCAGCCCGCCGGCACGGCCGAGCGCGCCAGCAGCTTCCGCCTGCGGGTCTCTTCCGGTGGCGTCGTCACCCGCCTCGGCGTCACCGGCGACGTGCCGCCCCTCATCGACACCTGCGGCACCGTCGACGACCGCGGGGCCCCGACGGTCATCGGAGGCATTCAGCAGTCGTGCGACGGCGGCTGCACTACGACGGGCTCGCGCGAGGTGTACCGCTACACGGGCGGCGCCTGGGTGCGCGAGACGCGGCTGCGCCTGCCATCGGCGCGTGATGGCCACGCCTGCGCCTTCGACCCGACGCGGGCGAGCTGGGTGGTGCTCGGCGGGCGCGAGGGCAACGGGCCCGGCGTGACGGCGCGGGAGTCATCGGTGGACGGCGGAGGCTGGGCGGCGCGGCTCGAGTACACGCCCGATGGGCCGCTCCTCTTGCGCGAAGACGCCACGCTGGCGTTCGACCCGTCGAGTGAGCGCATGGTGCTGGTGGGCGGCCGCCAGCTGGGCACGAGCAACCACCTCGACGAGCTGTGGCTGCTCGAGAGCGCGACGGCGCGCCCGGGCGTGAGCTGGCGGCTGCCCTTGTCGACGCTGGGCGTACCGCTCACCGCGCGGTGGAGCCGCCTCACCGTGCGCAGCCGAGCGGGAGGCTCGGGGCAGGCGCCCGACGGTGGAGCGCTCCCCGGGGTCGAGCTCGTCGCGTGGGTCGACGGGCAGTGGAGGCCCCTCGCCGCCTGGCCCGCCACCGCCGACAGCCCCGGGTTCGGCGAGGGCCAGGCGACGACTCTCGATACGACCTGGTTCGAGCAGCACGCCGTGTCGGTGGGCGTGCGCACGCAGGGGGCGCGGCGGGCCGACGAGGCCGAGGTGGCCGTCGACCTGCTCGAGCTCGAGCTCGACTACGAGCTGGCCGAGTGACGCCCCGTCGCTGCTGAGCACCGCGACGGGGGAAGCGCGAGGGCCCGAGGCGCGCGGGCTGGTTCGACGAGCGGACACCCGGGCCTGGCACCGCAGCACCAAAAGCGGGCGGGGCGCAGCGGCCCTGTGAGAAGCTCGCTCGCGAATGGGCGCTCGGCTCTTCGTCGTCGTGATGCTGCTCACCTCGCCCGCGCTCGGCGGCAAGAAGGGGAGCGCCCCGGCGGCCGCCCAGCCCCCGGCCATCACCAACGGGCCGCAGGCGCTCGCGCAGCTCCAGGAGCTGTACCGCTCGCTCGAGTACGACCAGGTGATTCCGCTCGCCGAGGCGCTGTTGGCGCGCGACGACCTCTCGCAGGAGCAGCGCCTCGAGGTGTACCGGCTCCAGGGCAGCGCGCGCGCCATCGTCGAGGACCCGGTGGACGCCGAGCGGCCCTTTCGCCTGCTGCTGCGGGCGCGCCCCGACTACGACCTGCCGGCCGACACGCCCCCGAAGATTCTGGCCGTCTTCCGCAAGGTGCAGACGGAAGAGAAGGCGTTGGCGAACCAGCTGCGCGACGTCGAGCGGGCGCGCCTCATCGCCAACCTGCGCCTGACGGGCGAGCCGCCGCGCGAGCCCCAGGGCGGCCGGCCGCTGCGCTTCTCGTACCGGGTGCGCGACACGGCGGGCGTCGTCGAGACGATGCGCCTGCAGTACCGGCGGGCCGGGCAGAAGGCCTTCTCGTCGCTCGCCCTCGAGCGCGGTGACGACGGGGCCTGGCGCGGCGTCATTCCCGGTGAGTTCACCGCCGACGAGCGCGGCTTCACCCTCGAGTACGTCGTCGAGACGGCTGACCGCGACGGCGTGCTGCTGACGGAGGGCTCGGCCGCGGCGCCACGAGCGCTCGCCATCGCCGCCGGGCAGGTGCCCACGACGGCCTTCAAGCCCGTGCCACGGGCCGTCTTCTTCACCTCAGCGGGTGTCACCGCGGCGCTCGGCCTGGCCGCGGGAGCGACGGGCCTCGCCTTCCACGGCACGCAGGCGGCGTACCGGCAGCGCGCGGCCCTCGACGTCACGGCGCTCGAGCTCGAGCAGCTCGCCTCACGGGGCGAGGCCTTCGCGCTGGCCACCAACGTGTTGCTCGTCTCGGCAGCCGTCACCCTCGTGGCGACGCTGGTGTTGTGGCCCCTGACACGCTTCTTCGACGACTGACGCCGCCGCACCGCCCTCCATGGACCTCGTCTTCGGCAAGTACGAAATCCAGCACCGGCTCGCCATCGGCGGCATGGGCGAGGTGTTCTACGCGCTGCAGAAGGGCGTGCCGGGCTTCGAGCGGCCCGTCATCCTCAAGTCGTTGCTGCCCGAATTGGCGCAGCAAGACGGCTTCATCGACCAGTTCCTCGACGAGGCGCGGGTGGCGGCGACGCTGAACCACCCGAACGTCGTCTCCATCTTCGAGGTGGGCCAGTGGAACGGCACCTACTACCTGGCGATGGAATACATCCGCGGGCGCAACCTCGCGCAGCTGATGCGGCGGGCCGCGGAGCAGCAACACCCGGTGCCGGCCGCGGTGGTGGCGCGCATCGTGCGCGACGCGGCGCTGGGGCTCGACCACGCGCACCGCGCCACCGACGGCGCCGGCCAGCCGCTCCACGTCGTGCACCGCGACATCAGCCCCCAGAACATCATGGTGCGTGAAGACGGCCTGACGAAGGTGGTCGACTTCGGCATCGCCCGCGCCTCCAACCGGGCCAGCCGCACGGACACTGGCGTGCTGAAGGGCAAGCTCTCGTACATGGCGCCGGAGCAGATTCTGGCGACGGGCATGGGCCCGGCGGTCGACCAGTTCGCGCTCGGCGTGGTGCTGTGGGAGCTGCTCGCGCACCGGCGCCTGTTCAAGGCCGACCGCGACCTCGACGTGATGACGAAGGTGCTCGAGGAGCCCCTTCTCCCGCCCTCGTCGGTGACGCCGGTTCCAGCCTCACTCGACGCGGTGACGATGCGCATGCTCGAGCGCGACCCGTCGCAGCGCTTCCCGTCGTGCGCCGAGGTGGCGGCGGCGCTCGACGCGGCGATGGCCGAGCTGGGGCCGGCGGAGTCTCCGGCCGACTTCATGCGCCGCCTGGGGACGGACGACCTGGTGGTGCGAACGAAGGCCACGGCGCAGGGCCAGCAGAACTTCGTCATCGCCCTCAAGCCCCAGGGGGCGACGTCGAGCGTCCAAGCCCCGTCACCACCGCCCGCGAGGGCCCCGCGCACCGGCCTCGTGGTGGGCGCGGTGCTGGCCGCCCTCGTCGCGGGCGCCGGGATGTGGGTCGTCACCCGCAGCGCCACGGAGCCCGCCCCAGCGCCGCCCCTGGTGGCCGTACCGCAGCCTCCGCCTGCGCCGCCGACACCCGCCCCATTGCCGACGCTGGCTCCCGTCCCGCCCGACGAGCCCGCGCCCACGCCGCGCGCAGCGACGCTCACCATCACCACCACCCCGGCGAAGGCCACGGTGCGCGTCGACGGCAAGCCGCTCGGGCCCAGCCCGCAGACGCTCGAGCTGAGCCCCGGCGAGACGCACTACCTGCTGGTCGAGAAGGCGGGCTTCAAGCGGGCCGAGCAGGACATCACGCTGTCGGACGGAGAGTCGAAGGCGCTCACCGTGACGCTGACGGCCCTCGAGCCGACGAAGCGGCCGCCACCACCGCGGAGCGAGGCGCCACTCGAGCCAGGGTTCCTCACCCTCGAGACCGAGCCGTGGACGAAGGTCGCCGTCGACGGGGAGCCGCTGGGCTCGACGCCGCTCTTCAAGAAGCGCCTGCCGGCGGGGCGGCACCAGCTCGTGCTGGTGAACGAGGGGGCGAACGTGAACGAGCAGCGCAGCATCACCATCGCGCCCAACGAGACGACGAAGCTCAAGCTGAAACTGAAGTAGCGCCGGGGGCAGTCCCTTCACCTTCTCCGCCGCGGCCCTGGTGAAGCACCTGGTGGCCCTGACGCCGCCCGCAACGCGCACCTCACCAGCTCCCACGGCGTCCCAACGCAAGGCTGCGGCCCCTCGTCACCCGGCAGCCGGAGGGCGCGCCCATTCCGCCGGAGCCCCTCGCCTCACCTCCGATGAAGACGAAGCGCCGGCACGACTGGGCGACGCTGCACCAGCGCACCTTCGGCACCGACGTGTTGCGCTGTTCCTGCGGAGACCGGCGCCGCATCCACACCGTGCACGCCACCCGCGCCGCGGCCGAGGCCAGACTCGTGGAGTTCCCCGAGGCGAGTCGAGTGGGCAGGCGCGTGCGCGGCTCCCGGAAGCGTCGCATGGTGTCGGCCATGCACCCGCTCGCCACCGCTGGCCCGGCCTTCGCGCGCCTCGAGTCGCTCGGCCTCACCGACGACGCGAGCTGGACGCGGCTGGCGCGCTGGTTCGACGGGCAGGTGCCACCCGGGCCGCTGCACGACGAGCGCGTGCAATGGCTGTGCGTGCCCATCGCGCGGTGGCTCGAACACCGGCTGACGCTGCAGCGCCGAAGGCCCGTCATGCTGGGGCTCAACGCGCCCCAGGGCGCTGGGAAGACGACGCTGGCGGGCCTGCTCACGCGGCTGTGCGGCGAGGTGCTGGGCGTCCGCGCGGTGGCGCTCAGCATCGACGACTTCTACCTGACGCGCGCCGAGCAGCTCGCGCTCGCGGCGCGGTACGCGGGGAACCCGGTGCTCGAGCATCGGGGATACCCGGGGACCCACGACGTCGCGCTCGGGGAGCGGGTGCTGACGGCGCTGCGCGAGGGCCGGGCCGTCGACCTCCCGCGCTACGACAAGTCGATGCATGGCGGGCGCGGAGACCGGAGCGCCGAGGTGACGCCGTGCACCGGGGCCGTCGACGTCGTCATCGTCGAAGGGTGGATGCTGGGGTTCACCCCCGTCGAGCGCGTCGACGACCCGCAGCTCGTCGTACCCAACGAGCTGCTCCAGGCCTACGAGGCGTGGCACCGGCACCTCGACGCGATGGTGTCACTCGAGCTGCTCGAGCCGACGCACGTCGTCGCGTGGCGCATCGAGGCCGAGCGGGCGATGCGGGCGGCGGGCCGACCGGGGTTGAGTGACGCGGAAGTCGCCGACTACGTCGCGCGCTTTCTGCCCGCGTACCGCACGTGGAGCCCGACGCTGCGCACGGGGCGATGGCAGGGCGAGGCGCGCTTCACGCTGGTGCTCGACGGGCGCCGGGTCCCCGTGGGCTGAAGGGCTCGCGGAGTCACCGAGGTTTTCTGCTGCGCACCGCCGCGGCGCCGCGCGGCCCGGAGGCCCGGCTCTGACTCAGAATCGACCCGAGAGCCCCAGCACACCACCCGCGCCCGTCGGCGAGACGAAGAACGACACCGCTGGCTCGGGGCGGTCGAGCAGCAGCGCCACCACTCCGCCCGCCACCAGCACCAGACCCGTGATGCCCGACACCAGGCCGATGGTGAAGGCCCGCTGGCTGCCATCGAGAATGAGCCGGAAGCCCGGCGCCTCGGCTTCGGTCGGCGCCTGCTGCGAATAGGCCATGACGGTCAAGCGGGTGTCGTTCGACGCGATGAGCTGGCCTGCGCCCAGGCCGAGCGCACCGACGCCGAGCCCGATGAGGCCGACGCCGACACCCGAGATGAACGAACGCTGAGACGGCGAGGCGAGGGCCTGCGTCGAGGTGACGAGCGCAAGGACGAGGGCGAGGCGACGCATGGTGGGCGACCTACCATGCCCACGTCGGGTCGTCAGGCGCCTCGCGTGGCGTCACCCACCAACAAGCCGTTGGCGACGAAGGTGTGCAGGGCGTCTTCCACGGAGACATCGAACACGTCGAGCATGGTGACGTAGCGCGCGTCGCTCGACACGGCCACGGCGCGCAGCGGCTCGTCGTCGTCTTCGGGCACCTCGACGACGTGCGCACGCTTCCCAAGCGCCCAGTCGCCCGCGTCACCGAAGGCCCGGGCGTCGGGGTCGAAGAGCCGGTGGTCGGTGGTGCACTCCATCGTCCCGGTGGCGCTGCGCAGCGAGAGGCATTCACGGCGGCTCACCCGCACCTCCACCACGCGCGTACTCACGCGTCGGCCGGAGGCGGGGTCGACCGCCGTCACCTCGTCTCCGACGCGAAGGAACTCGACGGCCTTCTCGCCATCACGGGTCCGCACCCGGGTACCCCGGGCGACACAGCACGACGCTGGCTCGAGCGGTTTCATCGCGCGCCTCCAGACCACACAACCCGGCGCCCGTCACGGGTGTGAAACATCGCACGCCCTGCGCGGATGGGGGGCGTCCTGCGGGCTTCACCGACCCACCAAACCGGAAGACCGACGTCAGTCGGCCGAAGTCGAGACCGCGAGCTCTGCATGGAGCGCCTCTGGGAGGAGGAGGACGACGGAGGACTCCGTCAGCAAGGCAGGTGCCGGGTGCGCCGGGCCACACGAAACGGGGTCCTCGGGTGAGGGAACCGGGGGTCAACCCCACCGGGCGAGTCGGGCCAGCCCCTCAGCGAAAACGGGCGTCGCGGGCGCGGCGAAGGCTCGCGAGCTGCTCACGCAGGCCCGGCAACACCTCGACCCACGTCTCGAGCTCGTCGAGCGCCTGGTCGCGGAGCTCCGAGGGCTCCTTCGGCAGGTGGCGAACCAGCTCGGTGCAGTACCCGCGCGCGGCCCCGCAATCGGTCACCTTCAGCGCGCTCACCAACTGCGCGGGCGGCAGCCGGTTGCCCGCCTTGCGCTCCTTCGCCAGTCGAACCGCGTCTTCGGCGGCGACCGCGGCGACGAGGGCGGCGCGCTTGAGACAACCGTCGCGGGTGTCCTTCGCGCCGCGCTTGCGGAGCATCGCGCCCACCGCGTCGTGCCCGTTGGCGCGGGCGAGACATTCGGCCGTCACGCGGCCCTGGAGTGGGCCCTGGCGCTCGACGACGGTGAAGTTCACGTCGGCACCCATGGCGAGCAGCACCTCGACGACGTCGGGGCGGCCCCACTCGGCTGCGGCGAGGAGCGGCGTTCGTTTCGCGCAGGCCCCGGTGCCCGGCGCGTCGAGGGTGGCGGGCGTGAGGGCCGCGCGAACCACTTCGGGGGCGCTCCGCTCGATGAGCGCGAAGACGCCGTCACAGCGCGTCGGCTTCTCGTCTGCGACCCAGGTGGTGCCCAACAGAACCAACGACACCAGCGCCGTCACGGGAGCACCTCGATGGTCAGCTCGTCACCGGGCTCGAAGGTGAACGACCGGTCGAGCACTGGGGCCTCGTCGGCGGTGCCGCAGCGGAGGTGCACGACGTCGTCGGGCACGTCACCTTCGTAGTCGAGGGGCAGCCGGGCCTTCGCCACGACTCCGGCGGTGGTGGCGACCTCGCACGACACCGGCGCGCGACTCGTGAGGTGCAAGAGGGAGCGGCCGCGCGGTTGCAGCCGACGGGTCTCGCGGAAGTGGAGGAGCGCGTTCACGCGGTCACGCCAGGCCTCGTCCGACGGCACGCCGCCGTCGGCGGCCTGAGCGGCGTCCCAGTAGGCGCGCCAGACGGGCCGCGCGAGCTCGAACCAGGCGTCGACGGACTCGGCCTTCGCGGCCCCCGGCACCACCTCGCGCGCCGTCTCGAACACCGGGGTCGATTTGAGCACGGCCTCGAGGCCGGCGAGCGGCGTCGTACCCGCAGGGAGCTCGCGCAGCACCTCGTCGGCGACCTCGCGCACCCGCACGACCTCACCATCGACGTCGAAGCCCACGCTGCCGTTGGCCAGCAGGGCGCGAACGCGCTCCTTCGCGCAGGCGGGCCGGGCGCTCGCGAGGGCGCGCAGGCCCCGCACCACCTTCTCCATGTCGCGCGAGCGAAGCGCCTGGAGCGCGACCGCGACGACAGCCCCGGACTCGGGCGGCACGTCGAGCGCTCCGAGACGCACGCGCAGGCCGTCCTTCATGCGCTCCCTCGCGTCCGTGAGGGCGGGCGCGAGCAGCTCGCGCAGGGCGGTGCTGCGCACCTCTTCGAGCGACAGACAGTTGGCCAGCGCTCCGTCGAGCACCTCGAGCACGCGGGGCTTCGCGCTCGTGTGTCTCAGCGCTTCGAGCGCCTCGTCGGGGAACGGTCGCGTGAAGGACAGTCGCACCGCGGCCTCACGCCACGTCGCCGTGTCCTCCGAGGAGAGGTTGGTCAGCAGCTGGGCGGTCTCGGGCGAGAGTGACGGCCGCTGCGCGACGGGGGGCGCCGGCCGCGTGGGGCGAGCCGGCTCTGGCACGGGGGCTGGACGAGCGATGGTCTTCCGCCCGATGGCCCAGCCCGAGCCGACACCGAGCGCGAGCGTGAGGGCGAAGGTGACGAGGATGAGGCGCGTGCGTGGCTCCATCGAGGGCGCTCATCGAAGCAGGCCCATCGGGCCGTCGTCCACTCGCCACACGGTGCGAGAGAAGAGGCCTGCTGAAGGCTCAGTCCAAAGCGGAGCCGCGCTTCGTCTCGACCTGCGTCCACCCACTCGCGTGAGGCTACCGCTCGAGCGTGAGCGTCTTTGGCCCCTCATGAAGCTGAACTGTCGCGACCAGACGTTCTTCGTCCAGAAGACCCTGGTGCCCAGGAGCGCGGTGAGGACGACGACGGACTGGACGAGACGGTGAGTCATGCGGTGCCTTTCTGTCTGAACGCTGTGCGCCCATGTGGGGACCAGCCGCTTGGGCCCGCTGCAGAACGCAGCGCCGCGACCGGTTTCGACATAGAAAGACGTGTGGCCGGGCTCGCCGGCATACCGTCATGATCGTCCCGGCAGACACCGCCGTCGCCCGCGCCCGCCAGGACGACCTCATTCCCGGCTACCGGCTGGTGCAGCTCGTCGGCAAGGGCGGCATGGGCGAGGTGCACCAGGCGGTGCAGCTGTCACTCGGCCGCACGGTGGCGGTGAAGCTGCTCAAGCCCGAGCTGGCGCGTGACGAGCAGTTCGTCGCCCGCTTCGAGAAAGAGGCCGCGGCGCTCGCCACCCTGCGCCACCCCAACATCGTCAGCATCGTCGACCGCGGGAAGTCCGCCGAGACGTATTACCTGGTGATGGAGTTCGTCGACGGCCCGGCGCTGCGCGAGCGCATGCGCGACCCCGACTTCGACACGATGACGGCGCTCAAGACGCTCGCGCAGGTGGCCCGCGCCATCGACTACGCGCACCACCGCGGCGTCATTCACCGCGACCTCAAGCCCGAGAACATTCTCTTCGACGAGCAGGCCGGCGGCATTCCGAAGGTGACCGACTTCGGGCTCGCGGGGTTCGACGAGAAGTCCGGGCAGACGCCGCAGAACCTCACCCAGACGAACGTGGCCATGGGCACCGCGTCGTACATGGCGCCCGAGCAGCGCGTCGACGCGAAGACCGCGGGCCCGAGGGCCGACCTCTACGCGCTCGGCGTGATGCTGTACGAGCTGCTCACCGGCGAGCTGCCGCTGGGCCACTTCGACCCGCCGTCGGTGAAGAAGCCCGGCGTCGACAAGCGGCTCGACGGCATCGTCGCCCGCTGCCTCAAGCCCGCGCCCGAAGACCGGTACCCGTCGGTGGGCGCCTTCCTCGCCGAGCTCGAGCTGCTGGTGCCGATGACGACGGCGCCCATGCCGTCGAAGGAGACGAAGGCGCGCCGGTTGTTGCGCCTGGCGAAGGAGCGCCTGCAGAAGGCCGCGCGCATCGGCGCCCTCGCGCTGGTGGGGTTCGCCGCCATCATCGTCGGCACCGTCTTCTTCCGCGCGCGGGCCGAGGCCTCACGAAAGCCGGCGGCCGAAGAGCTCCTCAGCGACGACGGCGCGCGCTTTCCCACCTCGACGCCCGGCCGCCTCGACAAGGAAACACGCACGCTGACGCTGGGCGAGGGCCCCGACACCATCACCGTCATGGCGCGCGGCCGGCCGGTGACGTTCGAGCAGGGCGGCGTGCGCTTCGGCGAGCCCGACGACGCGGCGGGCGGCCACGCGCTGGTCGACGCGACGGTCGACGGAGAAGGCCTGCGCCTGTCGGCGAAGGTCGACACGCAGGCAGACGAAGCGTGGGCGCTCGAGCCGCTCATCGAGCTCTTCCGCGGCCCGCGACCCGAGGCGCGCAGCGCGCTGATGCTGCTGGGCACGGGTGGGCGCTCGGTGATGCTCATCCTCTCGGGCTCCGGCGGGCAGCCGGTGATGGAATGGAACCTCGGGCCCGACAAGCAGGGCCAGATGCGAGCGCCGCTACCGACGTCGACGACGGGGCAGGTCGCCGAGCTGCGGCTCGAACCTTCGACGGGCGAGCTCTTCGCCGTCATCGGAGAGGGGCGCGACGCGCGCGTGCTGGGCGACGGGCTGCACCTGGGGCCGTACTGGAAGAACGTGCTCGGCGAGACGCCGCGGGCCGCCGTGGGGTGTCTCGAGGGGGCCTGCCGCTTCACGCAGCTCACGCTCGAGGGGCGCGCGGTGACGTCGGCGCTGACGCCGCCCCCGGCGCCGCCGCTCGAGGTCGAAGTGGAAGACCTGCCCGAGCCACCGAAGAAGTCTCCTTCGCGGCCCGTCACGACGACCCGGCCGCCACAGAAGCCCGGGCCCGTGGTGGCCGCCACGAAGCCACCGGTGAAGCCGCCTCCGCCACCGCCCGCGAAGAAGCCCACCCCGCCGACGCCACCGAAGAAGGGCTCGCGCTGACCGACACCCAAGGGGGCACATGTCGAACACCGAGGGGCCATCGACGCAGTCCCCGCCAGCGGCGACTCCGGGACGCGACGCGCCGACGTCCGGGTCGTCCGAAGCCCAGGTGTCCACCGTGGCCGCGACGTCGGACACCCACGGTGACGCGGCTGGCCTGACACCGGCGAGAACAGGAGCCGGCCTCGCAGAGGGACAGCCCCACGTCGCGCGCGCGGCCGAAGCAGCCGGCCACGCAGCCCACCCGGCACGCCCGGCCCTCGCGCCGGGCGCAGCAGGGGACGACCTCGCGGCGCCGCCGACGCTCGCCGTGGAACCAGGCGGCCTCGAGGGAGCGCCAGGCGCAGCGCCGACGAAGCCGGCGCTGCTTCCCGTATTCGTGGTGCTGCTCGCGGCCCAGGGCCTCACCCTCTCCCTGGGCGGCGTGGCCGGCGTCTTGTTCGCGTTCGTCCTCCTCGCGCAGGGCGTCACGCCCGACACGCTGATGCCGACGTTGATGGCCACCCCCTGGTTCCTCATCGTGTCGGCAGTGCTGTCGCAGGGCTCGATGGGCCTCGCGCTGTGGAAGGGGCCCGACGTGATGAAGGACGCGGCGCCGAGCCTCGCCGCGCGCCTGCGCTGGAGCGACGAGCCGCCGCGCTGGGTGCTGGTGCCGTTGCTCCTCGTGGGAACGCTGAGCGTCGGCCCCCTCACCGTCGGGGTGCTCGACGTCCTGGGCTTCCCGAAGAGCGGCATGCTCGAGCTCTTCTCGAAGGCCTCGCAGCAGTCCGTCGCCTCGTTCGCGGCGCTGGTGCTGGTGGGCGCGGTGGTGCCCGGCGTGCTCGAGGAATTGCTCTTCCGCGGCTACGTGCAGACGCGCTTCGTCGAGCGCTGGGGCACGGCGAGGGGCATCGTCTTCACCGCGGTCCTCTTCGGGCTCTGGCACCTGGACGTGCGGCAGGGGCTGTTCGCCTTCGGCGTCGGGTGCTTCCTCGGGTGGGGCGCGCACCGGGCCGGCAGCGTGGTTCCAGGCGCGATGGCCCACCTGCTCAACAACCTCACCTCGTTCGTGCTGGCCCGCGTGTACGGCGGTGAAGAGGACACGATGTCTGCGGTGCCGGCCGTCATCGTCGGCGCCGCGGTGGTGCTGGTCCTCGTCGTGTGGGCGCTTCGTGCGCTCACCGCCGCACGACCAGGCGAGCCGGCCTTGACCGGGCGCTGAAGCTCACCGGGAAGCTGGACCGGTGCCGGCCACTCAGGGCGCTGGTACGGCGAGCTCGAGCGCCGCCAGCGGGCGCTGAAGCTCGTTGGGAGGTTGGATAGGTGCCGGTCGCTCAGGGTACTGGTACTTCGAGGTCGAGCACCGCAGCGGGCGCTGAAGCTGGCCGCATCGCTGGACAGGTGCAGGCCGCTCAGGTCAGACCACCGGCACGTCGAGGTCGAGCGCCGCCGCCGGACACGGAACGGAGACGACCTGGGCGCGATGCGAACGCAGGAGCTGACTGGCGCCCGACGCATCGTCGAGCCCAGCGAGGTCCTCGAGGTACGGCGCGCGCACCACGACGGGCGCACCGACGGCGCCGTCGAACGCTGCGGCCACCAACCCGCCCCTGGCTCCGACGAGGCGCCCGTAGTCGTCGCGCGTCACGTGCGGGAGGTCACACAGCGTGATGAGCACCGCGTCGACGTCGCCCAGCGCACAGAGGCCCGCCTTCACCGAGGCCCCAGGCCCGCGTGCCCAGTGCTCCGCGAAGACGAGCTGAACGGCAGTGCCCTCGAGGGCCTCTCGCACGAGCGCCGCGTGCGCGCCCGTCACCACCACCACCCGAGGCACCACCGCGGCGACTTCGCCTGCCACGAAGCGCACGAGCGGCTGCCCCTTCCACGGCGTCACCTGCTTGGGGCTGCCGAAGCGGGTCGACGCGCCAGCCGCGAGCACCAGCGCGCCGACGCGCTCGCCGCCGGTGGCCGTCACGTGCCCCACGCCTGAGACGACGACGGCTCCCGCAACGACAGCGGCTGCGCGCTCCGCTGTCGCAGCACCGCGTGGGCCTCGGCCAGAATCGACAGCGCAATCGCCGAGGGCCCTTCGGCGCCGAGGTCGAGGCCCACGGGCGAGCGCAACCGCGCGCGCTGGGCCTCCGTCAGCCGCCCACCCTTCGCTTCCACCAACGCCACCACCTGCGCCGAGCGGTGCCTGGGCCCCAGCAGCCCGACGAAGGCCATGCGCTCGTCCCGCAGCAGCACCGCCAGCGCCGCGGCGTCGTAGTCGAGGTGGTGCGCCATCACGACCGCGAGCGCGCCAGGCTCGACCCGCAGCCGTTGCCCGAGCATCGGCACCGGAGCGCTGATGACGGTGGCCGAGGGGAAGCGCTCGGCCGTCGCGAGGTGCGGACGCCAGTCGTACACGTCGACGCTCCAGCCCAGCTCGTCGGCCACCCGCGCCACCGGCAGCGCGTCGTGGCCTGCGCCCACCACCAGCAGCTTCGGCGACGGCCCCACCGTCTCGTCGAAGCAGCGCACGCCCTCACGGGGCCGCGTCCACGTCGAGCGCACCACCACGCCGTCGAGCCACACCTCGCGCTCGCCCACCGCTCCCGACAGCGCCGTCACCACCCGCAGCGTGCGCCGCGCGTCGACCACCTGCGCCAGCTCGTCGAGGAAGGTGGTGTCGCGGAGCGGCTCGAGCAGCACGTCCACCTCGCCGCCACAGCCCAGGCGCGCGCCCGCGTCTTCCGAGGTGTCGTACGTGCGGACGACGGGGGCTCCATGCGCGACGAGGAACGACGCCTGTCGCGTGAGGTCGGCCTCGAGGCAACCGCCGCTGATGCTGCCCGCGCGCCAGCCCTCGCTCGTCACCAGCATGCGCGCGCCCGGGCGGCGGTACGCCGAGCCCCGCACCGCCACCACCGTCGCCAGCACCGTCGGCAGCCCCTTCGAGAGCGCCGCGCGGCCCTCGCGCACGATGGCCGCCAGCTCGTTCACGTCGCCTCCGACAGCGACAAGGGCAGCGCGCGCAGGCGCCTCTTCGTCAGCGCATACACCGCGTTGGCCAGCGCCGGCGCCATCACCGGCACGCCGGGCTCTCCGATGCCGGTGGGCGACGCGTCGCTGGGCAGCACGTGCGTCTCGATGCGCGGCGACTCGTGGAGGCGGAGCGGCGCGAAGTCGTGGAAGTTCGACTGCTGCACGCGGCCTTCCCTGAACGTCACCTGCTGCTTGAGCGCCGCCGAGAGGCCGAAGATGGCGCCGCCCTCGAGCTGGGCGCGCACCACGTCGGGGTTCACCACCCGCCCGCAGTCGACGGCCATCACCACGCGGTGCACCCGAATGGTGTCCTCGGCCACGCTCGCCTCGACGACGGCCGCCACCACCGAGCCGAAGCTCTCGTGCACGGCGACGCCGCGGGCCCGGCCGTCTGGAGGCGGTGTGCTCCAGCCCGAGGCCTCGGCCACGCGCTCGAGCGTGGCGAGGTGCCGTGGGTGCTTCGTCAGCAGCGCGCGCCGGAGGGCCAGCGGGTCCTTCCCGAGGGCCCAGGCGCACTCGTCGATGAAGCTCTCGGTGGCGAAGGCGGTGTGCGAGTGGCCCACCGAGCGCCAGAAGCCCGTGGGCACCAGCGGCTCGTGGCGGGTGAAGTCGACGGCGACGTTCGGCACCGCGTAGGCCACCGAGTCGGCGCCCTCGTACGACGTCGAGTCGCGCCCCGGCACCACCTTCTTCGCCATGTCGGCCGCCTTCTGCTTCACCGCCGCCGGCAGCTGCGGCAACAGCCCGCCCACGAAGCCCTCGAGCACCTGGAGCAGCACCGACTGGGTGCACACGTGGTGGCGCCAGGCCTTCACCTCGCCGCCCTCGAGCGCCGCCGACAGCGCGTGCGTGGCGGACGGGCGGTAGAACGAGTGCCGCATGTCGTCTTCGCGGCTCCACACCACCTTCACGGGCGCGGCGATGGCCTTCGACACCTCGACGGCCTCGGCGACGTAGTCCTGCCCGATGCGCCGGCCGAAGCCTCCCCCGAGGAACGTCTGGTGAATGACGACCTGCTCGAGCGGCAGGCCCGTGATGCGCGCCGCAACCTCCTTGGCGAGGCCCGGGCCCTGCGTCGGCGCCCACACCTCGCAGCGGGTGGCGGTGACGTGGGCGGTGGCGTTCTGCGGCTCCATCGGCGCGTGCGCGAGGAAGGGCGCGAAGTACTCGGCCGACAGCGTCTTCTCCGCGGCCTTCAGCACGTCGTCGGCCTTTCCATCGTCGCGCACGCGCGAGCGCTTCGAGGCGTCCTGCATCAGCGAGCGGTGCGTGTCGCGCAGCGCCGCCGACTCGAAGGTGGCGAGGGGCCCTGCGTCCCACTCCACCACCAGCGCGTTCGCGGCCTGCCGCGCGTGCCAGTACGTCTGCGCCACCACGGCGACGCCCTGCGGCACCTTCACCACGTGCTTCACGCCGGGCATCACCTTCGCGGCCGCGTCGTCGAGGGACTTCAGCGTGCCGCCGGGAACCGGGCTGCGCACCAGCACCGCCACCAGCGCGCCGGGCACCTGCACGTCGATGCCGAACACCGCGTTGCCATTCGTCTTCTCCACCGCGTCGAGGCGCGGGAGCGGCTTGCCGATGACGCTGAAGTCCTTCGGGGCCTTGAGGTCGGGCGTGTGAATGGTGACGTTCACCGCGTCGCCGACCAGCTCGCCGTACGGCGCGGAGCGGCTCGACGGCGGGTGACTCACCACGCCGAGCTTCGCGGTCAGCTCGCTGCGCTTGACGCCCCAGCGCCGGGCCGCCACTTCCTTCAGCAGCTCGCGGGCCGTGGCGCCGGCCTGCCGCATGGGCTCCCAGCTGGTGACGGTGCTCGAGGAGCCACCGGTGAGCTGGAACCCGAGCGACGGGTTGTCATACGCGCGGTCGGCGCCGGCGAGCTCGAGCTCGAGGCTGGCCGGGTCGACCTCGAGCTCCTCGGCGAGCAGCATCGCCGCGGCGGTGGCGGTGCCCTGCCCCATCTCGACGCGGCCGACGACGACCCGAATCGGCCCCTTCGCGGGAATGCGCACGTACGCGTTGGGCGCGAAGAGCTCGGCCGAGCCCTTGCCGCGCTCGGTGGTGAGCCACACCGCCACGGCCAGGCCGCCGCCCACCGCCACGCCCGACTTGATGAGCGCCCTGCGACTTAAGCTCATGGCCGTCCTCCCTTCGCCAGCAGCGCGGCCCGATGAATCGCGTCACGGATGCGCGGGTAGGTGCCGCAGCGGCAGAGGTTGCCGCTCATCGCCGTGTCGATGTCGTCGTCGGTGGGCTCGGGCTTCGCCGACAGCAGCGCAGCGGCGCTCATCAGCTGCCCCGACTGGCAGTACCCGCACTGCGGCACCGACAGCTCGACCCACGCGCGCTGGCAGGGGTGTGGAGCCTCTTTCGGCGCGAGGCCCTCGATGGTGGTGACGGCCTTGCCCTCGACGGCCGACACCGGCGTGATGCACGAGCGGAGCGCCGAGCCCTCGAGGTGCACCGTGCAGGCGCCACACAGCGCCATGCCGCAGCCGAACTTCGTGCCGGTGAGGTGGAGCACGTCGCGCAGCACCCAGAGGAGCGGCATCTCGGGCGGCACGTCGACGTCGGTCTTCTGGCCATTGAGGGTGAACGAAATCATCGCGGTCTCTCGGCAGGAGCGGGGGCTTTCGACTTTGGCACCTTCGGCGCCTCTTTCGGACACGGTTGGCCCTGCTGCAACCAGGCCTCGAAGGCTTCCAGGAAGCGCGGGTGGGTGAGCGGCGGCGGCGTGCGGCCGGGCCCGGGCGAGAAGCTCCACACCACGCGCGGGTCGTGGGCCATGTGTTCGCGCAGCGCCTCGGGTGAGAGGCCACCATTGCGGGCGGGGTCCTTCAGTTGGTCGCACAGCTGCGCCGGCGAGCGGCCCTCGAAGACGAGGGGCAGCTCGGCGCTGGGCATCTTCCACTCGGCGGCGCTCGGCGGCAGGCCCACGCCCTGCGGCGCGTTCGGCCGGTGGCAGGCCGTGCAGTGGGTGCCGAGGGCCTCGATGCGACGGGTGACGTGCTGGTGGTGCGGCCGCGAGGCGTCGGTCTGGAGCGGCGCCTCACCGGCGGGGTGACAGTTGACGCAGCGCGGGTGGAGCAGCACGCGCGCCACGTCGTCGAACGGGTGCGCCTGTGACAGCACCAGCGCGAGGAAGGGAGCGACCATGCCCGGGGTGATGGCCGAGGCGATGCTCCGTCTCGACAACACGTGTGCTTGACAGCAGCGCCCGGGGCGTCGTGGGCCGGGCCCGGTGTCATCCGTGCGACGATTCGGTGCATGTCAGCCAGCCGAACTCCCGGGAGCCCGGGCGCGCGCGACCGCGAGCTGTTGGGTCAATTCATCCAGGCGGTGTCTCCGGTGCGGCCCGAGGCAGCCAGCGCCTTCGTCGCCGCGTTTCAGCCGCGCACGGTGTCGAGCGGCGCGCTCTTCGCCGAGGCGGGCGTGCTGGCGCTGCAGGTGGGCTTCCTCGTGCGGGGCACGCTGCGGTGCTTCTTCCTCACGGAGCAGGGCGACGAGTACACGAAGGACTTCTTCCGGCCGCTGTCCTTCGTGGCGGCGCCCAGCTCGCTCTTCGGCCGGCAGCCCTCGACGGTGAGCATCGTCGCGCTCGAGCGCTCGGAGCTGCTGGTGGCCGACGGTGACGCGCTCGAGCGGCTGTACGACGCCCACCCCGACCTCGGCCGCTTCGGCCGGAAGGTCATCGAGCGCGTGTACTCGGAGCGCGAGCAGAAGGAGTACGAGCTCGCGGTGCTGGACGCCGAGGCTCGCTACCGCCGCTTCCAGCAGCGCCACCCGGACCTCGAGGAGCGCCTGCGCCCGGCCGACGTCGCCTCGTACCTGGGCATCACGCCGATGCAGCTCTCGCGCGTCAAACGCAAGCTGCGCGCCTGACGTCGACCGCGTCGAGGTGACCGCGACGCCTGCGGCGAGGCGCCCGAGCCAGAGCGTCAGGGCGCCCCGTGGCGTCGAGCTCAGCCGCTGCCTCGGCGGGCCGACGCCTGCGACGAGGCGTCCGAGCCAAAGCGTCAGGCCAACCCGTGGCGTCGAGCTCAGCCGCTGCCTCGGCGGGCCGACGCCTGCGACGAGGCGTCCGAGCCAAGCGTCAGGCCACCCCATGGCATCGAGCTCAGCCGCTGCCTCGGTGGGCCGACCCACTCCTTTGGCGTCGTCCACGCCTTCTCGGTCGTGCGGCGGCGGAGCGACCTTCACCTTCGTCACGCGGCGGAGCGTCGGGCCGTCGTCACCGTCATCGGTCTTCGCGGGCGAATGAGCGGCATCATTCGCAACTGTGGGGCTGCGCGCCGGTGAATCGAGACGTCCCAGCGCTGCAGCATCGGCTGCACGATGGCCTCGACATAGGCCTCGACCATGCCGGGCGCGACACAGGCGTGGTCACCCCAACCGAAGGGCGTGATGGTGGCTCGGGCCGCGGCACGCCGGTCGTCGTCGAGGAAGCGCGAAGGGTCGAAGCGCAGCGGGTCGGGAAAGACGCGCTCGTCGAAGTGGCTCAGGTAGGGCGAGAAGCCGACCCGTTCTCCCCGGCGGACGGACAGGTCGCCGAGCGCGAAGTCATCGGTCGCCTCGTACAGGTAGGTGGGGATGAGCGGGCGCCGCCGCAGCGTCTCGTTCAGCACCGCGCGGAAGATTGGTCGCTCGCCGTCGTCGGCGGCGTCGTCGAGCTCGGCGCGCAGCCGCGCGAGCCACTCGGGATGCTCGAGCAGCGCCTCGAGCAGGAAGTAGAGGATGCGACCCACGTAGATCTCGGTGCCGGCGAGCGCGTACACGCAGGTGGCGATCAAGGTCCGCCGGTCCATGCTCGTTCCATCGTCGAGCCGAGCCGAAAGACAGACGTCGATCATGTGCCGCTGCGCCGGCGGGTGCGCCTCGTGCGCACGGACGGCCGCTTCGATCGCGGTCATCATCTCTTTGTGCGCGCGCCGGTACTTCGGCAGGCGCAGCACGAACTCGGGGAGAATCTTGAACTGCGCGTACATGACGCGGTTCCCCGCGGTGGAGACCGCCGCGGCGTGTCGCTCGAGGGGCACCTGCGTGATGACCCGCATCGCCGCCCGCTGGGCGAGTGACAACGTGAGCGCCAACAGGTCGGCGGGCTCGCGCAGGTCGACGAGCGCCGCCTCGACCTGGCTCGCGATGGCGGCGCGGTGCTCGAGGACGAGCGCGCGCGAGTACGGCTCCCGCAACAGCGCCCGCGCGCGACGGTGCGCTTCCCCTTCGGCGTCGAAGACGGCGAGCCCCACCTCGCGGGCGAACGGATTGTACAAACCGCTCCGCCGCAGCGGGCAGCGCGAGGTCTCCTCGAGGTGCTGGCGCGCTGCCTCGCCCACCACGAAGGTCACGGGCCCTCCGAGAATCGCGACGCGGAACGCATCACCGTGGCGACGGTGCAGGTCGACCAGAAACTCGAAGGGCCGAAGAAACATCGAGGGGCCGGTCCCCACGATTGGAAGCTCCCGCTGTCGCGACCACATACCTCGTCGTACCTCGCTGCCGCGGCAACGAAGGCGATTCCGTCGATGGGCGCAAGCTGCGTTCACGACGAACGCCGGGTGGTGGTTGCTGCCGTGCGGTTCGGCGGCCAGCGCTTCATCGCGCCGCTGAGCTGTCCCTCACCACGCCTGGACCCAGCGCGCGTAGGCCGACGTCATCGGGTCGCCCACGTCGAAGTGACCGCTGCCGAGCGCGATGAGGCCCGCGACGAGCAGCGCTCCACCCACCGTCGTGACGGCCCAGAAGCCCCACCCGCCGAGCACCGGGCGACCCATCAGCCGCGTGGCCACCGCCAGCCCGTGCGTCAGGTGCAGCAGGCCCGCCAGCGCGAGCAGCAGGTAGTACGGCCAGAACACGAGGGGCAGCCACTGGAAGGTGAAGGCGAGCCCCTCGAAGCGCGGGCCCTGTGGCACGGCACCCGACCACGAGGCGCCGCGGGTCGCCACCACGTGGCCGACGATGACGAGCAGCAGAAAGCGGCCGGCGAGGCGGAAGGCGCGCGTGCGCCACGGGCCCACCGTCACCGGCACCCGGAAGAAGAACAGCCGCGCGAGGGCCGCCGCGAGGTGCACGACGAGCGGCGCCGCCACCAGGAAGAGCTCGACCGCTGGAGCCTGGTACACGGCGCGGGTGGCGCCCTGTGCGGCGTCGTAGCCAGCAGGCC
Source organism: Myxococcaceae bacterium (assembly GCA_025459425.1). Classification (GTDB taxonomy): domain Bacteria; phylum Myxococcota; class Myxococcia; order Myxococcales; family Myxococcaceae; genus Xiheimicrobium. The sequence goes on along the minus strand of JALOQF010000001.1, from coordinate 49,146 downwards.
CGAGGACGGCGAGCGCCTGGTTCACGAGGTGGACGGCGAGGAAGACGGCGAAGACGGCGCCACTCACGGCCTGCACCTGCACGAGGCGCTGGCCTGAGGACGACGTGGAACCGGACACGACGGGGAGGCTGGGCGTCATGCCGGTGGAGACGAGGCTCCAGCCGCCCGTGTGACATGGACCGTCGAGGGCCGGGACGTGACGGCTGCGGAGCGCTCCCTGTGGCCGTGAGCGCTCGGCGGGGCGCGTGATGCGGTCACCTCCGCCTGCATCATCGTCGGAGCGCCTCGCACGTCGGTCGCCTCGCGCCGGCTTCACGACGAGTCGCTTGGTGACCTGGAGCGGCAGGGTGACCAGCGCGGTCGCTCCGCAGGCCAGACCTGTCTCGTCGCGCGCACGAGTCCCACGGCTGCTTCAGCCGTCAGCGTCGCAGAGCCGACCGGTACGCCTCACCCACCGGCAGCGAGCCAGTCGGCGGCCGCGTCGAGCTCGGGCATCGGCGACGGGGCGTCATCGGCGCGCAGCCGGTCGATCAACTCGGAGCGGGACAGCCGGCCGCCCTGCCCGCGGGCCTCGCCCATCCACTGCGTGACGGTGAGCGCGACCGCATCGCCGTTCGGCGCCATCTCGTCGATGAAGCGCGTCCACTCCGATGGCGTGAGTCCGAGCTCCTTCGCGCTGTCGACCATGCCCTGCGCAAAGGCGTGCGACGTCCCCATCATGTCGGGTGCCGTCATCGCCAACGACTGAATCTCTTCCGGAGTGAAGCCCGCGTCGCGCAGCGCACCGGCCGCCTTCGGGTTGAGCGCCGCGAGCGCGTCGGCCTGCGCGGCGTCGTAGCCGAGAGACTGCAGCCGGCCCGACACGGCGCGCTCGAGCTCGGCCCGGTCGCGAGAGCCGTTCACCAGGCCCACTGCCACGCTCGCAGCCCCGACGGCGACGGTGACGGGCAGGCCGACGGTGACGCCTCCAATCGCCGCCACGCCGAGCCCGATTTCGGCGACCGACAGCCCCGCGGCGACGTAGTGGTCGACCCGCGCCGTGCCATCGAGAATGCGGTCGGACGCCACGGCGAGGCTGGCCGCGCCGCCGACGATGCCGAAGGCGTCTCCGGCCACGCGGGCGAGCTCGGAGAATCGACCGCCCAATTCCGCGACGCCCGCAAGGCCAGCGCTGGCGGCGCCCGCGGCCGTCGAGACCTGCTCGAGCACGTTCGCGGTCGACTCGAGTGAGCGCTGGAGCGCGTCGTCTCCGGTCGGCGACTGGCGCACGTACTGGCCGAGCGCTTCCGTCGCGCGGCCGACGCCCGCTTCGAGGTAGCTGGCGCCCCACCCGGTCTGCACGGTGCCGACCTGCGCGGCCCGCTCGAGGGCGCCCGGCACCTCGTTGCGCAGCACTTCGCTCAGCTGGTGGGCCGCGTCCTTCGCGCGCTCGTAGTCGCTCGCCCGCTCGGCGCGGTACGAATCGGCGTAGGCCTGCAGGTCGTCGGTGCTGAGCGACGGGGCGAGCTGGGCCAGCTCCTTCGCCAGCTGCTCCTCGTGGGTGCGCACCGTCGCGTTGGCGGCTTCCAGCGCCGCGGTCGCGCGAGAGACGTTGCTGGTGGTGACGGCGAGCCGGTCCATCGCTTCGACTTCGGTGACGGGGCGCTGCGGGCCAGCGGGCGTCGGGCCAAAGGTGCTCTGTCCCGCGTGGGCGAGCACGTCAGGGTGCGACCGGGTGGCCGACGTGGTCCGCTCCACCGGGGCCTGCTTCTCGACCCGCGTCGCGGCGGGCTCGGCGGCTCGGCTCTGCGTGCGGCTGCTGTCACTGACGCCTTCGATGGCCATTCCCGGCTCCTGATGAGGGGTGTCTTTGAACGACGCGCCGGGTTCGAGACTGTCGCAACACCGAGCAAAACATTCGTCATTCCGGGACTTTCTCGTCCGACGGCGTGAGGTGGCGTCTCAGGGCCGCGAGCTTGTCTGGGTTCGACACCGTGCGAATGGCGTCGATGACGTGCCCATCGGTCTCGAAGTGGTGCACCGACGCGAGCGACGGGCCGACGAAGACGAGCAGCGCGGGCCACCCGTTGAGGCTTCGCAGCTCGACGCGCGTGTCGGCCGGCTGCTTCGCGGCGATGCCCAGGAAGAAGCGGGCGACGCGGTTGGCCCCCTGCACGACGTTGAGGGCCGCGCGCACCTTGCCGCCGCCGTCGGTGGTGAGCGTCACGTCATGGCGCAGCAACCGCTCGAGCCCCGTCACGTCGCCCTCGAGCACCGCACCGAGGAACTGCGTCACCATGGCCTCGTGAGCCGAGGCGTCCTTCGCGAAGCGCGGGCGGCCGGCCTGTACGTGGGCGCGCGCCCGGTGGAGCAGCTGTCGCACCGCGGCACCGTCACGCCCCAGTACCCGGGCGATGTCGTCATGGGCGTACTCGAAGGCCTCGGCCAGGACGAAGACGGCGCGCTCGAGCGGTGAGAGGCGCTCGAGGAGCGCGAGGAAGGCGACCGAGATGCCCTCGACGTCGACGGGCGACGCCACCAGCGCCTCGCTGACGACGGGCTCGGGGAGCCACGGCCCGACGTACGTCTCGCGCTGGTTGCGGGCGCTCTTCAGCTGGTCGAGGCAACGATTCGTCACCACCCGCTCGAGCCACGCACCGGGGTTGTCGACGCTGCCCTGCGGCTGGCGCGAGAACGTGAGGTGCGCTTCCTGCACCACGTCTTCGGCGTCGCTCCACGAGCCGAGCAGACGGTACGCCAGCGTCATCAACCGCCGGCGGTGGGCTTCGAACGGGTCCATGCGCGCGGTGAGACGAGCACAGCGCGCTGGCCGTGACATGCGTCGTCTTCGACGCCCCCGAATGGGCGGCGGTCAGGGGGCGAAGCGCTCGACGAGGTAGGACTTCACCACGAGCGAGCGGCGCACCGGCACGCCCAGCGCGTTGCGCTCGACGACCCAGTCCTTGTCGAACGCGTGGACGGCGGTGAGGTCGTACGTGCTCTTGTAGTCCGACTTCATCACCTTCAGCAGGTCGGCGTCGGACTTCACCTTCGGCAGCTCGGTGCACGAGAGGTCGTCCGTCGTCTTCTGGCCCGTCACGCTGAACCTCGGCTCGTAGCGAATGGGCCCCGTGCCGCTGCCGTCCTGCACGACGATGTGGAGCGCCCAGAAGCAGCGTTCCTTCGGCGCCTGGCTGGCCGCGGCCTCGAGCGACGCGACGAGCGACGACGCGCCCTGATGGGCCCGGGCATAGGCCAGCGCGAACGACAGCGTCGGCAGGTTCCACGTCTTGAGGTCCTGCGCCTCGAGCGCGTAGCCCCAGCCCGCGTCGTGCTCGTACTGGCCGCGGCGAATCCGGTAGTCCTTCACCTTCCACCCGAGCGACTGCGCCATCTTCAGCGTGGCTGCGTCACGGGCCTTGTCGTCGGGGAGCGAGGGCAACAGCGCGTCGAGGAACAGCACCGCGAGGCCACGGTCGCTGCGACCCGCCGAGACGCGGAACAGGCTCTCGGGGTGCTCCTGGCAGAGCGCCTCGGCCTGGGCGGCCGTGCGCCCCTTGATGACGGCGAGCCGCACCTGGTTCTCGCAGAACTCCTTCGGCAGCACCTTCTCGACCAGGTCCCACTCGCTCACCTTCCGGTTCTTCGCCACCAGCGCGATGAAGCGCTGCTCGAAGGCCTTCTCGTCGGCCGCGTCCGAGAACGCGAAGGTGCCCTTCGCGACGGGGTAGTTGCCCTCGCCCGCCGACTCGTAGCCCGACACCTGGTGCAGCTCACCCAACAGCCGCTTCACGCCCATGGTGGCGATGTCGGCCTCGGACATCATCGAGAAGCGCGAGGGCAGCGCCGAGGCCTCGCCCCCTGACGAGGCCGGAGCGCCTCCGAGGCTGATGCCTGGCAGTCGAATGATGGCGCAGTTGCAGAGCGTGAGCGCCAACGTCGCGGTCAGCAGGCGGTGGAGGGGAAGACGAGCGGACATGGTGGTTCCTCGAGCGTGCAGCGGGTTCACACCCGTGACGGTTCGAGGCCCCGTACTTTTGCGCGGCCGGACGCGCCGGGCTCAGCGCAGCACGCGCGCCATCACCTTCCACCGCGTCGCGGGCGCGCAGCGCTCCTGCCAGGTGATGACCAACACTTCGTTGACGAAGCTGAAGCGCGGCCAGGCCGCCTCGCACGCGGGCGTCACGTCGAGCATCACCGGGAAGGGCGGCGAGAAGCCCGGGCGTGGCGGGCCGCCGAAGTCACTGAACCCCGAGCCGCCGGCGAGCGGGTCGGCGCGCACGGCCCTGAAGCGCACGTCACCGCCGGCCCCGTAGACGAGGAAGCTCGTGTTCCCGAAGACGAAGACGTCGGAGCCCTCGACCGCGCCAATCGGGTATGAGTTCCCGAACCCCGGCGTGTCGACCCGCAGCAGCGTCAGCGAGGCCGGCGTGCCGTGCTCGATGCCGACGAACTGCACGCCGCCGAACGTCGGGCTCAGGATGATGTTGCTGACGTTCGAGAAGGCCGTCGTGCGCGTCGTCCACGTCAACAGGCTCGGGTTGCGCTCGCGCACGATGAGCTGGCTCGTCGGGCCCGAGACGATGAAGACGCGGTTCTGCGTGCTCTCGACCTGCGAGACCTGCGTGAGGCCCGTCGCGGCGACCTCGGTGCGGCGAACCGTCTGCAGGTCGGTGCTCCAGGTGTCGACGAGCACGTCGGTGCCGCTCACCCGCACGCTGTGGAGTTCCTCGTCCCAGGCGGCCGGGCTGCCGGCGAGGGCCGGGAAGGTCGACCAGGTGCCCGTGGGGCTCCGTCTGACCAGCGTCGGAGACACGCCGCCGTCGGTCGAGGTGGTCACCACCAGCTCGGCGCCACTCCAGCTGACGCGGGTGCCCCGGGGCGAGGCGCCCGACGCCAGCCCCGACAGCACCGGCGTCGAGGTGAGCGGACACGTCGGCGCGCACGTCGGCTGGGCGGAAAGGTCGAGGCCGCCGAACCGAACGAGCTGACCGCCCTGCGTGGCGACGAGCTCGAACCCGGGCGTCGTGGCCGGGTCGACGCCGAAGAGCTGCTGTCTGGCTTCAGGGAGCACGCCGAGACTTGCGACCAGCGGGCGCGGGTCATCGAAGGTGTCCGTCGACTCGAACGGCCCGACCCACTCGAACTGCGCCACGGTGCTGTTCGACGGTCCGACCGGCACCGAGGGTGAGGTGTTCGTGTTCGGGGCAGGCACGGTGTCTCCGAGCGAGACCGTCACGGGGGCGCACGTCTGCAGCGGCTGCGCCGTGTTCCGATAGCCGAACATCACCGACCGCCCGACGACGAGCGGCAGCGTGGAAGTGCAGCCCCCCGACGCTGAACCTGACGAGAGGCGCTCGTCGCCCGTCACCTGGAATCCGAACGGTTTCGCGCGCGCCAGCTCGAGCGACGAGCTGACGACCTGCGGGTCCGCGCCATCGCGCAGGACGAAGGCGACCGACCTCGACAGCGTCGGCGGGTCGAGCGGTGCCTGGCCCGTCGCGACGACCTGGCAGGTGACTGGCACGTCGGCGCCGACGACGACCGGCGCGATGAACTGCGGTGTCGAGGCGTCAGGGCTGACGAGCGGCATCGCCGGCGTGCAGCTCCACGCGAGGGAGAACTGCGGCATCGCCACCGAGGCGGAGACCGCCGAGCGGAGCACGACGGTGGGGGTCGGCCGGCCGACGAGAATCGGTGAGACGACCCCCGCATCGAGGCTCCAGTTGTTCGGGTTGGCGCCGCGCACCGTCCAGAACTGGGAGAACGTGTTCGAGCGCACCCCGATGGAGTTGGTGACCGACAGGCTGATCCCCGCCAGCTCATCGGGGGCCCCGAAGGCCACCGCGGGCGCGCGCCACGTCGCGGTGCCGCCGTCGACCGTGAGGACACCACCCGAGCCCGGCGCGAGCTGCCAGTCGTACGCCACGATGGGAAGGCCCGCGTCGTCGAAGGACGTCGAGGTGAGCGGGAGCAGCTGGCCTCCAGCGACGAGCCCGCCGTCTGGGACGAACCGCGCCACCGGCGCTCCGCCAACGCCAACGCGAACGATGGAGGGCTGGCTGCTGACGCCGAGCTGGTCGACCACCACGAGCGAGAGCTCGACGACGTTGCCCACGCCTGGCGCCGTGAAGGTCGACTGCGCCATGAGCGAGTTGTTCGGCATCACCGTCACCGGCGGGCCTGCGCGCTGCGTCCATCGGTAGGTGAGCGGGAAGACACCCGTGCTGGCGAGACCGGTGACGGTGACCGTCGAGTTCGCCGCGACGAAGGCTGGCCCCGAGGCCACCGCGACCGGCACGATGCCCGCGTCGACGGAGCCACCGCCGCTCCCGCCGGCCGTACCGCCAGCCGTTCCGCCGCCCGCCCCTCCTCCGCTGCCGCCAGCGCTCCCACCGGCGCTCCCGCCACCCGCACCGCCAGCGACTCCACCGGCGCTCCCGCCCGCGCTTCCGCCACCCGCACCGCCAGCGACTCCACCGGCGCTCCCGCCCGCGCTTCCGCCACCCGCACCGGTGCCGCCATCGAAGGGCGGCGTCTCGACGAGCGCGATGGGGCGCGTCATGCCGTCGGCGAGCGTGATGGCGCCGAAGTCGGTCTCGCCCGGAGGCAGGAGGACGTTGATCAAGCTCACCCCAATCGAGCCGGGGCGTTCGAACGAAAACGAGTACAGCCCGACGGGCAGCCCGCTCACGGTGAAGCGGCCCTCGGCGTCGACGGGCAGCGCACGCTCGCCCATGGCTCCGCGAAGGCGCGCGGTGGCATCAGCCGCGGGGCCACTGGCCGTGCGCACCTGCCCCTTCACGGACGCAGGCGCGGTCGTTCCCAGCGTCAGGCGAACGTTGGGCAGCGTCTTGTCTTCGGCAGGCCCGAGCGCCGTCTCGAGGGACGCTGGCTCGAAGCCCGGCTCGAAGAACGCGACCTGAAACGAGCCCTCGGGCAGGTCACCGAGCACGAAGGAGCCGTCGTCACCCGTTCGCGTGTTCCACGAGCCGCCAGGGATGAAGACGGTCGTTCCACCGAGGCCACCCACGCCGACCACGCCCTCGCGGAGCACGCGACCCCGAATGGCGCCGTTGACCGACAGCGCGACCTGCCCGAGGAAGACGTCGCGGCCCGCCCTGGCCCCGATGGCCTCGAGCGAGAGGAGGCGCTGGCGCTCGGCCTTTCCATCGCCGTTCGAGTCCGACGTGAGGAGCAGCCGGCCACTCGACGACGTCACGCCACCGACGGTGAAGCGGCCCTCGCCGTCGGCCGCCGCTTCGAGGCCCGCGCCGAGGACGAGCGCTGTGGCCCGCGGCGCTGGTTGAAACCCGGGCCGGCCGGTGAGCGCCACCACGAGCGAACCTTGAATCGTGCCGGGCCCGGGGGCCTTCGGGACGGACAGGTCGAGACATGACGAACACACCGCCACCAGCGCTGCGAGCCCAACCCGTCGTGTCATGTGCTTCCCCGCCTTTCAGGAACCAGCGGCTGTAGCAGGGCTCGCGCCCGGCGGGGGTCGACCTTCTCGGCCGAGCGAGACGCTGGTGACCGTCAGGGCACCCAGCGCGGGAACGGCGAGCCGTCTCAGGTGCGTGTGCGAGGCTGTGGGTCCATCAGGTCGCCCGTCGGGGAGCACCTCGAGCGCGAAGGCCAGCATGCTGAGCGCACCGAGAAAGTTGGCGACCTGCACCAGGGCCGACGTGAGGTCGAACCGCCAGCCATCTCCGACCAGGCCTCCAGAGGGCAGGGCTGGCCTGAAGAAGCCGACGACACGTCAGCTGCTCGCAAGCCATCGTCTTGGTTGAGAAGTTCAGGCGCGCGCAACCAATCACGCTTCGACGGGTTCGACGGACATGCACTCGATGCCCCGGGTCTTCGTGGCGGTGGTGGTCGCAGCTCTGGCAAGCGGGTGCGGTGGTGGACCAGACGTCGCCGACGCGGGCGCCGTGGTCGCGTTCGATGCAGGCGGCGGCGGTGAAGTCGGCGACGCGGGTGGTGCCGGCGACGGTGGCATCGATGGTGGCGCTCGAGCGGCACCTTCGGTCCGCAGAAACGCGACCTACCCGGTGCGAACCTCGACGCACGTGTATGGCGAAGGGCTGCAACACAACGCCTGGGGCGGCGCGACGACCACCCGCGTGCAACTGATGCTGGACCTCTATGAGCCCGAGGGGGCCCCATCGGGTCGACCGGCGCTCATCATCATCCACGGCGGAGGCTTCGTTGGCGGCTCGCGCACCCAGCCTGAACTGGTTTCGTTCGCCCGGTACTTTGCTTCGCGCGGCTGGGTCGCGGCCTCCATCGACTACCGGCTCGCAGGGCAATTCGGCACCGTGCCGTCCCAGTGGGGGAGCCACGTGCAGACGCAGGTTCCGACGATGAACCGGAGCCAGGCGCTCGCGCTCTACCCGGCAGCGCGAGACGCGAAGGCAGCAACCCGCTGGCTGTACGCGAACGCCGGCCGCTTCCAGGTCGACACGGACTACGTGACGGTGATGGGTGGTTCGGCCGGGGCGTATCTCGCGGTCGTCCTTGGTGTCACCGAGCCGCAGGACTTTCGAGACGAGGTGCCAGCCAGCACCGACGCGACCCTCGCCACCACCAACCCGAATCAGCCCGCCCGCGTCCGCACGGTCATCGACCATTGGGGTGGGCTCGAGCACCTCCGCATCCTTCAGGCGCTCGATGGGCGCTCACGCTTCGACGCGAGCGACGCTCCGGTGAGCATCGTGCATGGCACCGCCGACGCCACCGTGCCGTTCTCGGAGGCCGAGGCGCTCCGCGACGCGTACGTCTCGACGGGCGTGGCGTTCGACTTTCACCCCCTGCAGGGCCTCGGCCACGGCGTCTGGGCCGCGAGGGTCGGAGGCCTGACGCTCGAGGAACTGGCCATGGCCTTCGTGCTCAGGCAGCAGGCGCTCACGGCGGAGTAGCGCACGGCTGGCGTCGGCTTTACTCGCCGCGTCCTCCGTCCGTCTCCGCTCGATTCGAGCGCACCCACGACCGGCCAGGCGACTCAGTCGTAGGCCTCGAGGTGCACCTGCTTGCGGTCGACGCCCAGCTCGACGCGCAGCACCTCTCGCGCGGCGGTGAGCATCTTCTTCACGCCGCAGATGTACGCGCGCGCGCCCGGGTGAGACGCCGTCAGCTCGCTCCACAGCGCCTTGACGTGCGTCTGCACGTAGCCGGTGCGGCCGGTCCACCCCGGTGGTGGCCGCGACAACGACGGCTCGAGCCGCAGGCACGGGTGCTTCGTCGCGAGGGCCTCGAGCTCGTCGCGAAACAGGTACTCGTCGGGCGTGCGCACGCCGAAGAGCAGCCACAGCGGCTCGGTGCGGCCCTTCGCCAGCGCGTCGTGAATCATGCCGCGAAATGGAGCGACGCCGGTGCCAGTGGCGATGAACAGCGACGGCGCCGCGGTGTCGAGCGCGCGCGTGAAGGTGCCGGCCGGGCCCTTCACCTCGACGGAAGTCCCAGGCTCGAGCCCGTGGAGCCAGGTCGAGCCCGGGCCGCCGTCCACCTTCGTAACGGCGAGCTCGAACCGCGAGCTGCCATTCGGCGCCGACGCGATGGAGTACGAGCGCCGCAGGGCTCTGCCCTTCTCGTCTGCCAACGGGAGGATGAGCTGCACCCACTGCCCGGCCTCGAACTCGAAGGGCTTCTCGTCGGCGCGCGCGAAGACGAGGTGCCGCACCCTGGGGCCCAGCAGCCGTGCTTCGACGAGGCGGGCGGTGAAGGTCTCGGGGACGAGCGGACGAGCGGGCGCAGCGGACGACATGCGCTGGTTGTGTCGGCGGCGGGGCGAGAAGTCCAGCGCGGGCACGCGGGCCTGCGGCGTTCACGAGGCGACGGTGCGACGGCCTTCGCCGCATTCGCGGGCGCAGCCTTCGACCTCGAGTCGAGCGTTCGGCAAGTGGGGAGTTGCTCGGAGACGCTGGTGCAGCCCGACGACGACGAGCCACCGCTCATCGGCTTGACCCGCACCGAGGCGGGCGTCGTCTGGCTCAGCGACTGGTGCGCAGGATGCTCAGCGGCTTCGACGGGCGCCGGCACTTCATCGCCGACTCCGCAGACCGGCTGGCGGCCTCAGCTCGCGTCGAGCCCGTGCCGCTTGATGAGGCGGTGCAAGTACGCCCGGTCGACGCCGGCCTCGCGCGCGGCCTTCGAGATGTTGCCGTCGAAGGTTCGCAAGAGATGGGTGACGAACTCCTTCTCGAAGGACGTGAGGACCTCGTCGCGCGCGCGTTTGTAGTCGAGCGTCTGCGGCGTCGGCGGAGCGGGCTCGGGCGCTTCGTCGTCGAGGGTGGCGCCGGGGTTGGCCGTGTCGCCGCCGACGGCGAGGGCCTGTTCCACCCAATCACGCAGCTCGGCCACGTTGCCGGGCCACGGGTGCTGCTCGAGGCGCGCGAGGGTTTCGGCCGACACCGAGAAGCCGCGCGCGCGGGGCCCGAGGGCCTCGAGCATCTGACGCACCAGCACCGGCAGGTCGTCGAGGCGCTCCCGCAGGGGCGGCAGCACCACCGACTCGGCCGAGAGGAACCGGAACAGCTCGGGCGAGAGTCGACCGGCCTTCACCTCGGCGGAGAGGTCCTTGTCCGACGTCGTCACCAGGCGAACGTCGATGGGCGCACGGGCTCCGTCACCGAGGCGCTCGACTTCGCGGGCCTGCAGCGCCGTGAGGAGCTTCGTCTGGAGCGCGAGCGGCAGCGCCTCGGGGCCATCGAGCACGAGGGTTCCGCCCGAGGCCTTCACCAGCACGCCAGCTCGTTCCCCGGCGCCGGGCACCACGCCCTTCGCGTGACCGAGGAGCATGGCCTCGCCGTTCGCCGCAGCGAGGGTCCGCCCACTGACGAGCTCGAGCGGCTTCGTGGCGCGCGGGCCTCCGAGGTGGAGCGCCCGCGCCGCCGCGTCGTGGCCCACGCCGGGCTCTCCCGTCAGGAGGACCGGCTTCGTCGTGCTGGCCAGTGCGCGCAGTCGCTCGAGCACGTCGCGCATCGGGTCCGAGACGGCGAGGAGGCCGCCGAAGGTGGCGGCGTCGGCCCTCGTGCCGTCTTCGACGCGCAGCTCGACGAGCCCCACCACCAGCACGTGCCCGACGGAGACGAAGCCCTCGGTGAGCTTGAGGCCGAACAGCCGCGTGCCGTTCTTCGACTGCAGGTCCTTCACGTGGAGCGCGTCTCCCTCGGCGGAGAGCTCGAGGTGTTTGCGGGACACGGTGGGGTGCTCGAGGACCAGGTCGTTCCCGGGCGCGCTGCCGACGGTGACGCGGCCGCGGGTGAACTCGTGCCGGGCCAGCAGGACGCCATCGGCGCGCGCGACGAGGCGCAGGCGGGCTGGCAGCTTGGGGTACTCCGCGGAGACGGGCCGGGTGCTGCTCGAAGTCATGGGGAGAGCGTGTCACGCGTCGCGCGAGGGTGCCACGAGCCTCGAGGGCCGGTGGCCCGAGGATTCCTGGCTCGAAGGTGAGGCGGGTCCGACGAGGGCGCTCCGAAGCCCCGGGTGACGAATGAGGGCGCGGAATCGTTTTCGCGCGTCCGTGCGAGGTGGCTGGTGCCCGTTTCCAGGGCGTGTCCACGTGTTGACGGTTTTGGTCAACAGATTGACGTGAACCTGTTGACGGTTTCCGTCAACACGTGGACACGTTCGTGGGAGGGCAGCCGCCCCGAGGCGCCTCGCCGAACATCGGACGCGGGGTCGGCGGCGAACGTGCGCGAGACCGCAGCGACGTGGTCGTTCGTCGTGAGCGGTGGCCGATTCGTCCCGGCCTTCGTCACCCGAGGCTTCGGAGCGCCCTCCCCCGCCCCTCGCGCTCCCTCGAGCCTCAGCGACGCCGGCGACGCTTCGGTGCAGGCTCCGGTGGGGTCTCGGGCAACAGCCGCGCGAGGTACCGCTCGGTGTTCACGAGGAAGTCGCGCGTGAGGCGGTAGTGCTCGGTCTCTTCGTACGTCACCGTCGTGATGCCCTCGGTCGAGAAGGCGTACCGGCGCGAGTGCGGGTACGCGAGCAGGATGGGCGAGTGGGTCGCGATGACGAACTGCGAGTCTTCGAAGCGGGCCAGCCGGTCGATGGCCACGAGGAGCGCGAGCTGACGCTGCGGAGACAGCGCCGCCTCGGGTTCGTCCAGCAGATACAGTCCGTGCTCACCGAAGCGGTGGTTCACCAGCGCGAGGAAGGACTCTCCGTGCGACTGCTCGTGCAGCGAGCGCCCGCCGTAGCTGTCCTTGATGGGCGGTGCGGGCGCCGGCTCCGCGTCGAGCTTGTCCATTTCGGAGGCGACGTTGAAGAAGCTCTCGGCGCGCAAGAAGAACCCGGTCGCCTCGCGCGTCGTCCCGCGCACCAGGCGCAGACACGACTGGAGCGGGTGCTCTTCCCGGCTGGTGGCGAACCGGAAGTTCTTCGTGCCGCCCTCGGCGTTGAAGCCTGCGGCGACGGCGATGCCTTCGAGGAGCGTCGACTTCCCGCTCCCGTTCTCGCCGACGAAGAACGTCACCTGCGGGTGCAGGTCGAGCGCTTCGAGATGCTCGATGGCTGGGACCGTGAAGGGGTGTCTGTCTGGCTCGGTGATGCGTTCCCGCAGGAGCTGCACGGTGCGAACGAAGCGCGAGGCGTCATCGAGCATGCGACACGAGGCGTAGCACGTGTCGCCGAACGCCTGGCCTGGGCGCCGCCCGGGGTGACGCCGCACGACGCTCGATGAAGACGCCCGTCTCACGCCGTGCCGCGGCACCTGCGAGTCACTCGGCGACGCTGACGTACCGCTCGCCATCTTCGAGCGGCATCTTCTGCGAGTCCGCGCGAACCTCGACCCCGGGGAAGGCTTCGACGAGGGCCTTCACGTCCTTTGGCAGCAGGAAGTTCTCGCGCACGTCGAGCACCTTCAGGCGGGGCAGCGCGCGAGGCCCGCTCCGCGACGACCCTTGCGCAAGACGAGCCAGCGTGGCTGCGCCCTCCGACGACAGCACGCCCATCGACAGGTCGAGAGCGTCACCTTCGAACCACGCCTGCTCGAGCGTCGGGTCTCGCCGCTGCCAACGCTCCAGACGCATCACGACATGCCACCCTTCGCCACGGAGCCTGTCAACCAGGCCGGCCCACGCTCAGCGCGCGACCGGGTCACGGCCGGCGGCCACCAGCACGTCGAGCTTCGCCGACCACGCGCTGGTTCGTGCGGCCTGCGCGAGGGTCTCGGCGTCACGCGCCGAGCGCTCGGCCTCGATGAGCTCGACGTTGCTGGTGGCTCCGTCTTTCCAGGCCACGCGCGCGAGCGCCTCGGCCTCGAGCGCCAACGTCGCCGAAGCGGCGGCGGCGGCGGCGGCCTCTTCCCGGAGCGCCAGCACCTCGAACGCGAGGCGCAGCTCACTGCGAGCCCGCAGCCCCACGTCCTCGGCCTGCGCCTTCGCCGCGGTCAGCGCCGCTTCCCGCTCCTTGCGCAGGGCGCTGCGCGAGAGCCCGTCGAACACCTGCACCTGCCCGGTGAGCTGCGCCGTCACGCCGAGCGCAGGCTGCGTCGGGGTCGGAGGTGTCTGCGCCGTCGGCGTCACCGTCACCGCGGCCGTCGGCAGGTAGTCGACCCAGCTCTGCTCGACCGCCCTCGAGGCCTGGGCCACGCGCGTGGTGGCTGCGACGACGTCGGGCCGCTCCTTCACCACCTCGTCGAGCGCGTCGGCCGCGGGGAGCGCCGCCAGCGAGAGTCCACCCGAGACGTCCACCGGACCGGGCGCGCCGATGAGCACGCCGAGCACTTCACGCGCCGTGACGAGGTCGACCCGGGCCCGTGCCAACCGGCCCTCGTTGTCCTTCACCTCACGCTGCGCCCGCACGAGGTCGAGCTTCGTGCCCAGCCCGCCCCGTTGCCGAACCGACGCGAGCTCGAGCTGCTCGGCGCTCGTCTTCGTGGCCCGCTCGGCGACGGCCACCAGGGCGTGCTGCAGCTCTACCGTCAACCAGGCCCGCCCGACGAGGCTGACGAGGGCACGGCGCACCTCGTCCTCGTCGGCCTTCGCCGCCTCGACGCCCAGCTCGGCCTGTCCAGTCGCGACCCAGCGCGGCACCGCGAGCAGCGGAAACACGAGCTGCAAGGCCCCGTTTGCCGATGACGCCGGCAGGAGCACCCGCTCGGCGAGGCCGCGGTTGCCCTCGAGCTGGGTGTACGTGCCCGACAGCGTCACCGTCGGCAGCCACGAAGCCCTCGACTGCGCCACGAGCGCTTCTGCCCGCTGCACCGAAGCCCGTACCGTCTGAAGGCGTGGAGCCCGGGTCAGCGCGCGCTCGAGCGCCTGCGGCAGCGTCAACGCCTCCATCGGAGCCGCACCGAGGAGCGCCACCACCAGCGCCGTCACGAGCTCACCTCGAGACTTCCGGACACGGGCCAGCCCGCGGAGCTGGTCGATGGGCGCCAGCTGGCGTGGTTGACGCGGCCGCAGGCACGGGCACACAGGACGTGACAGCAGTGAACGGCGTCGCAGTCAGCGTGCGCTCGACGACGGGCCTCAGGTCGAGGCGTTTCCCCAACCGAACCTTCGTCGCGCCCCGGCTCGAAAACACGGCCGCACCGGGTCGAGACCGTCGGCTCGGCGTGCGGCGCATCATGTCGAGCGGGCAGGCGTGACACCGGGCGCGAGGCGGTCCTCATCGAGGCACTCCCGCATCGGACACGTGTCGCCTCATGGCGAGCGAGCAGGCGCGACGCGGTCGTCGAGCCGCTCCCGCATCGGCCACGCGTCGCCACATGCCGAGCGGGCAGGCGTGACACCGGGCGCGAGGTGGTCCTCATCGAGGCACTCCCGCATCGGACGCGTGTCGCCTCACGGCGAGCGAGCAGGCGCGACACGGTCGTCGAGCCGCTCCCGCATCGACCACGGGTCACCTCATGCGGAGGGCACGACGGTGACCCCTGCCTCGAGACGGTCATCGACCCACTCCCGCGTCGGCCACGGGCCGCACCACCACCTCGACCGCCTCGCCCTCGTCGACGTCGTCGGGCGGGTTCACCACGACCTGCGCGCCCGCCTCGAGCCCCGAGGCGAGCTCGACGGTGCGGCCGAGGTCGCGCGCCACCGTGACCGGCGTCAACCGCAGCACCTTGTCCCTCACCACCACCACCCGGAGCCCGTCGGCGCGCGCCATGAGGGCCGCCGCCGGCACCACCACGGGTGGCGAGGAGCGCTCCACCTCGAACGTCACCGAGACGAAGGCGTTCGCGAGAATGGCGCCTGGCTGCTCGACGAGCGCCTCGATGCGCAGCGTACGCGTGGCCACGTCGAGGGCCTGGGCGCTGCGTGTCACCCGGGCCTCGACGGTCTGCTGCGGCCGCTGGGACGGCGCGACCTTCACCACCTGCCCCACCTTCACGTCTCCGGCGAGCCATTGGGGTACGTCGACCGTGACTCGCAGCGCGTCGGTCTGCGCCACCTCGAACAGCGGCACCCGGTCCGATACCAGCGCCCCCTGCTCGACGAAGCGGCGCGTCACCACGCCCGAGAACGGCGCGACGACGCGGCCGAAGCCCTTGAGCGCACCCAGCCGCAGCAACTCCGCGCGGGCCGTCTCGACGGCCGCCACCGCCGTGGTGAGGCGAATCTGGGCCTCTTCGGCCTGCTGCTTCGACACCGCCCCCTGCTCCGACAGGCGCCGCGAGCGCTCGGCGCCGCTGCGGGCGAGCTCGACGTTCGCCTCGGCCTCGTCGACCCGCGCGCGCGCACGCCGCACCTCTTCGTCCACCTCGGGCGCCTCGAGCAGGGCGAGCACCTGACCGGCCTTCACGGTGTCGCCGAGGTCGACGAGGTACTTCTGCACGAAGCCCGTGCCCCGCGCGGTGACGACGGTGGCCCTGAGCGGCGCCGCGGTGCCGGGCAACGAGAAGGCGCCCGAGGCCGGCCCACGCACGGCCGAGGCCACCACCACGCGGCGGGGCCCGTTCGCCAGGCGGTGCTGCTTCTCCTGCTGTGCGGCGCGCTCCGCCCGCGGTCCGAACCCGGCGAACAACAGGCCACCCACCAGCACGACGCCCACCACGGGCACGGCCGGAGACAACCTCGGCGTCACCGGGCTGGCGCCGTCTTTCAACTCGTCACTCAAGAACGCCCTCCTCGCCGGGCTCGCGCAGCGCCTCGTCGACCCGCCGAGGGGTCCACCGCGCGCGCACCAGCGTGTAGATGACCGGCACCAGCACGAGCGTCGCCGCCGTCGCTCCGAGAATGCCGCCCAGCATCGAGCGGCCGAGCGCGGCGTTCTGCTCTCCGCCCTCCGACAGCCCCAGGGACATGGGCAGCATGCCGATGGCCATCGCCAGCGCCGTCATCAGCACCGGCCGCAGCCGCACCCGGCCTGCCTCGAGCGCGGCCTCGAGCGCCGACAGCCCCCGCGCGCGCTGCTCGTTGGCGAAGGTGACGACGAGAATCGAGTTCGCCGTCGCCACGCCCACCGACAGCACCGCGCCCATCAACGACGGCACGCTGAACGTCGTCTGGGTGCCGAAGTGCGCCAGCACGATGCCGATGCCCGCGCCCGGGAGCGCCATCAAGATGATGAACGGGTCGCTCCACGACTGGAAGTTCATCACCATCACCGCGTACACGAGGAGCGCCGCCGCCAGCAGCCCCACGAAGAGGTTGCCGAACGCGCTGCGCATCGACTCGACCTGCCCGCGCACCTGAATGTCCGAGCCGGGCGGCAGCGTCGGCTTCACCGCCGCTACGATGTCGTCGAGCGCCGCGGCCACCGTGCCGAGGTCGGTGAACTGCACGTCGGCGCGCACCTGGTAGGCCGGCTGCACGTCGACGCGCGTGGTGAAGACGGGCGTCTCGCGGCGGCGCAGGGTGGCGAGGTCTCCCAGGCGCTGCGGCCCCTTGGGGCTCTGCAGCGTGAAGCCCTGGAGCCGCTCCACCGAGTCGATTCGGCCCTCGGGCACCTGCACCGCCACGCCGTAGCCGAAGCCCGTCTTCGGGTCGGTCCAGAAGGTGGGGGCCGTCTGGCTCGACGACGACACCGCGAGGAGCACGTTGCCGGCCACGTCGCGCTGGGTGAGGCCGACGTCGGCGGCGCGCAGGCGGTCGACCGCCACCGCCAGCTGGGGCGCGTTCGTCACCTGATGCAGCCGCACGTCCACGGCGCCGGGCACCGCGCGCAGCCGCTTCTCGATGGCGCGCGCCGCGGCGAAGGTGGCGTCGCGCCGCGCGCCCGTCACCTGCACGTCGATGGCCGAGGGCAGCCCGAAGTTGAGAATCTGCGTCACGATGTCCGCCGGCTGGAAGAAGAAGCGGGCCTCGGGGAAGCGCTGGGTGAGTCGCTCGCGCAAGAGCGCCTCGTAGGCCGACGCCGAGCGGCTGCGCGCCTCGGTCAGCTGAATCAACACCTCGCCATCGGCGGTCGAGACGTTGACGCTGTCGGTGATGGCGAGGTTGTAGCCGCTCGACGGCCCGATGAAGTCGAGCAGGCCGCGCAACTCTGCCGGCGGAATGAGCTCACGAATGGCGCCCTCCACCTCACCGAAGAGGGCCTCGGTCTCTTCGAGCCGCGTCCCTGGCGGCGCCACCACGTGCAACCGCAGCACGCCGGCGTCGGAGCGGGGGAAGAAGTCGCGCCCCACCAGCGTGGCGAGCGCCGAGGCGCCCAGCACCGAGAGCGCGAAGGCCCCCAGCACGAGGCCGCGGTGCGAGAGGGCCCACGCCAGCGTGCCCAGGTACGCGCGCCGCAGCCTCTCGAAGCCCCGCTCGAAGGCCGCGTGCAGCCGCGCGAAGGGCCCGGCGCCGGCGCCGTGGCCGTGGGCCAGCTCGGCCGGGAGCAGCGCCTGCACCATCGTCGGCACCACCGTGCGCGAGAGCAGGTACGAGGCCATCACCGAGAACGACACCGCCAGCCCCATCGGCAGGAAGAGGAAACGCGCCGGCCCCTCGAGGAAGAGCACGCTGACGAACACCACGCTGATGGACAGGCTGGCCACGAAGGCCGGCACCGAAATCTGCTGCGCGCCGTCGAGAAGCGCGCGCACCAGCGGCTTTCCCATCGAGAGGTTGCGGTGAATGTTCTCGAGCTCGACGGTGGCGTCGTCGACGAGAATGCCGACGGCGAGCGCCAGGCCGCCCAGCGTCATCGCGTTGATGGTGGCGCCCAGGGCGCGCAGCAGCAGCACCGCCACCACCACCGAGAGGGGAATCGACGTGGCCACGATGAGCGTCGAGCGCCACGAGCCGAGGAAGAGCAGAATCATCAGCGCCGTCAGCGCCGCCGCCAGCACCGCCTCGGTGACGAGCCCCTCGATGGAGGCCTCGACGTAGCCCGAGGCGTCGGCGAGCAGCTCGATGCGGGTGCCCGCGGGCGCGGCGGCCTCGAGCGTCGGCAGCATCGCCTTGATGCGCGCGGCGACGTCGAGCGTCGACGCGTCGCCCGTCTTCATCACCGTCAGCACCACCGACCGCTGCCCGTTGCTGCGCGCGACGTTCGTCTGCACCTGGAAGCCGTCGTGCACGAAGGCCACGTCGCGCACCTGCAGCACCCGCCCGTCGGCCCGGCGAATCGGCACCTCGTTGAGCGCCGCGATGGCCTCGGGAGAGCTGTTGAGCGCCACGCGGTACTCGCGTTCGCCCACCTTGAGCGACCCGGTGGGCAGCACCAGGTTCTGCGCCGAGATGGCCTGCGCCACGTCCTGCGGCGACAGCCCCTGGCTCTCGAGCGCCTCGAGGTCGAGGTCGACGCTCACCTGGCGGAACTTGCCGCCCTGCGGCAGCGGAAAGCGCGTGCCGCGGATGACCGAGAGCGCGGTGCGCACCCGGTTGTTGACGTGGTCGAACAGCTCGGCCTCGCTCAACGTGTCGTTGCTGAAGGCCAGCTGCAGCACCGGCACGCTCGAGGCCGTGTACCGGAGGATGATGGGCGGCTGCATGCCCGGCGGCATGCGGCGGATGATGGTCTGCGAGGTGGCGGTGATCTGCGCCATCGCGGCGCTGACGTCGGCGCCCGACTGGAGGAACACGCGAATGACGCTGACGCCGTCGTAGGTGTCGCTCTGCAGACGCGAGACATCGGCCACGTTGCCGGCGATGGAGAACTCGGAGAACTGGGTGACCTGCGCCTCCATCTGCTGGGCGGGCAGGCCCTGGTAGGTCCACACCACGCTGATGACGGGCAGGTCGACCGACGGCAGCACGTCGGTGGGCGTGCGGCGCACCACCAGCACCCCCGCGAGCAGGAGCGCCAGGGACAGCACCACGAAGGTGTACGGCCGCCGGAGCGCGAGTCGGACGAGCCACATCGTGCTGGTGTCTGTCTGGCTACCGCGCAGGGCGCCAGCGGAAGTTCGGAATTCTGTGATTCAAGACGCTAATCAGCAGACATGGAGCTCAGACACCTGCGCACCTTCGTGACGCTCTGCGAGACGCTGCACTTCCGTCAGGCCGCCGCGCGCCTTGGCCTCACCCAGCCGGCCTTGAGCCACCACCTCGCGCAGCTCGAGGAGCACCTGGGCGTGCGGCTCCTCGACCGCAGCCGCCGCCACGTCGAGGTGACCGAGGCGGGCGCCACCTTCCTCGTGAGCGCGCGCGAGGCGCTGGCCCGGCTCGAGCTGGGGGAACAGGAAGCACGGCGCGTGGGCCGCACCGTCGGCAACCGCTTGCGCTTCGGCTACCTCGAGTACGTGAACCTCAACTTCGTCGCGCGCGCGCTGCGGCGGCTGGCCGACGAGGCGCCCGAGGTGCAGGTCGAGTCGGTCGAGATGTACCCGTCGCAGGTACTGTCGGCGCTGAGCCAGCGCACCATCGACGTGGGCATGACCTTCCACCCGGTGAAGGCGCTGACGCTGGCCTCGCGCCGCGTCGTCTCGGGGCGGTGGGTGGTGGTGCTGCCGGCCCGGCACCCGCTGGCGCGGCGTGACGAGGTGCCGCTGTCGGCGCTGGCCGACGAGCGCCTCATTCTGTTCGCGCGCAAGCTGAACCCGCCCACCTACGACTGGTTCATGCAGCAGTGCCGGGCCAGCGGCTTCGTGCCCACCATCGCGTTCCACACCACCCAGGCCGTGCTGGGCCCGACGTTGGTGGCCGAGCGCGTCGGCGTCTTCCTGGTAGGCAGCTACGTGTTGCGCGAGTTGCCCCGTGGCGTGGTGCAGCGCCCGCTGTCGGGCTTCGACACCCGCCTCGAGTTCGCGCTCGCCTGGCGGGCCGACGACCGCTCGCCCGCGCTGCGCACCTTCCTGCAGCTCGCCCGCCCCGACGAGTCGGTGCAACGGCGCAGGCCGCCGTGACGGTGGCTCACCGCGCCACGCGCTCGGACCCGTGGACCAACTCGCTGCGAACGTTCCTGAGCTCGCCCGACCCGACGAGTCGGTGCTCCGGAGCAGGCCGTCGTGACGGTGGCTCACCGCGCCACGCGCTCGGGCCCGTGGGCCAACTCGCTGCGCACGTTCCTGAGCTCGCCCGACCCGACGAGTCGGTGCTTCGGAGCAGGCCGCCGTGGCGGTGGCTCACCGCACCACGCGCTCGGACCCGTGAGCCAACTCGCGCTGCGCATCTCTTCGCAGCTCGCCCGACCCGATGAGTCGCTGCAACGGCGCAGGCCGCCGTGACGGTGGCTCAGCGCACCACGCGCTCGGACCCGTGGACCACCGCTGCCACCACCAGGCCGCCGCGCTGGGCGATGTTCAACCCCCGCTGCAGTGACGCGCGCCCCACCACAGAGACACCGTCGTCGGTCGGCGCCAACCTCAACACCACGAAGAACGGCTCCGCGTGCACCTGCTCGTCGCGGCCCACCACGGGGAACTCCATCACCGGCACCGGCGCCAGCTGCTGCACCACCAGGGTGTCGGGGGCGCGCAGGGCCTGCTCCAGCGCGGCGTCCCACGCCTTCGCCGTCACCGTCGGCCCGACCAGCACGCCCGAGCCGCCCGAGGCCCGGTTCGGCTTCAGCACGAGCGTCTCGCGCGCGCCCCGCGCGTACGACACGAGCTCGCCCTCGCGCCCATCGGGCAGGCTCGTGCGCCGCTCCCGCACGAGGCGTGTCCACGGCACGTGCCGGTGAAACAGGCGTCGCTCGCCGCTCGAGAAGTGCCGGGCGTGGGCCTCGTCGGTGAACACCTCGAAGAGCGCCTTCTGGTCGAGCTCACCGCCCATCGGCGACACCATTCGGTTCTGCAGGAACAGCTGCCGCAGCGGCTCGACGTCGACGCCCCGGGCCCCGAGCGCGCGCAGGTCCGACACGGATTCATCACGGTACGCCACCGAGACCCGCTGCCCCTGACACCAGACCTCCTGGCCCCTCAGCTCGAGCTCCGACAGGTCGGCGTGCAGGGCCGTGACGCCGAAGTGTGTGAGACCGTATTGGGCCAGCTCGACGTGGGCGTCGAAGCCGCGGCGCGCCGCAGCCCGTCGCGCGCTCCCCTCGCCCGTCGCCGCTGGGGCGTTCGTGGCACTCGCCGCCGGTGAGCCAGAGACGCCCGCGTCGGCCTCGTCGCGTGAGGCCGCGAGGAGGCAGAGGCTGCGCTCCCCGTCTCTCAGGGCCTCGAGGTGCCCGAGCAGCCGCTGGAGCAGCAGGGCCCGCACGTCGGCGGCCAGCTCGAAGGTGAGCGACGGGTCGAGCGCCTCGAGCACGGGGAACACCGCGTCGCGCACCACCCGCTCGGCGGCGGGGAGCAGGTGGAGGGTGGCGACCCGGGGCCGGTCGAGCCCGAGGAAGCGGAGCGAGTGTGTCCAGTCCGCGCCTGCCGGGTCGAACACGGCGTCGAGCTGACCGAAGTCGAGGTTCGCCTCGGCCACCGCGGGCGTCCACCGCTCGCGCAGCCACGCGGCCGCCTCGTCGGGCACGGGGAGCGCGGCGCGCACCGCGGCGTCGGCCAGGAACATCGGCACCACCCGCTGCGTGGCCCGGAGCAGGGCGAGCGAGGTGACGTGCAGGTGCCGGAGCTGATCAGCCGTCAGCGCGAGCGGCCTCGGCATCACGCGCACCGCCTCGAGGCGGCCGTCACGCTCGGCCACGCAGTGACGCGCCCACGCCGCGGCCTCGAGCGTCTGCAGCAGCTCGCGCACCGCCGCGTCGTCGAGGCGCCCCATCGCGCCTCGCACCTTCGGCACCACGCCCTGCCCCGCAAGCCCGACCGCTTCTTCTGGCGTCGACATCTCGGGCCAGGCTCTGCATCGACCACGCCGAGACGTGGATGCAGGTGGCGACGGCCTTCGTCACGCAAAGACTGCGTACGCAGCCGCCCACGGGTGTGACGAGCGCAGCCCTTTCCTGCCCCGGGCGCTCGCACAGACACGTTCTGGATTCGCCCAGCAACGACGCCGAGCCGCCACTCGTCTTCGAGAGCCTCTGGAGCTCGACGTGGCGTCGGCCTCGAGCGCAGGCTCGATGGAGTGCCCCAGGCGAAGGACTGGCCGGCACGCATCGTGGGCCAAGTTGAAGGCCTCACCCTGTTGATCCACGTCCATGCGCATCGCCTGCACCCGAAATGACCTGCCCGAACCCCGACGCCCATGGGCCGTTCCGGCGACGGGGCTTCGGACTCGATGAGGACGAGCTTGCGAGCGCGGGCTGGCGAGCCGTTCACCGAGCCTCCAGTGCCGCTGGCCGCGAGCACCATTCCGCGCGAACGTGGCCACCCGAGCACCGCGTTCATCACCTCGCTGGCAGCGGCCCCAAAGGGTGCTTCCACCCTGCAGGGAGGCCGGCGCGGACTCGAATGCACCTTCGGGCTGGAGCGTGGAGCGCGCCCAGGCTGATCAGCCCGGAGTGGGTGCGCGTGAGGCGTCGCTGGCCACGCCGCTGAGTGTCACGACGTCTGCCGAGCTCACCCCTTCTTCGTCACGGGCCGCTCTGCGTCGAACGGCACCTCGGGCTTCTGCTCGAGCGAGGCAGGGGCTCTCAGGGCCTCGTCGACGGCGCGCTGCATCGCCGGCGCGTCGATGGAGAGCTGGAAGGCGAGCTGGGTTCCGTCGTGCCCCTGCACGTGGAACCACTGCGGCCGGTTGCCCTTCATCCGGAGCGTCGCGTTCTTGACCTGCCCGTGCCGCACCTGCTCGACCTTCTTGCCGTCGACGATGAGGAAGCGACGGGTGGTGATGACGATGACGACGGTGTCGGCCATCAGGCCGGCCGCGAGGAAGAAGAGGCCGATGATGGCGACCAGCGTGAGCACGCCGAGCACGATGAGGACGGGCTTCTGCCAGCCGGGCTCGTCGCGGCGGTAGTAAACGACGCGCTCACCGTCTTCGAGGGGAATGCCGAACACCGTGCGCATGGACGACATGAGGGCCTCCGGCGACAGCGTGGAATGAACGTGCGGCGCCACCAAGGCCACGTTGCGCCCGTGGGACCCACGCCGGTCGTCCCGGGCCGAGCGGCGCTGGTGGGCGTCAGCGCCCGCCGAGGCCGAATGGCCGACACCGGCCAGGCCCGCAGGCCCATTCCTCGAGGAAGCGCCGCGGGTCGGTGGGCGCGAACGACTGGGGAGGCACCCACTTCCAGAACGTCGGCACGCGGCGCGGTGGCTGCTCGGTCGCCATCCACCCGACCCAGCGCAACGGCAGACAGGCGCGGGTCTGCGTGAAGGCGAGGCGATGACAGGCCTGCCCCTCGTGGCAGTCGCCGTCATGGAGGCAGCGGGGCAGACACCACCGGTACATGTCGAACACGACGCAGGTGGTCCCCGGCCCGCAGGTACATTCGAAGTCACACGCCTCGCCCCAGGGGCGCCAACCGAGGCGGAACGGGACCTTCGCCAGGTGGCACATCTGCGTCGCAAAGCCGCCGGGCTCGAGGAGAAGGCAGAGCCAGCCAGGCACCGACTCGCGTACGTCGCAGGGCCCGCCCGGCGTGAGGAAGCGGAACGTCAGCGCCTGCGGCTCAGCCCGAGTGGGCAGCGCCACCAGCAGGCCCAGCACGATGACGGTCGAGCGGCCGCGAGGCACGGTGACGTGGAGCCTCGCACAACCTCGTGCGCTGACGCGCGAAGCGCTGGCACGAAACGTTCCGCGGGGGGCTGCTCGCAACAGTTCGTGGGACGCGCCCAAGGGGGTACAGTGGGCGTCTCACACCGATGCCGCACTCCATCGAGATGCTCGGGCCGAAGCACCTCGAGGCGCTCAAGCAGCTCCTCGGGAAGGACCCGACCCACAACCTGTACCTGCTGGGCGTGCTCGAGGAGTTCGGCGTGGTGTGCGACCCGGCCCGCGCGCCGTTCGCGTTCCACGGCCGCTTCACCTCAGAGGGAGAGCTGACGGCGGCCATCTTCGTGGGGGGCTCCGGGGGGCTCGTCATTCCCTCGGCGGGGCCGATGAACGCCATCACCGAGCTGGCGAAGGCGCTGGCCCCGACGGTGAAGCTGAAGTCGGCCATCGGCGAGAAGATGCTGGTGGACGTGCTGGTGCAGCACCTGTCGGGGCAGGTGAAGTTCTCGAAGACGCAGCGGCTGTACTCGGTGTCGGCGGACGACCTGGGCCCCTTCACCAACCCGCTGTTGCGCGTGGCGACCGAGGCCGACGTGCCGAAGCTGGTGCCGCTGGCGGCGGCGTGCGTGAAGGAGATGCACGAGCGCGACCCGATGGAAGACGACCCCGAGGGCTTCGCGCTGCGCGTGAAGCAGCGGGTGATGACGAAGCGCACCTACGTGCTGGAAGAGAACGGCGCGCTCGTCTTCAAGCTCGACATCGGCAGTCGCTCGCAGTTCGGCGCCGAGCTCGAGGGCCTCTTCACGGTGCCGGAGCAGCGCGGCAAGGGCCACGCCACCCTGTGTCTGGGGCAGATGTCGCGCTTCCTCCTCTCGTCCCTGCCGCGCCTCACGGTGCGGGTCGACGACAGCAACTCGGCCTTCGCAGGCATCGCGCGCAAGGTTGGCTACGTCGGTGGCCGCGCCCAGCGCTTCGTGTGGGGGGAATGACGCGAGCGAGCGCCGAGGCGAACGGTGGTCGCGCGAGCACCTGCGTCTCGTTCGACTGGCGCTGACGCAGACGACCGCCTCGCGGGCGCAAGCCACGCCGTCGAGGCCGCTTCCGTCACTCGGGGAAGGCAACGGAGGTCGGCACCGGCTCGCGACCTGGTCCACGGCAGAAGGGCGCTGGAGACTGGCTCAGGCCCGACCACCAGCACCGCTCCTCGAGTGAAGGCCGCAGCGGCGCATCGCGCCCTTTGAGCGACAACGACAGCGAGGCGTCGGGCGTGGCCACCACGGTCTGGAGCATCCACGCGCCGATGACGGGCACCTCACCCGAGGTGGCCACAGGGAAGTCGCCCGTTGGCGTCCGCACGGCGAGGCCTGCGGGGCACTCACGCGCAGCGGATCGCCATTGGCCGCGGTCTTCGGTGACACGGGTTTGCAGCTCTGGCTTTCGGAAGAACAACAGGGCGGTGCCGATGGCGTCGAGCCCGAAGTACGCACCAAGCCCGACCGTGACCCCGTCTGCCGGACTGTTCCGGAAGCCAGTGGCCAGCAAGATGGCGCTGAAGGCGCTCTCGATGACGAACATGACGGCCGTCAGCGGCTTCCACGTGGCGTCGTACCGAAGAACCGTTCGCGTCACGCGTTCTCGTTCGGCGCGCTGTTCCCCTTGGCACGTCAAGGCGAGCGCCCCCTGAGGCCACGGCCGCTGCGGTTCCGTCGGAAGCACGACGCCGGGGGTGGGAACTGGCTGCAGAACGACCGGCGGCGCCGGCACCTCGACCGGCGTGGCCGCAGGCGCTGCGACCTCGACTGGGAGAACCGCCTCGGGCACCACCGCTGGGCCGGCGACATGGCGAGCCGAGACGACGAGTCGCCGCTCCACGGCTCCCGAGGCCTCCACCTTCGAAACCTCTGCCTGTTGCCATTGACGCCCGGTGACCTCACCCACGAGCCACGCCGTCGCGCAGCCCGTGGTGGACACGGCGAAGAACAGCATCGGCACGAGTGAACGCACGGCGGCCCAGACGCGCAACCGGGTCGCACATTCAACGACACACGCTCGAGCTGCTGCGGGCCTTATTTGACCGCCTTCACCCGCGGGCGCTTCTCCTCGGCCTCGTCCGGGTCCGGCACCGCCTGCACCGCGGGCGCCGCCGCCTTCACGCCGTTCTTCTCGAGCACCTGCCGCTCGATGTCGGCCAGCACCTCGGGGTGCTCCTTGAGGTAGTCCTTCGCGTTCTCTCGCCCCTGGCCGATGCGCTCACCCTTGAAGCTGAACCACGAGCCGGACTTCTCGATGATGCCCGCCTCGCTCGCGAGGTCGACGACGTCGCCTTCGCGCGAGATGCCCGTGCCGTACATGATGTCGAACTCGACCTCCTTGAAGGGAGGCGCCACCTTGTTCTTCACCACCTTCACGCGCGTGCGGCTGCCCACCACCGCCTCGCCGTTCTTGATGGCCCCGATGCGCCGAATGTCGAGCCGCTGCGACGCGTAGAACTTCAGCGCGTTGCCGCCCGTCGTCGTCTCGGGGTTGCCGAACATCACGCCAATCTTCATTCGAATCTGGTTGATGAAGATGAGGCACGTCTGGCTCTTCGCCACGGTGCCCGTCAGCTTGCGCAAGGCCTGGCTCATGAGCCGCGCCTGCACGCCCATGTGCGCGTCGCCCATCTCGCCCTCGAGCTCGGCCTTCGGCACCAGCGCCGCCACCGAGTCGACCACCAGCACGTCGATGGCCCCGGAGCGCACCAGCATCTCGGCAATCTCGAGCGCCTGCTCGCCCGTGTCCGGCTGCGAGAGGAGCAGGTCGTCGGTGCGCACGCCCAGCTTGCGCGCGTAGCCCACGTCCATCGCGTGCTCGGCGTCGATGTAGCCACACACCCCGCCGCGCTTCTGCGCCTCGGCCACGATGTGCAGACACAGCGTCGTCTTGCCCGACGACTCCGGCCCGTAGATTTCGACGATGCGCCCACGCGGCACGCCGCCGACGCCCAGCGCGATGTCGAGCGACACCGAGCCCGTCGGAATCGCCGCCACGTCCTTCGCCATGGGCTCGTCGTTGCCCAGGCGCATGATGCTGCCCTTGCCGAACTGCCGCTCGACCGCCTGCAGCGCGAGCTCGATTGCCTTTTCCTTCTCCTGGTTCATCGCCATGTCTTTCGTCCCTCTCCCGTGCGGGTTCGACCTGAACACCTGTTTCGTATCAGACTCGGGCCGTCATAGACCAGAGGGCTGACATTCGGCTCGACCTTCAATGATTCCGGGCTCCTGCGTGGGCCAACCGCTCGACGAGGAAGTCCCGCAGCACCCGCACCCGGGCCGGCAGGTGACGCCCCGAGGGGTGCACCAGGAACAGCGGCACCTCGTCGTCGAGGGCCCGCTCGAGCACCGGCACCAGCGCGCCCGCCTCGATGGCCGCCTCGCACACGAAGCCGGGCAACATGGCGATGCCCAGCCCGTCGCGCGCCCACGCCTGCAGCACCTCGAAGTCGTCGGCTGACAGGCGCGCCTTGACCCGCACCGTCTTCGGGCCCTTGCGGGTGAAGAGCCGCCACGCCACCACCCCTTCGGTCGCCCGGTACCCGAGACACGCGTGGCGCGAGAGGTCGTCGACGCTGCGCGGCCTTCCGTGCGCCGCGAGGTAGCCGGGGCTCGCCACCAGAAACCGCCGCGCCGTGCCCACCCGCCGCGCCACCAGCGACGAGTCGGGCAGCGGCCCGGAGCGGATGGCGAGGTCGACGCGCTCGTCGATGAGGTCGACGATTCGGGTCGTCAGCACCAACTCCACGTGCACCCGCGGGGAGGCCTTCGAGAACTCGCCCACGAGCGGCCCGAGGAAGCGCTGCGCGAAGTCCGGCACCGCCGTGAGGCGCACCGTCCCCACCGGCTCGTCGAGCGGCTCGACGTCTCCTTCGGCGGCCTCGAGCAGCCGCAACCCCTCGGCGCAGCGCTCGACGTACGCGCGGCCCGCCGGCGTCACCGACACCTGCCGGCTGGTGCGCTCGAGCAGCCGCACGCCCAGCCGCTCCTCGAGGCGCGCCACCATGCGGCTCACCGTCGACTTCTGCAGCCCCAGCGCCTGCGCGGCCGCGGTGAAGCCACCCTGCCGCACCACCGCCTCGAACACCGCCACCTCGTTCCAGTCACGCATGGTTCCTCTCACGCAACGATACGTTGCAGACGCAGTGATTGTTGCACACGCACGCCCTCGGTACACCTGCGGCGTCTCTCACCCCCAGAGGAGCCACCATGGAAACGAACCGTCCCGTCATCGTCGTCACCGGAGCCACCGGCCAGCAGGGCAGCGCCGTCATTCGCCACCTGCCCCGCCAGTTCCACGTTCGGGCCATCACCCGCGACGTCTCGAAGCCCGCCGCGAAGGCCCTGGCGGCGCAGGGGGTCGAGGTGGTGTCGGCCGACCTGATGGACCGCGCCTCGCTCGAGCGCGCCTTCGCCGGCGCCACCGGCGTCTTCGGCGTCACCAACTTCTGGGACGGCATGGCCCAGGGCAAGCCGGTGGGCGCCGACGGTGAGGTGCGCCAGGGCAAGAACCTCGTCGACGCGGCGAAGGCAGCCGGCGTCAAGCACGTCGTCTTCTCGTCGGCGGGCCAGGCCTACGCGTGGCCCAGCGCGGTGCCGCACTCGCGCTCGAAGCAGGAGGTCGAACGATATCTCTTCGACTCGAAGCTGCCCGCCACCGTGCTGCGGCCGGCCTTCTTCATGGAGAACTTCAACTCGCCGATGATGGACTTCGGCGCCAAGGCGCGCGAGGGCCGCGTCGAGCTGCCGATTCGGGCCCACCAGCGGCTGCAGCTGGTGGCGACCGACGACATCGGAGCCTTCGCCTCGCTGGCCTTCCAGCGGCCACAGGACTACCTGGGCGCGGCCTTCGACCTCGCCGGCGACGCGCTGACGCCCGGTGAGGTGGCGGCCGTCTTCTCGAAGCTGCTGGGCAAGCCCGTCACCTCGGCGGCCGACGAGCGCGCCATTCCCGCCATCAAGCAGTACAGCCAGGAGTTCGGCCTCATGTGGGAGGCCTTCGATTCCCTCGGCGGCAACGCCTTCATTCCGGGCCTGCGCGCGCTCTACCCGTCGCTCCAGACGCTCGAGGGCTTCTTGCGCCGCACCGGTTGGGCGCGATGAGTCGGGCGAAGCGGGGGGTCCTCGGGGTCGCCGCGGCGTTGGCGCTCGGCCTCGGGGCCGCCAGCTTCGCGTCGTTCCAGGTGCGCGCCGACGTCATCATCGACGCCCCGCCCGAGGCCGTCTGGGCCGTCGTCGTCGACCTGCCCGGGCACGCGCGCTGGAACCACCAGCTCCGACACCTCGGCGGAGCGGTGGCGGTGGGCGAGTCGGTGACGCTGAAGCTCTCGGCCGACGGCGCGGAGCCCTACGAGTTCTCCGCCGAGGTCACCCACCTCGACGCGCCGACGCACTTCGCGTGGCTCGGCCGCACCGGCCTGCCGCGGGTGTTCGATGGCCATCACCACTTCGAGCTCGAGCGGCTCCCCGATGGGAAGACGAAGCTCGTCAACCGGGAGCGCTACTCGGGTGTGATGGCGCCGGTGATGCAGCGTCTGCCGATGATGGCCGGCGCGCAGGCCGGCTTTTCGACCATGAACGCCGAGCTCGCGCGCGAGGTCGAGCGTCGCGCCCGGGAGCGGTGAACGGCGCGGCCGCCGCACACGGGAGAACCCGACACGCCGCGCTGAAGGCGAAGCTGCGGAACGAGACGCGCGTCATGCCTGCATGCGGCGACCGCCCGGGCGAACCGGCTCAGCGCGGCGTCGAGCCGGCCGTGCGCCCGATGGTCTCGAGCGCGTCGATGAGCACCTGTCGCTCGGCCGCCGACAGCACCGCGTCGTGGTGGAGCGGAAGATAGAGGGCCATCGGCATCTCTCCCTCACGAACCTCGTTCGCTGCCTCGCGCGCCTCGCGCTGCGGCTTGTCCCACTCCGAGAAGTTGAGCTGGCGCCGGCCCTCCATCGTGTCTCGAAAGACCAGCCACGACACCGGCGCGATGGACGAGTACCACGGCCACTTCGTCTCGTTGCTGTGGCAGTCGAAGCAGGCGCGCTCGGCCAACGCGTGGGCCCCGGGTGGCCACTGCGGCTCTCCCGTCACCGGCGGGTTGGTGTGCTCGCGCCCGTAGGGCACTACCTGCAGCAGCAACACCACCCCCACGAGCCCCAGCGCGACGCGCCCCACCCAGACGAGCTTCATGGCTTCCACCTTTCGTGCTGGCGCCTGGCTCGACGCTTCACGCGTCCTCTTGCAGCCGACGCGCCACGCGGCTGCGCCGACGGCTCCGTGCGAAGCGTCGGCAGCTCCATCGAAGTGACGAGGCGCTCCATCGAAAACGATCGACCCACGTCGCGAGACGTCGGGCGTTCGGGCGGCCCCTCGTTGGCAAGGCGCTTGCTGCCGTCGTGGGCCTGACGGAGCGCGCCCTCGATTCGAGCGAGCCGGCTCAGCGCCGGTCCCGCCCGCGCCAGCAGCAGCGACCAACGCCCCGCACCCTTCACCTGCACCAGCCGGTGCAGCGCAGTCTCGCCGTCCTCTCTCACCTGGAGCTGTGCCATGCGTCTTGTGAATCCCCGAGTCGTCGTCGTGGTGTCGTTGCTGGCTGCGTCGTCGGTGCTCGCCGCGCCTCCCGATGGGCTCCTCACGGCGAGGACGAAGCTCTCGCTGTGGACCACCGCGGGCGTCCGGAGCGGCGCCGTGCACGTCGACACGACCGACGGCGTCGTGACGCTCTACGGCAAGGTGCCGACGAGCGAACACGGGGCGCTGGCCGAAAAGACTGCGCGCGCGGTGGGCGGCGTGCGCTCGGTGACGAACCGCCTGCAGGTGGTGGCCGACACGAAGCTCAAGGAGACCACGCGCACCGACGGGGAGACGCGCGCGGCCGTCGAGAAGGCGCTCAGCTCGGACGAGCGGCTCGAACAGAGCAGCATTCAGGTGAAGTCGGTCGACAAGGGCGTGGTGCTGCTGACGGGCAAGGCGCGCACGGTGAGCGACCACCTCCGCGCCATCATGCTGGCCGACCGGGTCGCCGGCGTCGCGCGCGTCGCCACCGAGGTGACGGACCCGGGAGAGTTCGTCGGCGACGAAACCACCGCGACTCCGAATGGCTCCGCGACCGTGGCGCGCTCGAGCGCCCAGGACCTCGCGACCACGACGGGCGTGAAGCTGCGCCTGTGGACCGCCACCGAGGTGCCCTCGACCGAGATTGGCGTCGACACCAACGACGGCCACGTCACGCTCTTCGGCATCGTGCCCACGGCGGCCGTGAAGGCGAGCGCCGGTGCCGAGGCCGCGAAGGTGAACGGCGTGCTGCACGTCGACAACCTCCTCGAGGTCGTCTCGACGGCGCAGAAGGCGAAGGTCGACGCAAAAGACACCGACATCTCGAAGGACCTGGCGCTCGCGCTCAAGGACCACCCCGAGGCCAGCGGCGTGACCACCTCGGTCAAGAACGGCGTCGTGCAGCTGACGGGCACGGTGGACTCGAGCTGGGACGAGCTCACGCTGGTCCGTGTCGCGCGCTCGGTGCGGGGCGTGCGGGCCGTGGAAGATCAGCTCCGAATCGCGCCACGCTGACGTCGGCTCGTCGACCGACGCGGCCGCAGGGCGCCTTCGAGGCCGTGCCGACGGTGGCACCGGCCCGACGACGAGGTGCCCTGCGGCAGCGTGCCCGCCCGAACGTCGAAAGGTGATCCACGTGGCACGCACCCGAGGGAACACCCCATGCAGCGCCGGGCCACGCGGGCGGCGCTCGAGCGCGTCGCCGGCACACCAGCCATTCCGGCTGGTGTTTCCTTCGAAGGTGAGCACCCGATGAAGACGCACGCCCAACCCGCAGAACAGCCCGAGACGAACCCGGCCGCACCACGCCTGCCCTCGCATCACCTGGGCGCCCTCTTCGACCTCGAAGAGCGAACCCTGACGAACCTGGACTTTCGCCGGGTGCTGCACACCGCGAGACACGTGCAGCTCGTGTTGATGTCCATCCCTCCCGGTGAACAGCTCGGCGAGGAAGTGCACGAGGTCGACCAGTTCTTCCGCTTCGAGGAAGGCACCGGCACCATCGTGGTGAACGGCGCTGCGCGCGAGGTGTACGACGGAATGGCCGCCGTGATTCCGGCTGGCGTGCGGCACAACGTCATCAACGGCGGAAAGACCCCGTTGAAGCTGTACACGCTGTACGCGCCACCCCAGCACGCCGATGGGCTCGTCCAGCGCACCCGCGCCGATGCCCAGGCGGCGGAGGCTCGTGGCAACGGGTCGACCACCACCGTCGTCTGACCCGGGCCACGAACCATGCGAGCCACGTGCGTGGGCTCATGACCGGCGTGTTGCTGTCGACCTGGTCGCCCGAAGCCCACGCTGCAGGAAGCCAGGGCGCACCAGTTCCGGGGGAGCCGTCGCGCGATTCCAGCGGAGCCAGCGCGTCGGAGCCGAAGAACCTGCTCCTCGTGAACCCCGGCGACCTCTTCAACGGCCTGGTGACGCTCGAGTATGAGCGTGGCCTCGGCCGCTTCATTGGCCTCTCGTTCGGGCTCTCGGTGATGTCGTTCAGGGGGGTTTTCGCGCCACCGGTGCGGGGGCGGATCATCGCCGTCGCTCCGGAGTTCGGCGTCAGGCTTCATCTCATCCGCTCGGCGCCGCGCGGCCTCTGGTTCGGCCCGTCGAGCAGCGCGGCGTACCTGGCGCCGGGGCTCGACGCCCCCACGCGGCCCTTCGGCTTCGGCTTCGGCGCGGCCGTCGGTTCCAACTTCACGTTGGGGCATTTCGTGTTCCAGCTCGGGGTGGGCGGGGCCGTGCACGACTCCGGTGATGGCTTCGTGTGGAGCCCACGCCTCAGGCTCGGCCTCGGCGCCGTCTTCTGAACGACGTGAACGACGACGGCGGCGCCCCTCTCGGCCTCAGGCCTCGAGCGGCGCCGCCAGTGTCGGACGGTGCGGGGTGAGCGGCTACTTCTTCGGCGCCGTGACTGCCTTCGTCGCGGCCTCGGCGTTCGTCTTCGCCTGCTCGACCGCCTCGCTGACCGCGTGCCCCGTCTTCGTGGCCGTCTCGGTGACGGCGTGCGCTGCTTCCTCGGTCGTCTCTTCGACGGCGTTCTTCGCCTTCGCTGCGGTGGTCGCGGCGCCAGCGGGCTTCAGGGCCGCTTCGGCCTTGTTGAGCACCTTCGTCACCGCCTCGCTGACGTCGTGGCCCGCCTTCTGCGCGGCCTCCTGCGTTCGATGGGCCACTTCGACGACCTTCTGGGTCACGGTCTTCGGTTCACTCATGGGCTTCCTTCCTTTCGTGGTTCGACAGGTGAGTTCGGTCAGGCGACAGGGCGGCCCACGATGAGCCGCACGAGCACCGAGATGACGGCGAGGACGAGCAACAGGTGGATCAAGCCCCCGGCCGTGAAGCTCAGGGACATGCCGAGGATCCACATCACGACGAAGACGGCCGCGAGGGCCCAGAGAATGTTGATCATTGCAGTACCTTCCTTTCGAGACGTCGAGCCGACCCGGTGCAGGCGGCGTGCCCCACAGGCCAGACACAGCCGTGCGCCGGGCAGGTCGTCACCGCCGGCGCGAGAGGCGGTCACTCTGGTCGAGGGGCCAGTCACTCTGGTGCGGCGGACGTCGACGCGCGGCACGCAGGTCGATCAGCGAACCAGCGCCTCACTTCGACGGGCTCCCGCAGCGCCGACGAGGCGATGGGCTGGTGGCGTCGAAGATGCACACGGGTCGAAAGCCTCAGCCAGCGGCTGCGGCTCCGTCGAACAACCTGCGCGTGAAGAACGAGGGCCGCTCGACGTTCTCGGGTCAGAGTTCGCACGGTTCGTCGAGCGAAGGTGGCGGCGCGATGGACGAGAAGAACCGCAGGTCCGGAACCGGGGAGAAGGCCTCACCGGCGGGCGGCACATTGCTCCAGAAGGAGTCGGGGGGACGAACACGCAGCGCTGGCGAACCACGGGTTCGTCGGTGCTGTTTTTTCCGGAACAGACGCCCGGAAGCAGGGCTCGCTCCAGAAGTCCTGACCGACCTGTGAGCCCGACTGCCTCCTCGACCCTGGACGTGCGGCCCTCCAGCGGCCCCGTCATGGCTCGCGGGCCCACTGCCCGGCACCTCCACGGCGGCTCCACGCGCGGCGCACGAGCTTGCCCACCTCGACCACCGCCAACGGCACCAACCCCGCCGCGACGCTGAGACCGACGACCGACCAGGCGAAGGGCCCGAGCCCGAAGAGCCGCTGCGTGACGGGCCACGCCAGCAGGCCCACCTGCAGCAGCGCCGTCACCACCACTACGCCCACGAGCCGAAGGTTGGTGAACGAGCCCACCTCGAGGAACGTGCGCGTGAAGCTCCGCGCACCGAAGGCGTTGAAGACCTGGCAGTAGACGAGCGTGGAGAAGGCGACGGTGCGGGCGTGCTCCAGCGTGTCGGTGCCCCGGGCGAAGCTGAAGGCGCCGAGTGTCACGGCCGAGACCAGGGTGCCAAGCCCCGCGATGCTGAACCACTCGCGCCGCCCGAGCATCGGCCGCGCCGGGTCCCTCGGTGGCCGCTCGAGCACCTCGGCGTCAGCGGGGTCCATCACCAGAGCCAGCGCCGGCAACCCGTCGGTGACGAGGTTCACCCACAACAGCTGCAGCGGCAACAGCGGCAACGGCCAGCCGACCGCCGCGGCCACGAAGAGCGTCAGCAGCTCGCCCACGTTGCCCGTGAGGAGGTAGCTGAGCGTCTTCTGCACGTTGTCGAAGATGCCGCGCCCCTCTTTCACCGCGGCGACGATGCTCGCGAAGTCGTCGTTGGCCAGCAGCAGGTCGGCCGCCTCGCGCGTCACCTCGCTGCCGGTGATGCCCATCGCGATGCCGATGTGCGCTTCCTTCAGCGCCGGGGCGTCGTTGGTGCCGTCGCCCACCATCGCCACCACCTCGCCGCGCTCGACGAGCTGGCGCACCAGCAGCAGCTTGGCCTCGGGCGTCACCCGCGCGTGCACGAAGGCAGCGGCCTCGTCTCCCGGCTGGAGCACACCCATCTCGCGCGCGATGGCCTCGGCGGTGTCCTTCGAATCGCCCGTCGCCATGATGGTTCGAATGCCAGCCCTTCGGGCCGTGGCGACGGCGGCGGTCGCTTCGGGCCGGGGCGGGTCCGCGATGCCGACGAGGCCCAGCAGCGTCAGCCCCGACTCGGTGGGGCCCGCGCCGCGCGCGACGGCGAGCACCCGCAGGCCCTTGCGTGCGAGCGCCGCCGTGGCCTCGAGCGCGCCCTCGGTGCCGGCGATGCAGAGCGGCAGCACCGACGCCGGTGCGCCCTTCACCGAGAGCACCCCGTCGGCGTGCAGCACGCTCATGCGCTTGCGCTCGGCGTCGAACGGGTTGACGTGCACGCGCGGATTCGACGCGTCGGGCCCGACTGGCAGGCCCTTCGCCTTCGCCGCGACGAGGAGCGCGAGCTCGGTCGGGTCTCCGACGCCCCAGGTGCCCGTCTCGTCGAGCGCGGCTTCGACGTTCGCCACCGCGCAGGCGAGCACCTTCGCCTCGTCACCCCACACCTCGCGCAGCCGCATCTGCCCCGTCGTCAAGGTGCCCGTCTTGTCGGTGACGATGACGGTCGCGCTGCCGAGCGTCTCGACGGCGCTGAGGCGCCGCACCAGCACGTGGCGCGCGGCCATGCGCCGAACGCCGATGGCGAGCGCGACGGTGACGATGGCGGGCAGGCCCTCGGGCACCACCGCGACGGCCAACGAGACGGCCGACACCCAGACCTCGAGCGCGGGGACGCCGCGCACCACACCAAGGAGCGCCACCAGCGCCACCACGGCGAGGCACGCCACCATCAACACCCGGCTCACCCGCGACAGCTGCACCTGCAGCGGCGTCTTCACCTCGCTGGCCGAGTCGAGCAGCGACGCAATCTTTCCCAGCTCGGTGCGGGCGCCCGTCGCGGTGACGATGGCGCGGCCGGTGCCGGTGGCCACGGGCGTGCCCATGAAGAGGTGGTTCGCCTGCTCGGCCAGCGGCGCCTCGGGCCCGGCGTCGACGGTGGACTTCTCGCTGGGCGCGCTCTCTCCGGTGAGGGCGGCCTCGACCGTCGCGAGCCGGTTCGCCTCGACGACCTGCGCGTCGGCCGCCACCACGTCTCCGGCTTCGAGCACCAGCAGGTCGCCCACCACCACCTCGGTGGCAGGCACGAGCGCGTGGACGCCGTCCCGCTCGACGCGGGCGCGGGGGGCCGTCAACGCCCGGAGGGCCAGCACCGAGGACTGCGCGCGAAACTCCTGCACGAAGCCGACGACGGCGTTCAGCGCGATGATGGTGCCGATGGCGATGGCTTCGATGCCCTGCCCGAGGGCGCCCGACACGCCCGCCGCGGCGACGAGGAGCCAGACGAGCGGCGAGGTGAACTGACCGGCGAAGAGCCTCCACCAGGGCGTCCCGGGCTTTTGCGTGAGCGCGTTCGGCCCATCGGTGGCCAGCCGTTCGGCGGCGGTGGCCTGGCTGAGGCCGTGCGGCACGGAGAGGTCCATCAGCCATCGCGGTGCAACGGGGGTTCCAGCTCAGGCGTGCTGCGCGGAGCACCCGCGGGAGCCAACGCGCGCGCGCGGCCGTCATGATGATGGAGGCGTCCATCACGTTGACGCTGTCGCCCCGACCGCTGGGCGCAACTCGAAGCCCTTCCACCGGCACGGCGCATGCGACGACAGCCCCCGAAAGGAAAGGTGACTCATGCTCGATCTGCTCTGGGTGGTGGCGGGGGTTCTTCTGCTGCTGTGGGTCATCGGCCTGTCGGTGAGCGTCAACTTCGGGGCGCTCATTCACCTGCTCCTCGTGCTGGCCCTGGCGACGATCCTCGTTCGCATCATCCTCGGCCGGCGAGCCCTCTGACGTTTCGTGAGCCCAACGAGGGAGCCACCATGTCCGCGAAGAATGCCGTCGAACGGCAAGTCACCGACGCCGCGCAGCGCCTCGAAGAGGCCGCACGGCGGGCGGGCCCCGGCGTCGCTGCGGCGCTCGAACAGATCGCCCATCGCGTCGACGAGGCGGCACAGCAGACGCGTCTGGAGCGAGCCACCACGCGCGCGCCGAACGGTGCCGGCGCGCGTGTGCTCGCCACCCTCGAGGACGGCGCCGTGGCGAAGACCGCGAGCGACGTGGTCGAGCACCCGACGCCGTAGCGCCCAGGTGACCGCCATGGCTCCACTGTCCCTCGTCACTGCGCCTCCGCCGTCTTCGGTGAAACCCTGGCCCGTCGTGGTCGGCCCCGTGGTGGCGGCCCTCGGGCTGGCCCTCGTGGCGAGCTCGTTCTCCTCGGCGATGGCCACCAGCGTGCGCCTGCCGCTCACGCTCGCGCTCGGCTGGGCCTTCCTCGAGCTGGGCGCCGGCGCCTCGCTCCAGCGACGTCACGGCAGCGGCACCGCCCACCTCGTCTCCGGTGGAACGAACCTGGCCGGCGCGGCGCTCGTGTGGTTCCTCGCGGCGGTGCCGTCGTTCTCGGCGTCGCCCCAGGCCATCGTGCTGCTGCTGGGCTTGTCGTGCGCCTCGGGCGCGCTCGTGCGGGCCCTCGACGTGCTGGTGCTGCGGCGTCGGCTGTCGTGGCCCGGCCTGCTGGGCGCCCTCCTCTTCGGCGCGCTCTCGGCGTGGGCGCTGTCGACCTGGCGCGACGCCACCGTAACGTCGGTCGCGCGCCTGGTCGGGTCCGTCGTCGGCGTCGGCGCGCTGGCCCTGACGGCGAGCGCCAACCGGCAGGACGGCGTCGACGCGGCCGCTCACTCACCGCGGTGACGGGCCCGGAAGCCGCGAAACCACGCCGCCGCGTCCGAGAGCACCGGCTCGTGCCGGGTGCCCTTGAACTCGATGGCCGCTACCACTGGCCACGAGTCGACCAGCGCCGCGCCCCACACGCCCTTCTCGTTCAGCTGGACGTCGGCCCACACCTCGAGCGCCTTCGCGTGCACGTGGAGCCCCCGCACGTCGACGCCGTCACCCGTGATGGTGATGGACGCAGCGGACGACACCTCGCGATGGTCGGACATGAGGCGAATGGGGAACGGCAGCTCGACCTGCGCCGCCACGATGCCCATCACCGGCTGCAGGTGCTGCAGCTCGAGCTCGACGGTCGCCTGTGTTCTCCGCGGCGCGGCGGTCCACCAGGCCCAGCCCGGCACCCGGACCTTGAGCCAGAAGCCATCGTAGCGTCGGCGGTCGGCGAAGACGGTCGCGTCGAGGAGCTCGAGCGAGCTCCCATCGAGGTGGAGCCGCCCAGTCTCGGCGTCGAAGCTGCGAAGGTGCAGCTCGAGCCTGCAGCGCCCCGAGAGCCGCGCGATACGGCTCTCGAGCTCGAGGCGGCTCACCGACGCCCGCAGCGCCCCGTCGCCCGTTCCCGTCTTCAGGTCGTAGGCGAAGGTGGCGTCGAGGTGCACGGCGCCGCTGACGACCCGCAGCCCTGACGTGGGGTCGAGGAGCCGATTGACCGCCCGCACGTCGCGAGCACGTCCGCCGTGAGCGGTGACGAGCACCCTCGGGCGAAGCGGCTCGGTGAGGTCGGTCGCTCCCTGCGCGACGACCTCGAGCCGCTCGACGTCGAGCCGCGGCACCCCGACGCCCCCGGTGACCGTCGCCGAAGCCATCACCAGGTCGACCTGCCAGGCCCGCTCGGTGGCGCTCAGGTCGAGCACGCTGCCGCCCTGCAGGGTGACCGGGCCCGCGCCGACCGTGAAGCGCGGCACCGCCACGTGCAATCGGCTCGAGGGCTGCACCACGCCTCGCACGACGTGGAGCGCTGCCGTCACCGGCCCGTCGCCCGTGCCAGGGGCCAGCCAGGGCACCGCCGCGAAGCCCGCTGGGCCCAGAACGCCGGGGGCTACGACGCCCAAGAGCGAGACGTCGGCGGACAGCTTCCGCGCATCGGGCCCCGCGGCCGTCTCGAAGACGAGTCGCTCGAGGGTGAGCTTCGCGTCGAGCGCGTCGAGGGCCAGGAGGGGCTCGGGCCCCCTCGTCACCGTGGCCCCACGGCTGGTCACCACCGCCTCGTCCAGCGAGAGCGAACGTCGGGCCTCGAACGTCATGGAGCCGGAGATGATGGCGTTGCCGACGGTGCGCACCTCACTCACCCAGACCTCACGGACGTCGGTGAGCGTCACGCGGGTGAGCGCCAGGGTGACGAGCGCGGGCCACTGCTCGCCCGGTGACGCCGGCGCGTCGTCGAAGGCGGCGATGTCTGGCTGCAGGCTCCGGCCACCGGGCGGCGGGGCGCTCGTGGGTCTCGGCCTCAGCCTGAACACGACGCCCGACGCGGCCACGTCGTGCGCCTCGAGGCGCAGCGAGCGCAAGGCCCACGGCGACAGCACACCGTCGAGGTGGTCGGCGCGGAGCTCGACCTGCGTCTCGACGTCCTGGAACGAGATGACGAGGTCGTCGAGGTGAAGCGAGAACGGGGGCCAGAGGGTCCACGCGTTCCGGTAGTCGACGTGGAGATGGTCGGGGTCGGCGTTGAGCCAGCGCAGCGGCCACGAGGTCTGCAGCAGCCCGTTGAGGCCCACGAAGAGTACGACCGTCGTGACGACGAGCGCCAACACGAACCGCCCGAGGCGCCGTCTCATGGTGCCAGCGGCTGCACCCCACGTGCCCCTGACTCGTCCGCACGTCGAGGTCGCGGAACTCACCCGTGGCCGTACGTCATCGCGACACGGCCATCACCGTGACCGGGGCCCCCATCGAAATGATGGACCCACGCGGCCGTCGTGGAAGCGGCCGATGCAGGCGCCGAGTGGCACGCCCGATGCTCCATCGAGCCTCGACCGCCCGCGTGGGGTCGACCACCCCGACCGACGCTGCACAGGAGCCGACATGGCCGCCACCCTTCCGAAACCCGCGCCCCGCACCACCTCGACGAAGAAGGGAGTGACTGCGCTGGCGAAGGCTGCGCCGCTCGGGAAGCGCCTCGCGCGGCGAGCGAAGGCAGGGCTCGAAGAGGCAGCCGGTGCGGCCGAGACCCTGGCGAAGAAGCACCCGGCCGTGACTGCAGGCCTGCTGCTGGGGGCTGGCGGGCTGGTCGGGGTCGCTGCCGAGCGCGCGCTCCACCGCGACCCCACCGTCAGAGAAGCCGTGGTGAAGGCCATCAAGCGTGGCGCCGCCAGCGCATCGAAGCGGGTCGCCTCGGCGGCCGCGAACGGGTTGAGCGCGAGCAAGACGGGCCTGCGCCGGGCGCTCCGTTAGACGCCTCGCCGTAGCACCGTCTGGACGCGCTTCGCGTCGCCCCGCCGTGGCCGTGGAGGCCCCATGCTGTCCGTCTACCCATCGAGCACCCGCCTGCACGAGCGGCCCGCGTCGTCGGCGGGCTCGGTCTGGCATTCCCTGGGCGGCGCCCGCGCCGGACAGGCCGACGCGTTTCACGCGATGACGGTGCTCGATGAGAGCCTGTTGCCGCCGGGGAGCGAAGCGCTGCGGCGCGCACGCCCTGCCGAGGTGCTCACCTACGTCGTCGAAGGCACCCTGACGTGGAAGGCCGACAGCGGCGACTCGGGCGTGCTGCGCGCGGGCGAGTTTCAGACGTCACGGCAGGGCGAAGAGCACGAGACCAACACCTCGTCCCACGACTGGGTCTCGTTCTTCCAGATTGCCTTCGGGCCTCCAACCAACCCCGCCTCGCCCGCGCACACCCAGCAGCACTTCACCCTCGCCTCGAGGCGCGGGGCCTGGCGGGTCGTCGCGTCACCCGATGGCCGCGCCGGCTCGCTGCACCTCGACGTGGACGCGCTGGTGTCGTCGGTCGTCATCGAGCCGGGGCAGCACGTCATTTATCCCCTCGCGCCGGGGCGCGCTGCCTGGCTCCACGTGGTGACGGGGCGGGTCGCCTGCGGAGACCTCGAGCTGTCCGTCGGTGACGGCGCGTCGGTGACCGACGCCTCGGCCTTGTCCGTCACGGCGCGAGAGCGCTCCGAGCTGCTCCTCATCGAGGTCGCCGCTGCGCCACCCGGGAACCACGTGTGAGCCTGCTCGCCTTCGTCGGCGTCGGGGTCTTCTGCGTCTTCGTCATGCGCCCCCTGCTCCCGCACACGCGCACGCTGGCACCGAGCACGGCCCTCATCGCCGCCGTGCTGGGCTCGCTCTCGGCCGGGCTCGTCACCGCGGCCGTCGCGCGCGAGGGCCTGTGGCATCAGATCTTTCCCACCAGCCTGCTCTTCGCCGTCGTCGGCGGCGCCACGGCGCTGCTCTGGCTCGACGCGCTCGGCGCCGGCCCTCCATCACCGCGAGCACCGCCGTGACGGGCACCGTGCCGTACCGGGGGGGCCTCTGCTGATCCACCGTGGCCCCCGGCACGTCGACGACGGGCCCGCACGCTTCCTGCGCCGTCGGTGGGGCAGCGCCCGTCACGGGGCGTG
The DNA here is from genome assembly GCA_025459425.1 of Myxococcaceae bacterium. Classification (GTDB taxonomy): domain Bacteria; phylum Myxococcota; class Myxococcia; order Myxococcales; family Myxococcaceae; genus Xiheimicrobium. The sequence continues at coordinate 7,937 of JALOQF010000001.1, read as the reverse complement.
GTGCGGTGGTCTGATCATTCACGCGCGTCGGTCGGGTCGAAACGACCACGTTCGTGAGGCCGCGCCTCGCGTTCGGCGCACGTGAAGAGTAGCGTGGGGTTCACTCGATGAGGCAGTTCGGGGGAAGGGCTGAACACATGAAGCCAGGCGACCTCGATTATCCCGAGCTGCTCGAGCTCGATCCCGATGTCGGCCTCGTGCGGTTCGGCGGGCACCGCGCGGTGCTGCTCGACGTGGACTCGTTGGGCACCCTGCGTCAGGCGCTGCTCGCGCAGGTGGGTGCGGCGCAGGCGCGCGCGGTGCTCCTGCAGCTGGGCTACGCGGCCGGCTGGCGGAGCGTGGGCGTCACCGACCAGGTCCCGTCCCTGCGCACCGCCGAGGGCGTGGCGCGGCTGCACGGGCTCCATGGCTTCTACCGGCTCGTCGCTGGCGCCGACCTGCTCGACGATGGCGGCGTCTCGCTCGAGGCGAGCTGGGAAGCGGATCAGCACCTGGCCCACCTCGGTCACGCCGACGCGCCCTGCTGCTGGGTATTGAGCGGGTTGCTCTCGGGCGCGCTCAGCCGGCTCGCCCAGCACCGCACGGTGGCGGTGGAAGACAAGTGCCGGGCGCGCGGCGACCGGACGTGTCACTTCGTCGTGCAGCGCCTCGACGCGTGGGAAGCCGCCCAGCGTGGGAAGCTGCGCGACGAGGCCCTGTCGGCCGAGACCTCGTACCGGGTGCCCTGGCTGGTCGACGCCGAGGCCGCGATGGCGCCGCTGCCCCGGCCGCTGCCCTCGACCCCCATCACCGTCGACGGCCTGGTGACGCTCAGCCCCGCGATGCGCTCGCTCGTCGAGCTGGCGTGCCGCATCGCGCCCGTCGACTCGACCGTGCTCATCACCGGCGAGAGCGGGAGCGGCAAGGAGCGCATCGCCCGCCTCGTGCACCAGCGCTCGGCGCGCGCCGCGGGGCCCTTCATCACCGTCAACTGCGGGGCCATCACCGAGACGTTGCTCGAGAGCGAGCTGTTCGGCCACCACCGCGGCGCCTTCACCGGCGCCACCAGCGACCGGCCCGGGCTCTTCGAGGCCGCGAACGGCGGCACGCTCTTCCTCGACGAGGTGGGCGAGGTGTCGGCGGGCATGCAGGTGAAGCTGTTACGGGCAGTGCAGCAGCGCGAGATTCGGCGCGTCGGCGAGAACCGCAACCGCCCCGTCGACGTGCGCATCATCACCGCCACCAACCGCGACCTGCAGAAGGCCGTCGACGCGGGCACCTTCCGGCAAGACCTCTACTACCGCCTCAAGGTCATCGAGCTGCGCGTGCCGAGCCTGCGGGAGCGCCGCGAAGACGTGCTGCCGCTCGCGAGGCAGCTGCTCTCCGAGGCCGCCACCCGCATGCGCCGGCCCGTCGAAGGGCTGAGCCCCGAGGCGGCGGCCATCGTGCTGGCATCGCCCTGGCCGGGCAACGTGCGCGAGCTCGAGAACGTGATGGAGCGCGCCGTCGCCGTGGCCCGCGGCCAGCGCATCGAGGTCGAGGACCTGCCCACCGACTTGCAGCTCGTGCCCAGCACGCCGCTGCCGACGGCCGGCACGGTGCGGCACCTCGACGACGTCGAGCGCGAGTACATTCTCGCGGCGCTCACGGCGAACAACGGCAACCAGACGCGCACGGCCGAGCAGCTCCACATCGGCTCGGCCACCCTGTACCGGAAGCTCAAGCGCTACGGCGCCCGCAAGCCGACCTGACGACGTCGTCAGCTCCGGGCCCACTGCTGTAGGCACGCCGCGCGACGCAGGGCCCGCGGGGCCAGCCCGCGAGCCCCTGACGCCGGTGCCGCCCAGGGCCCTTACGCGTGGGCCGCTGCCGAGGCGCTGCGCGGCTGGCAGATGGACGCGAGCGTGGCGGCCACGCCCTCGGGCTTGATGCCCTTCTTCGGCCCGGCCGCCAGCGCGAGGTCGTTGAGGGACAGCACCCCGGCGACCTTCCCGGCCTGGTCGAGCACGGCCAGCCTGCGCACCTGCCGGCCCTTCATCATCGCCTCGGCCACGTGCATCGGCTCCCCCACCCGCACCGCATGGAGCTCCTTCGACATCGCCCGCGAGACCGGCTCGTCACCGAGCGCGCGGTCGTTGAGGAACGCGCACATCAGCAGGTCGCGGTCGGTCACCATGCCGAGCGCCTTCCCGTCGTGGTCGACCACCACCACGCAGCCGATGTCGTGCGTCCACATCAGCTCGGCCGCCACCTTCAGCGCGTCTTGCGGGTGACAGGTGAAGGCCTTCGCGTTCATGAGTTCTTCGACGTTCATGCGTGCTCCCTCGTTGGTTCGGGTGAACTGCGGCCTCGGGCCGTGCAACCGGCGAGCCCACACTGGGGTCGCGTCGAGTCCTCCCAGGCCTGGGGCGGCCCGCGCCCTGCATCGGCCCCTGTCGTCGAGCGGGCTGTCGCGCCACCTCGCGCAGCGATGGTTCGACGGCTGAGAGGCGTCTCCATGCGGTGGGCCTGGCGAGCGGGTCGGCTGTTCGGCATCGACGTGTACGTGCACGCGACGTTTCTGCTGCTGCTCGGCTGGGTGGGCACGAACCAGTACCTGCGCGAGCGCAACGTCGGGGCCGCGGCGGTGGCCGTGGGCTTCGTGGCGCTCGTCTTCACCAGCGTGGTGCTGCACGAGCTCGGTCACGCGCTCATGGCCCGGCGCTTCGGCATCACGACGAAGGACATCACCCTGCTCCCCATCGGCGGCGTGGCGCGCCTCGAGCGCATGCCCGAGAAGCCGGCGCACGAGCTGCTCGTGGCGCTCGCGGGCCCGGCGGTGAACGTGGTCATCGCGGGGCTCCTCGTGGGCGTCGTGTGGCTCCTGGGCGGGTCGCCCGGCCTCGACGCGCCCGACGCGACGCAGCTCACGCGCGCGCCCCTGCTGACGAGGCTGGCGTGGGTGAACGTGAGCCTCGCGGCCTTCAACCTGCTCCCGGCGTTCCCGATGGACGGCGGCCGGGTGCTGCGCGCGCTGCTCGCCATGCGCCAGGGCGCCGCCCGCGCGACGAGAACGGCGGCGGCGATTGGCCAGGCCTTCGCCGTGGCGCTGGGCCTGCTCGGCGTGTTCGTCAACCCGGTGCTGGTGCTCGTCGCCGTCTTCGTGTGGTTCGGCGCGGCCGCCGAAGCCGGGGCCGAGCAGACGAAGGCGGCCCTCGCGGGGCTCACCGTTCGAGCGGCGATGCAGACCGACTTCCGGGTGCTGGCGCCGCACGACGGGCTGGCGGTCGCCGCGCAGGCGCTCCTCGCCGGCGCGCAGGTCGACTTCCCGGTGGTCGACGGCGCCAACGGCCTCGTCGGCGTCTTGACGCGCGCCCGCCTTGTCGAGGGCCTGAGCGCCGGGGGCCCGACGGTCGAGACCCAGGCGGTGATGACCCGCCGCTTCGAGACGGCCGAACCCGGCGAGCGGCTCGACGCGGCGTGGGCCCGGCTGCGCACGTCGGACTGCCGCTCGATGCCAGTCGTCGACGCTGGGCGGGTGGTGGGCCTCGTCACCGCCGAGAACCTCGGTGAGTTGGTGATGCTCCACGGCGCCGCCCTCGCGGCGAAGGCGGGCGCCTGAGGGTGGCTACGCACGACACCGAGTCGGCCAGCAGCCCGGACTGATGGAGCACACGACGGCGAACGGCCAGAACGTCGAAACTCCCGACGCCGCGCTGGCCGAAACGACGGGACGCACGACGGCGAGCAGCCAGAGCGACGAAACTCCCGACGCCGCGCTGGCCGAAACGACGGAGCGCACGACGGCGAACAGCCAGACCGACGAAACTCCCGGCGCCGCGCTGGCCAGAAGGACGGAGGGCGCGACAGCGCGCTGGCCGGAACGACGGGACGCACGACAGCGAACGGCCAGAACGACAAAACTCCCGACGCCGCGCTGGCCAGGGCGACGGAGCGCACGATGGCGAACAGCCAGAACGACGGAACGCACGACGGCGAACGGCCAGACCGACGAACTCCCGACGGCGAACGGCCAGAGCGACGAAGCTCCCGACGGCGCGCTGGCCAGAACGACGGAGCGCACGACGCCGAGCAGCCCAGAACGACGGAGCGCACGACGCCGAGCCGACCAGAACGACGGAGTTTCCCCCCGCAGGCTGCTTCACACTTCCGTCAGAACGTCACGCCCAGCTGCAGGCCCGCCGGCCAGCCGACCCGGAGCACCAGCGCGTTGCGGTCGGTGAAGTGGAAGCGCGCGCCGAACCCGAGGAATGGCGCCACGAAGGTGCCCCAGTAGCGGTCACGGCCCGGGCCGAAGATGAAGGCCACGCCGACCTCCGGAAAGATGGAGAAGACGTTCGCGAGGTAGAAGTTCCACTGGAGCGCGACGAGCGGCGACACCCCGAGGCCCGAGAAGCCCGGCGTGTAGAAGTAGAAGACCTCGGCGCCGACGCTCAGCGCAATCTCGTCGTCGACCTCCGAGAGGATGCCCAGCGGCGCGATGGGGAATTCGAGCCGCGCGCCGCCTCCGACGCCGCCGTACCAGTTGAAGGCGAGGTGGAGCTCGACGCGGAAGTTCGCGAAGCGGTTGCGCCCCATCGAGTTCTGCCCGAGCAACAGCGACGGGCCGTGCGTCGAGTGCAGCAAAGCTCCCGTCGACAGCGACGGGCCAGCCTCGGCTGCGTGGGCGGGCAGCGCCATCGACAGGCCGAGCGCCAGCGCGACCGCCGTGATGAGGCGACGAAGGGGGGGCGACGCGGTCCACGCGGGTCGAGACATGCAGGGCTCCAGGGTTGGTGGTGGGGGCGACGTCAGAAGGTGAAGCCGAGGCCGAGGCGCACGCGGGGCTCGAAGGTGGCGCCAGCGCCGAAGTCCGCGACCGAGGCGCCCAGCGCGACCTGCCCCACGAAGCGCGGCGCGACGACGAAGTGGTACCCGAGCGCGCCGCCAAGGCTCCAGCCGAAGAGCCGCGGCGGTGGCCCCTCGTCCTTCGTCACCAGCACGAGCCCCCGCGCTGTGGGCCCGAACCAGACACCCGAGGGGCCGCGGCCGAGCGGGTACAGGCGCACGCCCGCTTCCGCGAAGGCGAAGGTGGGCCACACCTCGCGAACGTCGAAGGGCCCCCTGAAGCCCTTCATGCCGACGCCGAGCTCGACCCCGAGCCACCCGAAGAGGCGCTGCTCGAGCTCGATGGAGATGGCCCCGTTGAGCAGGTCACCGTAGTTCGTCACCACGACGCCACGCACGGGGCCCGTGAGCGCGAGGCGGTCGTCGCCCAGCGCCGGCGCCGCCGACGTCACGGCCACCAGGCAGGCCGCCAGCACCGGGCATCGAGCAGCGGAGCGCGCGCGCACCATGGTCGCTCCTCAGCTCGCCGCCGCAGCGCCCAGACGTTCCTGCTCGAGGTGCTCGAGCACGGCGCGCCACGTTCGCTCCGTCACCGCCTTGCGCGGGAGCAGCCCGGCCTCGAGCACCGGCACGCGGTGAACGTGCTGAACGCCGCGGTCGAGGTGCGCGAGGTCGAGGTACTCGTCCCCGTCGTTCAGGGCCGTGCCCACCGCGGCGGCCTCACCTGGGTCGAGGAGCGCCAGCACGCTCTGCCGGGTCGCGTGCGTGCCGTGGGACTTCACGGGAGCCAGCGGCCTGGCGGCGCCCCACTCGCCGAGAATCGCCCTCGCCTGCCGCAGCACGAGGTCCGACCCCCGGGCGGTGACGAGGAACGTCCCCGTCTGCACCTCGGGCCCGTACTTCACCGGCCGCTCGGACTTCGGGCCGCGGCTCAGCAGCACGCCACCGACGGCCCCCACGAGCGCGCCCAGCAGCGCGCCGACGAAGCCCCCCAGCAGCCACAGCAGGAGCGCTCCCGACGCATTCACGGGGCCTCCGAAGGGCCTGCCGACCAGCCCGCTCCCGAAAATCAGGCCACCCAGGGCTCCGAACGAGGCGGCCCGCGAGGCCTGCCGGCGCACCGTGTCGCCCAGGGTGAAGAGCCCGAGGGCATGCTGCTCGGTGCGAAAGTCCTTCCCCACGATGGCGAGCCGGCGCAGGTCGATGCCCTCGAGCCCGAGCCGGCGCACGGCGGCCGCTGCTCGCGCGTGGGTGTCAAAACTCGCGACGACGTAGCGCTCGATGGTCTGCATGATGGGCTCCTTGTGCTGCGGTGGAACGGGGGGCTTCCCCTGCCCGCTGGTGCAGCACCGCGCGTGCCATTGGCGGCTACCGCCGACACCGCCCGCCAGGCCCCATCAACGTGAAAGGCGGGCCGTCACGATGATGGAGGCGCGCGCTCGGCCACCAGCGTCACCGCCTCGACCGTCAGCCGAACCACCAGCGGCCCCAGCAGCGCGCCCCAGGTGCCGAACGCTGCCAGCCCGCCGAAGACCGAGACGAAGAGGAGGAACAGCGGCAGCTCGAGCGCTCCCCAGCGCGCGAAGAGGGGCCGCAGCAGGTTGTCGACGCTGCCGATGACCGCGACGCCGAGCACGACGAGCAGCGCGGCGCGCCCGGGCCGGTCGGTGAAGAAGAGCCCCAGCGCGATGGGCCCCCACACGAGGCTGGTGCCGACGAAGGGAACGATGGAGGCCAGCCCGGTGATGGGCCCGAGGACCCACGCGCGCGGCACGCCGAGCGCGGCGTAGATGACGGTGGCGACGAGGCCCTGGCTCAGCACCGTGAGGCCGACGCCGACGAGCAGCCCGCGCCCCGTCTGGTGAAAAGCCGCGGCGAACCGCTCGGACACGGCCTGCGAGAAGGGCGCGCGCGCGAGCCACCAGGCCCACAGCGCCGGCGCGTCGACCAGCAGCGTGTAGGCGCCGGCGAAGTAGATGAAGAGGCCGACCAGGCCGGTGACGGCCGCGCCCGCAAAGCGCGTCAGCACGTCGAAGCCCCGGGCCCCCGAGCGCTTCCCCAGGGCGAGCGCTTCGTTGAGCGTCGACGGGAGCGGCAAGACCTCGTCCGAAGACGACAAGAGGCTCTCGAGCGCGCCCCGGGCCGACGGCGAGGCCTGCACCGAGGCGATCACGTCGCCGGCGCCCGACACCACGCCGACCGTCACGAGGCTCAACGGCAGCGCCAGCGCGACGAAGAGCAGCAGCGACAGCGCCGCCCCCGCGCGGCGCCGCCCCCGGAGGCCCCGCTCGAACCGCCTCAACAGCGGCTGCATGAGCCCCGCCGTCCACGCGGCGAGGACGAGCGCCGGCCACAACGGCCACATCACCAGCCCCGACAGCCCGACGAGGGCCAGCGCGGCCCACGTCAGGGCAGGCTCGCGCGGCATCACCATCGCCGGTCACTCGGTGCGAACGACCTGCGCGCTGAAGACCGCGGGGTGCGTCGGCTTGTCGACCTGCCCCGAAGGCTCCGGGGTGACGAGCACGCCGAAGCGGCGGTGTGGCGTCAGCGTGGTGAGGCTCCCGGTGAGGTCCTTCGCGAGCTCGAGCACCCCGACGTTGCTCGGCGCGGCGTCCATCGGTTGGACCCAGACGACGTAGACCTGTGCGTCGGCGGCGACCCGCACCGGCGGCGCGAGGTGCGCGACCCGAATGGTGAGCGCCGTGTTGCCAGGCGAGTCGGCGTGGGCCTCGGTGGACCCTTCCTTGGCCGGCGTCCCTCGGCCCTGCTGCATGGGTTGGGTGGTGAGGAAGGCGGCCACCAGGAGGACCGACGAGACCAGCGGGACACTTCGAGCGACGAGCGGAGTCGGGTTCATCGCACCGGCGACAGCACTGCACGTGCCACGCACCGCCGTGAGGGCTGCCCGGCGCGAAAGACACCCCAGCAGCTCGCGTCATCGGTCGAAACGACGCAGCCTCCACCGAAGTGATGCAGTCGCGGCGTGGCCCAGAGGCGGGGCGTGCACCGGTACGGTTCATGCTTCGACCGCGTAACCGTTCAGGGGTTCGGGCCTCGATCAGCAGCACGCATCCGCGCGATCAGTTCCGACGCTGGCCAGAGTCGCGTCGAAGCTGCGGGCATGATCT
>JALOQF010000364.1 GCA_025459425.1 Myxococcaceae bacterium | reverse complement strand
AGGGACCCAGGTCGTTCTGCAGGGCACCATCGCGGCGACGACGCCCGTGATCGAGGCCGACTTCGTGCTGCTCCAGCGCCAGACGGCGAGGGGTGTTGCAAAGCCTGGAAGCAACGACGTGCGGTTCACCTGGGACGTGGTGTCGACCGAAAACCGCCCGTTCGTCCTCGAGGGTTCTGCGGGCCGCGTCACGGTCACCTGCGGGTCGGCCGAGTGGAGAGATCCGCCGCACACCACCGACCCAGGCACCGTCACGGCCGGCACGCCGCGGCTGGCGGGCTTCAAAGTGAAGGACGTCGTCACCGTGCTCGCCACCGTGCGCTCGGCGACCGAGGTCGACGCGCAGGTGCTCTTCGGAGGCGACGCCGCGGCGTTTCGTTCATCGATCGCCGGCAGCGCGTTGGCGTCCCGCATCCTCGGAGGCGCCTTCGCGCTGGTCGGCTTCTTCACCGCGCTCTACGCCGTCATTCAGTTCCTGAAGCTCGAGCGCTGAACTTCACGACGCGGGCTTCTTCGGCACCTCGAGCCCTGCGCTGCGGGCGAGCCCCATCACGCCCTCGACCGCCGCGGCGATGTAGCCGAAGGGGTTCGCGCCATCGACGGCGGTGACGTGCACCTCGCCCATCTTCTGCTGGAACGCCTGCGCCAGCTCCGGGAGCTTCTGCGCGATGGCCAGCTGAATCGCCTCGGGTGAGAGCGTGTTCTCGATGGCCTTGAGCTTCTCGAGGCGGTCGAGCTCGAGCTTCGCCAGCAGCTGTTGTTTCTGGACCTCGAGCTGGACGGTCTTCGCTTCGATCTCGGTGAGCTGTCGCTTCGCCTCGGCCACCTCGGAGCGGGTGCGCATGAGCTCGGCCTGCTGCTGCTCTTCCGCGAGGCGCGCCGCATGCCGGGCCTGTTCGGCTTCGGCCTCGAGGCGGGCGACCTCGACCTCGTGGCGCAGGCGCTCCTGCGTGAGCCGGGCCTCGGTCAGCTGCTGTTCCAGCGCCTGCTTCTCTTCGGCGCGCTGCCGGGCCTCGGCGAGACGCGCGGCCGCCTGGTGCTGCTCCAGCGCCGCGGCGTCTTCGGCGAGCTGTTTGCGCTGCCGCACCTCCTGCTCGGCCTGGATCTTCGCGAGCTGGAATTCCCGTTCGGCCGCGACCTGATTGGCGCGGGTGAGACGCTCCTGCGCCAGGCGCTGCTCCTCGACGCGCGCGTCCCCGGTGATCTTCTCGAGCTTGGCCTCCTCCTCGGCGGCCTGCTTCTTCCGGCGGATCTCGGTCTGCGCCGCGACCCGGGACAGCTCGACCTCCTGCTCGGTCTGCGCCTCGTTCAGCTTGATGGAGCGCTGCTTCTCCAGCTCGGCCTCGCGGGCCACGCGCTCCTGCTCCTGGCGGAAGCGCGCCTGCATGTTGGCGAACACCTGCGCCGAGGTGACGCGCACGTCTTGAATCTCGATGGTGTCGACGATGAGCCCCCACCCGCGCGTGGTGGTGTCATCGAGCTTGCCCTCGCCCGACACGACGGGAGCGACCTCACGGACCAGCTCCGAGGCGAGCGCGTCCTTCCGGCGGGTGAGGCACTCTTCGACGGTGAGGTTCGCCACCAGCCGCCGCGTGGCGCCGATGCACATCTCTTCCATCATCGTCGCGAGCTTCTCCTGCGCGCGCTCGGGGAAGCTGAAGTTGAGCATGCGGAACGCGATGAGCGGCTCGGCGATTCGGTACACCACGATGCCCGTCACCTTCACGCCCACCTTCTCGCTGGTGACCTGATCGGCGGTGAACTGCAGCCGCTGCACGGTGGTTGGGACGATCGCCACCGAGTCCCACGGCCACTTGAAGACGGTCGCGCCCTGCCCGCTGGTGATGACGTTGCCGCCGCGCATGCGGATCAGGAACTCGCTGGGCTTGGCCGAGATGACGCCCCAGCGCTTGAGCTTCTCGGGATCCTCCTCGGGTTTGCCGCGCCGCCAGCCCTGGGCGTAGCGCGTGGGCTCCGCTTCCTGCGAGGTGGCGAGCTGCAGTTCCTTGTTCGGCGGTCGGGACATGAACGCTCCAGGTGGGTGGGGACGGCGAGGCCCACCAGAGCGACACGCGTGCCGTGATGCATCCCTGCGAGACGAGGCGCGGGGCACCCGCTCGTGCGCCAGAACGACGCGCGCGCTGCACCGAAACGGCTTACGGGACGAGCTCGACCACGTCCGGGTGCGCCTGCGCGAGGCCCCGGTCGAAGGTGACGAGTCGAGACTTCCGCCGACGCGCGAGCTCGGCCAACCAGAAGTCGGTCACCTGGCCGTGGCCCTGCCCCCCCTTCGGGACCACGTCGAGATACGAGAACCCCGCCTCCCAGAACTCGTGGGCGGGCATCTGGGTGAGCTGTCGAAGCACCTGCCACGCGCTCTCGGCTCGGAGCTGGCCAAACGGCCCCATCAGCACTCGCAGCAGCCCACCCTGCGTGACGGCACACGTCGCGAAGGGCTTCGTGAGCGAGACAGTGGCTGTCGCGCGGTGATGATTGGGTGCATTCGTCAGCACGAGCGCAACGAGGACGTTGACGTCGATGAGCACGCTCATCGAACTGGAAATCCCGCGAGCGCGGCCTGCCGGCGGTCTTCTTCTGCATCCACGTCATGGGAATCCACCGGGCCTACCCGCTCCACGCCGACCACGAGCGGCCGCCCGTCCGGGCCGGTCTCAATCTTCGGCTCTGGGCGGTTCGCCAACAGCCGATTGAGCGCCTCACTCAAGGACGTATTGGTGCCCTGCGCGATGCGCCGCAGAAGCTCATAATTTTCCTGAGATAGATTAACGGTCAGGCGCATGACCACTGCACCATGGTGCGCTGGTGCAGTGGTGTCAACACCCCGACAGACTCGCGACAAAGTGGACTTGACGAGTCCACTTCACGGCAGCTACTTACAAAACCGTGATTCTGGACCGCATTGGTCCATTTTGAAAGCGGGTTGCAACAATGAAGCTGCCGATCTTCATGGACTACCACTCGACGACGCCGATGGACCCGCGCGTGCTCGAGGCGATGAAGCCCTACTTCATCGACGAGTTCGGCAACGCCGCCTCACGCAACCACAAGTTCGGCTGGACGGCCGAGGCCGCGGTCGAGAAGGCCCGCAAGCAGATCGCCGCGCTCATCGGCGCCTCGGACAAAGAGATCGTCTTCACCTCGGGCGCGACCGAGTCGAACAACCTCGCCATCAAGGGCGTCGTCGAGTTCTACAAGGACAAGGGCGACCACATCATCACCGTGTCCACCGAGCACAAAGCGGTGCTCGACACCTGCAAGCGCCTCGAGCGGCAGCGGCTCGATCGCATCGACGAGCTCAAGATCCAGCGGCTGATGGAGCTCACCGGCCGCGACGTGAGCCAGGACGAGCTGGCGACGCTCGAGATCAAGCACGACCTCGAGAACGACGCGTTGCTGAAGCGGTGGATCGACAAGGTCCGCGTCGGCGCGCGCGTCACGTACCTCTCTCCGAAGAAGGACGGCCTGGTCGACCTCGAGCAGCTGCGCGCGGCCATCACCGACAAGACGATTCTCGTCAGCGTCATGTTCGCCAACAACGAGATCGGCGTGGTGCAGCCCGTCGCCGAGATCGGGAAGATCTGTCGCGAGAAGGGCGTGCTCTTCCACACCGACGCGGTGCAGGGCGTCGGCAAGATCCCCTTCGACGTCGAGGCCGCGAAGGCCGACCTCGTCTCGATCACCGCGCACAAGATGTACGGCCCCAAGGGCGTGGGCGCGCTCTACGTGCGCCGCAAGCCGCGCGTGCGCATCGCGCCCATCATCGACGGCGGCGGCCACGAGCGCGGCATGCGCTCGGGCACCCTCAACGTCGCTGGCATCGTCGGCTTCGGCGCGGCCGCCGAGATCGCCCGCACCGAGATGGCCGCCGAGGCGCAGCGCATCGCCGGCCTGCGCGACCGGTTGTGGTCCGGCCTGCAGAAGAACCTCGACCTGCTGACGGTGAACGGCTCGCTCGAGCACCGGCTCCCGGGCAACCTCAACGTCTCGTTCGCCTACGTCGAGGGCGAGGCGATGATGATGGCCATCAAGGACGTCGCCGTGTCGTCGGGCTCCGCCTGCACCTCGGCCTCGCTCGAGCCCAGCTACGTGCTGCGCGCCCTCGGCGTCGAAGAAGACATGGCGCACTCGTCGATCCGCTTCGGGCTCGGCCGCTTCTCCACCGAGGCCGAGGTCGACTTCGTCATCGATCTCGTCACCCGCGCGGTGAAGAAGCTCCGCGACATGTCGCCGCTGTACGAGATGGCGAAGGAAGGCATCGACCTCAAGTCGATCGCCTGGACGGCCCACTGATTTTCCAACTCCCTTCCTGAAGGAGAACCCCATGGCGTACAGCGAGAAGGTCATCGAGCACTACGAGAACCCCCGGAACGTCGGCACCCTCGACAAGGAAGATCCGAACGTCGGCACCGGCCTGGTCGGCGCGCCTGCGTGCGGTGACGTGATGCGGCTGCAGCTCAAGATCTCCGACGACGGCATCGTGCAGGACGCCAAGTTCAAGACCTTCGGCTGCGGCTCGGCCATCGCGTCGTCCTCGCTCGTCACCGAGTGGGTCAAGGGCAAGTCGGTCGACGAGGCGGTGACGATCACCAACAAGGAGATCGCGAAGGAGCTCTCGCTCCCGCCCGTGAAGATCCACTGCTCGGTGCTCGCCGAAGACGCCATCAAGGCGGCCATCAAGGACTTCCAGGACAAGCGCGCGAAGCGTCAGGCGCAGGGCGCGCCCGCCGAGAAGCCCCAGGCCACCACGCAGCCCTGAAGGGTCCCGTCATGAGCACCGAGGCCGCCGCCGCGTCCACCTTCGTCAACCCCAACCCGAACGCGCTGCCCACCGGCAAGCCGACGGGCAAGGGCATCGGCATCACCGACAGCGCGGTCGACCGCCTCAAGAAGCTCCTCGCCGAGCGGAACACGCCGAACGCCGGCCTGCGCATCGCGGTCAAGGGCGGCGGGTGCTCGGGCCTCGCGTACCACATGGAGTGGGCCGAGGAGCCCAGGCAGCGCGACAAGATCTTCGACCGCGACGGCGTGCGCGTCTTCGTCGACCCCAAGAGCTACCTGTACCTCATGGGCACCGAGCTCGTGTTCGAAGAGACCATCATGGCCTCGGGCTTCAAGCTGCGGAATCCGAACGAGAAGGCCGCCTGCGGCTGCGGCGACAGCTTCTCGGTCTGAAGGCGTCATGAACCACTTCGAGGTCTTTGGACTCGCCCCGGCGCTCGAGCTCGACGTCAAGGCGCTCGAGCAGAAGCTCCGCGAGCTGTCCCTCGAGGTGCACCCCGACCGCTTCGCCCAGGCCGACGCGAAGACGCGCCTGGCCGCACTCGAGAAGACGACCGCCCTCAACGACGCCTTCAAGGTGCTGAAAGATCCCGTCCGCCGCGCCTTCTACGTGCTCAAGCTGAAAGGGGTCGACCTCGAGAACGAGTCGTCGGCCGCGCAGGCGAAGATGCCGATGGCCTTCCTCGAAGAGGTGATGGAGCGGCGCGAGCAGCTCGAGGCCCTCAAGGCGCAAAAGGACGTCGTGAAGGCCCGCGCGATGGCCGACGGCATCGAGCGCGAAAAGCAGGCGGCCCTCGAGCACGCGAAGGCCGCGCTCGGGCGTGACGACGTCGGCGAGGCGACCCACCAGCTCGGCCGCGTGCGGTACTTCACCCGCTTCGTCGAAGAGGTCGAGGCGCTCGAAGAGGAGGCGCTGTCGTGAAGGGGTTCCTGCAGATCCACGATCCGCTCAAGCCGAAGGGCCACGCCGTCGGCATCGACCTGGGCACGACGAACTCGCTCGTCGCCGCGGTGATTCAGGGCAAGACGGTGTGCCTGCCAGCCGACGAGGGTGACGCGAAGCTGCTCCCGTCTGTCGTGCACTACGCGGCGAATGGCGGCGTGCTCGTCGGGCAACGTGCGGTCGAGCTGCTGCCCCAGTTCCCCACCGACACCATCAAGTCGGTCAAGCGCTTCATGGGCAAGTCGCTCGGCGACGTCGAGACGAAGAAGCTCGGCGCGTACCAGTTCACCGAGGGCTCCGGCGTCGTGCGGTTCCAGGTCGCCGGCGGCCAGCCCGTGACGCCCATCGAGGTGTCGGGCGAGATCCTCCGCACGCTCAAGCGCCGCGCCGAGTCGCACTTCGCCGGGAAGGTCGAGCAGGCCGTCATCACCGTGCCGGCCTACTTCGACGATGCGCAGCGCCAGGCCACCAAGGACGCGGGTCGGCTCGCGGGCCTCGAGGTGCTGCGGCTCCTCAACGAGCCCACCGCCGCCGCCCTCGCGTACGGCCTCGACAAGGGCGTGCAGGGCACCTACGCGGTCTACGATCTCGGCGGCGGCACCTTCGACGTGTCGATCCTCGAGCTGGTCGACGGCGTGTTCCAGGTGAAGGCGGTCGGAGGCGACTCGGCGCTCGGCGGAGACGACTTCGACCGCGCCATCGTCGAGAAGGCCCTCGTCGCCTTCGGCGTGAGCAGCCCGACGCCCACGCAGATCGCCACGCTGCTCCAGCGCGCCCGCGCCGCCAAGGAGCGCCTCACCGACGTCGAACAGACCACCCTCGAGCTCGACGGGCAGACATTCTCGTTCACCCGCGCCGAGTTCGACGGGTGGATTCAGCCGCTCCTCCAGAAGACCGGCCTCGCCGTTCGCCGCGCGCTCAAGGACTCGGGGCACGCAGCGTCGGACGTGAAAGGCGTCGTGCTCGTCGGCGGGTCGACCCGTGTTCCGGCCGTCCGCGCGTTCGTGGAAGCCATCTTCGGGCAGAAGCCGCTCGCCGACATCGACCCCGATCAGGTCGTCGCGCTCGGCGCGGCCATTCAGGCCGACCTGCTCACCAACGCCGACCGCCAGGACGAGGTGCTGCTCCTCGACGTGATTCCGCTCTCGCTCGGCCTCGAGACCATGGGCGGCATCGTTGAGAAGCTCATCACCCGCAACAGCGCCATTCCCATCGCGCAGGCGCAGGTGTTCACCACGTTCCAGGATGGCCAGACCGGCATGGACATTCACGTGGTGCAGGGCGAGCGCGAGCTGGTGCAGGACAACCGCTCGCTCGCGCGCTTCCGCTTGTCGGGCATTCCACCGATGGCCGCCGGCATGGGGCGTGTGCAGGTCACGTTCGCGATCGACGCCGACGGCATTCTCTCGGTGAAGGCGAAGGAGCTCACCACCAGCGTCGAGCAGGCGATCACCGTCAAGCCCACGCACGGCCTGTCGGACGAAGAGGTCGAGCAGATGTTGCTCGATTCGATCGAGCACGGTGAAGCGGACATTCAGCGGCGG
>JALOQF010000363.1 GCA_025459425.1 Myxococcaceae bacterium | reverse complement strand
TAGAGCGCCGCCCCATGGCGGACCAGGAAATCACCCTCGACTTTCAGCGCGCCGAGCGCATCGGCTTCGAAGAGGCCATCTTCAGCCAGGGCAAGACGATCGAGCAGCTCGACGAGATCCTCGACCGGGCGAAGGCCAAGGGCGCCTCGCTCTTGCTCACGCGGCTGTCACAGCTGCAGCTCGAGGGCATCCAGGCCGCGCATCGGGCCGCCATCGACTACGAGCCGGTCTCGCGCACGGCCTTCTTCGGGCCCCTGCGGCCGGCGAAGGCGTCACGCATCGCGATCGTCGCGGCCGGCACGAGCGACGCGCACGTCTTCCGCGAGATCGCCCGCACGGCCCGCTACTACGGCCACGAGAGCACCCAGTTCATCGACGTGGGCGTGGCTGGAATCTGGCGACTGCTCGAGCGCATCGAGACCATCAAGCAGCACGCGGTCGTCATCGTGGTCGCGGGCATGGACGCGGCGCTCCCGACGGTAGTGGGCGGCCTCGTCGGCAGCGTCGTCATCGGCGTGCCCACCTCGAACGGCTACGGCGTGGCGACCGGCGGCACGCCCGCGCTCAACGCCATTCTCGCCTCGTGCGCCCCTGGCGTGATGGTGATGAACATCGACAACGGGTACGGCGCGGCCTGCGCGGCCATTCGGGTGCTCAACGCCATCGACAAGGCCGCCAGCCCCCGCTGAAGGCGCGCCAACAGACGCTGCGGCTCGCCGTGCTATGGCGCCGGCCCGATGTCGGCCGCCCTCACCTTCCCCAGCGACTTCGTCTTCGGCGTGGCCACCTCGGCGTACCAGGTCGAAGGCGGCATCGAGAACGACTGGAGCGCCTGGGAACGTGCCGGAAAGCTGCACGATCCGAACGCACGCTGTGGCCGGGCCTGCGGCCACTGGGAGCGCTTCTTCGACGACATCGCCCTCATCGAGCGCGTGGGCGCCACGGCCTACCGCTTCAGCATCGAGTGGGCGCGGGTCGAGCCCGAGCGC
The DNA here is from genome assembly GCA_025459425.1 of Myxococcaceae bacterium. Taxonomy (GTDB): domain Bacteria; phylum Myxococcota; class Myxococcia; order Myxococcales; family Myxococcaceae; genus Xiheimicrobium. The sequence goes on along the minus strand of JALOQF010000363.1, from coordinate 6,317 downwards.
GGCCGGTGGGACGACGCCGCCTGGGCCGGCTACCGCGCGCGCGCCGAGGCGCTGGTGAAGGCCGGCATTCGTCCGGTGGTGACGCTCCACCACTTCACGCACCCCGCCTGGTTTCACGCCGAGACGCCGTGGACGGGGCCCGACTGTCTGCCGGCCTGGCGCCGCTACGTCGAGCGCTGCGCCGAAGTGCTCGAGGGCCTCGACGTCGCCATCATCACGCTCAACGAGCCGAACGTCTTCCTCATGGGCGGCTACCTGGCGGGCCTCATGCCGCCGGGGCTGAAGGACGGGCGGGCGCTCTTCGCGGCGACGGCCAACCTCGTGCGGGCGCACGTGCTGGCGCGCGAAGCCTTCTCGAGTCGCGCGAAGGGCCGGCCGCTCACGCTCGGCATCAGCCAGCACCTGCAGGTCTTCGCGCCCCACCGCCGCTGGCACCCGCTCGACCAGGCCCTCACCCGGCTGGCGGAGCGCAACTTCAACCACGCCATGCTCGAGGCGCTGACGACGGGCACGCTCGCGCTCCAGATGCCGGGGCTCGCGGTGGGCAAGACGCGCATCGACGGCGCCGAGCGCAGCCAGGACTTCCTGGGCCTCAACTACTACACGCGCAGCCACCTCAAGTTCCTCGCGGGCCCGCCCTTCGTCAGCTTCAGCTTCCGCGACGCCCACGCGCGCGGCCTCACCGACATCGGCTGGGAGTACTACCCCGAGGGCTTCGGCTTCGTGCTGGGCCAGGCGAAGCGCTACGGGTTGCCCATCTGGGTCACCGAGAACGGGCTCGACGACCGCACCGGCGAACGGCGCAGCCGCTTCCTCTTCGACCACTGGAAGGTGCTGCTCGAGGCGATGGCGCAGGGCGCGAAGGTGACGCACTACCTGCACTGGTCGCTGATGGACAACTTCGAGTGGCTCGAGGCGTACGGGCCGCGCTTCGGGCTGTACCGGGTGGACTTCGACACGCTCGAGCGCAGCGAGACGCCGGCATGTGGGTACTTCCGCGCCGTGGCGACCGGGCGCCAGCTCGTCGCGCCGGAAAGGCTCGCGCGGCCGGCAAGCGACCGTTGACGGGGCCGGGCCCGGGCCGCTACCTCGCCCGCCATGACGTCGTTGCCGCTGGCCACCGTGCTGCTCGACCCGCCGACCACCTTCCTCGCAGGGGCCATCATCGCGCTCATCGGCACGAAGCTGATTCGCAAGTCGGGCGCGACCGAGGTGTGGAAGTCGGCGGTCTTCAGCGTGGCGTGGAGCGTCGTCTACGGCCTGGCCGTGGGGTGGATGTACTTCATCCGCACCGACTGGATGTACGTGTACCTCATCGACACCTCGGGCCTGCCGCTGGTGCCGACGTACCTGGCGTTCTTCGTCATCCTGGTGGCGTTCGGCTTCGCGGGCGCGCTGGCGACGGGGCACCTCGTGCAGACGAGCCGCTTCGGGTACGCGGTGGGCCTCACCGTGGCGGCGGCCTTCACGCTGGTGATGCTCTTCGTCCTCACCGGGCCGCACTACGTCGTCATCGGCTCGACGAAGGAGTACTGGGCGGGCACGGCGAAGAAGCTCGTCGACGACGCCGAGGCGATGCGCGCGGTGAACGGCATCACCATCGGCACGATCCTCGGGTCGCTCCCGATTCTGTTCCTGCGCCTGAGGGACGTGAGGCGCGCATGAGCGACGAGGCGCCGACGCAGGCTGGGAAGCCGCTCCTCGAGCGGGTGGCGGTCCAGTACTTCGCGCGTCGCAGCGAGCGGCAGCCGAAGGCCCCCATCGCGCCGGCGACGAACGACGCCGTGCACGTGCTGAACGCCGACGAACGGCGCGCGATGCGGTCGGTGCAGCGGGGCGCCATCGTGCGCTCGGCCGTGGCGGGCGCGCTCTCGGGGTTGGTGGCGGCGGTGGCCGAGGTGTGGGCGCAGCCGCTCGCGCCCGAGGGCACGCCGCTCTTCTCGAAGGGGTCGCTCGAGTTCTGGCTCGTCGTCGGAGTCGCCACCGGCGTGGCCTCGGTGCTCGAGATTCTCTACCTGTCGTGGGACATCTTGCGCTCGACGCACGAGCTGTCGCGCGCGGCCGGCCTCGAGCTCTTCGGGCCGAACCGCGAGGCGAGCGACGACGCGCTGGTGGACGCGCTGGCCCGGGCGGCGCTCGAGCTGCCGAACCCGCTCGAGCACCCCTCTGGCATCAACGCCCGGCGCGAGTCGTCGAAGCTGCGGCTGCTGGCGGCGTCGCTCGCGTACAAGGCGAAGGTGGGCGTGACGAGCTTCGTGCTGAAGCTGCTGCTGCGCCGGGTGCTCGCGCGGGTGCTGGTGCGCGGCACGCTGCAGACGCTGCTGCCCTTCGTGGGCGTACCGGTGACGGCGGCGTGGAACGCGCTGGTGACGTGGTGGGTGCTGCGCGAGGCGCGCATTCGGGCGATGGGGCCGAGCGCGGTGAAGCAGCTCGTCGACGTCATCTTCTCCGACGCGCCGGCGCTGTCCGAGGCAGGCCGGGTCTCGGCGGCGCGGGCGGTGGCGGCGAGCATCGTGCGCACGCAGGACCTGCACCCGAACCTCACCGCGCTGCTCGACGAGGTGATGCGCCACGTGAAGCACACTGGCCGCGCCGAGCTGGACGACGTCGGTGAGTTCCTGAAGGGGCTGCGGGCGCTGACGGCCGAAGAGCGCCGCTTGAGCCTCCAGGTGCTGGCCATCGCCTGCGTCGTCGACGGCCGCTTCTCGGCGCGGGAGCGCACCTTGTGGAACGACGCGATGGAGGCGGTGGGGAAGCCGCTCGACACGCTCGAGCTCGAGCAGCTGCGGGTGGCCTTCGTGCGGGGTGACGGGCTGGCCGACGACGTGTTGCGGGCGCTGTGACGTCGGGCCCCGCGGGCGTGCGGCGGGCGCGTGGGGCGGTTACCTGCCCGTCACCATGGACGTGGCCTCGCTGCCCGACGAAGTCCTCTCGCCTGCCGTCACCGCCGACCAGGTTCCGCGGCTCAGTGACGAAGAGCTCGACGCGGTGCCCTTCGGGGTCATCGGCCTGACGCCCGAGGGCGTCATCGCCCGCTACAACCTGGCCGAGGCGCGCTTCGCGAGGCTCGACCGCTCGCGGGTGGTGGGCCGGCGCTTCTTCGACGAGGTGGCGCCCTGCACGCGCACCGACGCGTTCCAGGGCCGGTTCGTGCGCTTCCTCGGCACGCAGGAGCCGTTCGTCCGCTTCCAGTACGTCTTCGACTTCAAGTTCGGCGCGCAGACGGTCGACATCGAGCTGGTGCGCGACCCCGCGAGCCCGCTCGTCTACGTCTGCGTCAACCGGACCCGCTTCGGAGGTGTGCGGGGAGCCGAGGGGCTGACGCCGGCACCGCTGCTCCGGGAGCTCGTGCGTGAGCCCGACTACGTGCTGCGAGACACCTTCGCGCGGCGGGTGGTGCGGGTCGACGGCTCGCTCTTCTCGGCGCTGCGCGCGACGTGGGACAAGGTGGCGCCGAAGGGCTGGCAGGTGTTCTGCGAAGAATGGGGCCGGCAGTGGGGCCGCCGCGCCGTCGTCGACCTCGAGGCGATGTGTCTCGAGGAGACGAACCGTTCGCTGAGAGATCTGCCCATCGCCGAGGCCGTCGGGCGGGGCGCGCAGCTCCTCGAGGCGCAGGGCTGGGGCCGCACGGTGGCTGACTTCTCGGCCATCGACCGCAGCGGCGCCTTCACCATCACGCTCGCGTGGAGCGCCCACGGCGAGTCGGTCGGCCAGTCGGACTTCCCGCGCTGCCACCTCTTCGCGGGCTTCTACCGCGCGCTCTTCGTGCACCTGTCGGAGCGGCTCTTGTGGGTGGGCGAGGCGTGCTGTCGCTCGCAGGGCGCGGCGTCGTGTTCGTTCGTCGTGGTGCGCGCCGACCGCAAGCAGGCGCTGGTGACGGCGCTCGAGCAGGGCCGCGGCGACGTGGCGCGGGTGCTCGACCTGTTGTCGGAGCAGCGGCCGTGAGCGCAGTCATCGGCGTGCCGCCCGAGCTGCTGCGGCTCCCCTGCCGGGTGTTCTTCGAGCGCGTGTTCAGCGGCTCGTCCACCGACCCATCGCGCGCGCCGGCGGTGGCGTTCCTCGCGCGGCTCTGAGTCGCCTCACGGCATGACGGGCACGTCGGGAGGCAACGACGAGGTGATTCGCCCGGTGCGCACCAACTCGACGACGTACGGAGCCGCGGCGCGGGGGACCTCGCAGTGCCCGACGAACGAGCCGGGCACTCCGTTGAAGAGTCGCGTCGGCGCGAGGGAGAAGTCGAAGTCACGGCAGGCCCTGCCAGGCCCGCACGCGAGGCGAACGCCCCGGTAGGGTCCCAGCGGCGCGCCCGACGAGCAGTCGTTCGAGGGCACGAGCGAGCGTCGGAAGGACCAGGCCTCGTCCACGTTCGGGGCGGCGACGACGCGCATGGGGTTGGAGACCCCCGCCTGGAACGCATCGAGGATGATGAGCCGGTGGTGCACGACCGAAGCGGTGACGCGCGAGTCGGACGAGAGCCGCTGAGAGAGCCAGCCCGCGTTGACGCCACCCCACGAGAAGCCGAGCACCGTGAGGTCGATGAGGCCGTCACGCGCATCGACGCGGTTGTCGCGGTTGCGGTCCATCGCATCGAAGGCGGCGTTGAGCGGAGCGTTCGCGACGGTGAGCGGGAAGGTGCCGAAGGTCGAGTTGCAGCCGGTCGACGCGCAGTCACCGACGAGCCCCGCGTCTCGGAGCCCGTCACAGAGGCTCGCGAACTCGGCGTTCGAGGCGCTGCCATGGTCGATGGCCCCCGTGAGGCACACGAGGACCCGGCGGCGGGGCGGGCCGGCGTCGCGGCTCCCGGCGTCGAAGCGCATGGGCCCTGCGTCGACGGGTCCCGCATCGACGGGCCCTGCATCGACGCCCGCATCGGCTGGCCGGGCCTCGAGCCCACCAGCATCGACGCCGCCTGCGTCGACGGTGACGAAGTCGAGAGAACCAGCATCATCGGAGCCGGCATCGGGTTCACCAGCGTCGCGCACACCGGCGTCCATTCCGCTCTCAGCACGCCCAGCGTCGAGCGGCCCCGCGTCGGCGCCAGTCATTTCGGCCGGGACGTCGTCTGCCTCGATGTCGACGACGCCGCCACCACAGGCCGTGCACCAGAGAAGACAGGTCAGGAGTCTCCGCATGCGCCTTCACTACGTCAGCGGAGCGGGTGTCGGACACTCGGGTTCCGGGAGATACGAAGTTGTTGCGGTCTCACTTTTTCGGGTCGGTGAGTGACGGGCGTCGAGTACGGGGACGTCGGCGCGGGTCGCGGCAGACCGACGGTCGCGCCTCTCGCGGTTATCGCTCGGGATACAGGAGTCAACCGCGGCACCCTCGGGTCGGCACGTCCGCTACGCCTCAACGGAGCCGGACCTCGTGGGCCCGGAGAACGCTCGAGTACGACTTCATGAGCAAGGTGGCGATGATGCTTCAACGGAGCCGGACCTCGTGGGCCCGGAGAAGATCCACGCCTCGTGGGCCTTCGAGCGCGTCTGGTGGCTTCAACGGAGCCGGACCTCGTGGGCCCGGAGAACTCGTCTTGCCTGTCGCGCGACGCCAACGCCTTCGCGCGTTGGCTTCAACGGAGCCGGACCTCGTGGGCCCGGAGAACAACGTCTCGCTGCTCGAGAAGGCGTACCACGAGGACTTGCTTCAACGGAGCCGGACCTCGTGGGCCCGGAGAACCTCTACGTCCCGTACATCCCCGAGACGGACGTGCGGCGTCAACGGAGCCGGACCTCGTGGGCCCGGAGAACCGCAGACGCCCTTCGGGGGCGTCGTCGAGCCACCCGCTTCAACGGAGCCGGACCTCGTGGGCCCGGAGAACAGGGGCACGGCGTCCCTGTCGCCGATGATGACGGCGCTTCAACGGAGCCGGACCTCGTGGGCCCGGAGAACGCCACCCAGTCCTACGTCTCCGGCTGGGCTCCTCCCGCTTCAACGGAGCCGGACCTCGTGGGCCCGGAGAACCGCCTCGTTCCGAGGCGCCTTCATCCAGCGGCACCGCTTCAACGGAGCCGGACCTCGTGGGCCCGGAGAACGCGACCGACGAAGCCACCACCGCCACCGGAGAGCTGCTTCAACGGAGCCGGACCTCGTGGGCCCGGAGAACGCCGTTGCCCGCCTTCGCGCCGCCCTCGTACGTCGAGCTTCAACGGAGCCGGACCTCGTGGGCCCGGAGAACAACCTCGGGAGCGCGGCCTCTGCCTCGTTCTCGCTCGCTTCAACGGAGCCGGACCTCGTGGGCCCGGAGAACCGGGCGATGTTGGCCGACTACTCATACGGTTCCGGCGAGCTTCAACGGAGCCGGACCTCGTGGGCCCGGA
>JALOQF010000362.1 GCA_025459425.1 Myxococcaceae bacterium | reverse complement strand
TTCTCGACCTCGAGGAAGTCGGAGCCCGAGAAGAACGTCACCTTCGAGCCCTTCATGCGGCTGGTGCCCTGGCGTGCCTGCGGCTGACCCGTCACCACCAGCACGCCCGTCTGCACGTCGTAGTCGCCCTTCTGGCCCTGGGCCCAGCGGTCCTTCTCGGTGGCCTCGACGCCTCCGCGCGCCTGGACCTTCGTGATGGTGCCGGCGTCGTCGTACAGCGCGGTGAGGTGGGGCGCGGTGATGGTGGTGTCTCCGCGGCGCGCGACGACGTGGCCAGTCCAGTCGGCGCGGCTGCGCTGCTCGTCGAGCACCAGCCGGTCCGCGTCGATGGTGATGCGCTGCGGGCCCTGCGCGAGCCCACCGTCACGCGCGGGCGCCTGCGCATCGTCCACCTTGGTGCGGGCGCGGTCGACGATGACACGGTCGGTGCCGGTGACGAAGGTGACGAGCTCACCCTGCACCTCGCGCTTGCCCTGGCGCGCCTCGGGCTTGCCGCGCACCACCAGCGTGCCGGTGAGGTTGTCGTAGTCGGCTTCGTCGCCCCGGGCCCAGCGGTCGCCGTCGACGGCCTCGACGTGGCCCCGCGCGAGAATGCGGCTCACCTCGCGGTTGGCCCCGTACTCGACGGTGATGACGTCACAGGTGAGGGTGGTGGTGTCACGAATCGCCTTCGCGTGGCCCGTGTAGACGGCGCGCTGCTCGCGGTTGAGCACCTCGAGTCGATCGGCGCTCACCTGCACGGGCCGCGACAGGAGTACGCCGGCGTCGGGGCTGGCCGCGAGGAGGAGCGAGACGAGGACGGGCATCGGGCGCGCTTGTACCTGAAGTCGGCCGAGGCTTCGTCCTCTTGCGAGGTCGCGTGCGTCCGGTGCGTCCGGTGCGTCCGGTGCGTCCGGTGCGTCCGGTGCGTCGGGTGCGTCGGGTGCGTCGGGTGCGTCGGGTGCGTCGGGTGCGTCGGGTGCGTCGCGGCGGAGGCGTCGTGCCGCTCGCGTCGAGCCGGTGTGTTGCGTGGCGTCGGAGGGCTGGACTCGATGACGTCGGTGCCGGCGCTCGCGGGTGTGACGTCATCGGGTGGAGCCCGGGCTGGTGTGAGCGTGCCCGCGATGCGACGTGGCGGAGGCTGGAGTTCGAAGCGAGGGCCCACTGAGCGCCCCGCTCGCGGGCTGCCGGGGCTTCCTCGTGCGACGCTTCATTCCTTCGTCGTCGTCACCGGCTGGTCGAAGGTGATGCGCTGTTCGGCGAAGTCGGCGACGAAGCCAGTGGCCTTCTGGGTGAACCGGGGGTGCTCGATGACGACGCCTGCGTCCGAGGTGGCGCCGCCTTCGGGGCCCAGCGCGCGGTCCCACGTGGCCGTCGGCGTGACGCCGATGGTGCCGTCGGTGCCGATGAAGCGCACCCCGTCGCGCCCGGTCGCCACCTGCGCGGTGCCGTTGCCGGTGGCCGTCGCCGCCAACACCTTCACGCCGGTGCGCACCAGCGTGACGCTGGCGTCGGCCGCGCTGAAGTCATTGGTGGCGCGCATGAGTTCGACGACGGGCGCGGTCGCTTCCATCTGCAGGGTGCTGCCCCGGTACTGCCGCACCGTCACGTCACGCACCGTCACGTCGGCCTTCGGCGTGGCCGACACCGGCACCACCACCGGCGTGACCGGCTTCGCGCAGCCGGCGAAGACGACGAGGGCGACGAGGTGCTTCAGAAGCGGACTCCGAAGCGGCCGAGCAACAAGGGCGCGGGTTGCAGCCACCCGGCCTCGATGGAGACCGAGAAGATACGGCCAAAGGTGACGCCGAACTCTCCGCCGAGGTGTGCGCGGAGCACGTCGCCGTCGTTGAAGTGGAACCAGGGGCCTCCGACGACCGCGAAGAAGACCCGGCTGACGTGCAGCGCGAGCGTGAGGTCGACGGGAATGCCGATGCGCGTCCCGGCCGTGTTCCAGAACACGCCCGCGTTGAGGCCGAGCACCAGGCGGGAGCTGTCTCCAATCTTCGTGAGCTGCTGGTGCACGCCGAGCCGCCCCTGGAACTGCGGCGTGCCGGTGAACCAGTAGCCGCCGCCGACGTCGACCTCGACGCCGATGGCGAGGGCCCCGGGAGCGACGAGACACAACATCAGAGCGAGCGCGCGCATGAGGCCGTGCACCCTACGCGAAAAAGACCGACGCCGTGGCGGGGGAGAGTTCGCCACGGCGTCGGAGGTGAGACGTGCTTCGGAATCGAAATCGGGTCGACGCGCGTCAGGCGCGGCCGGCCTCGGCTGCGGCGTGGAGCTTCATCGCCCGCCGGCTGAACTCGGCGAGGCGGTACAGCACCGTGCGGCGCGAGCAGCCGAGCGTCTCGGCCACCTTCGCCTGCTCCATGCCGCGCGCGTGGTACAGCACCGCGGGGGCCTTGATGGTCTCGGGCGCGCTCTCGAGCACCTTCTGCGCGAAGTTCTTCGTCACCACGCTGTCTTCGAACTCGTCGTCCACCAGTTCGGGCACCTCTTCCACCGGCGCGGCGCGGCGCTTCGAGTCACGAATCACGTTGAGGCAGTGGTTGGTGACGATGCGGTGAATCCACGGGAGCACCGCGTCTTCGCTCGGCGCCGCCTCGATGTGCTTCATCAGCTTGATGAAGATGTCCTGCGTCGCGTCTTCCGCGGCCACCGGGTCCTTCAAGAGGCGCCGGCAGCGTGCGTAGATGGTGGGCCCGTACTTCCCGTACAGCGACTCGATGTTGAGGTCCTTCGCCATGGTCTCTCTCCCCTGCGGTGCAGCGGTGTGCGCTGCTTTGCCTACATGCTCGCACCAGGATGCGACGAGGTTGCGCCAGGTCGTTCACAGGCTGTCATTCTTCTTTCCGATTCTCCGGATTTGGTCGTGAATCAAAATGGTTGTCAGAGTCCTGGGCTGAAGTCGCGATGCTTATTGTCGGAAAATGGAATCTAATGATTCCCGATCGACTGATCACGCCAGCGAGCGTCACCGAACGCGACACGTCCAAGCATTTGAATTGAAAAGGTTATTGCTTATCCGTTGAGTTCGCGCGGATTGAGTCTTGAAGACTTTTTACTGTTCGTTTAGAACTACTTTGTGAGGTGGCCGATGGGTGCCGGACTGCTGGTGACCGATGGGTACAAGTTCTCGATGGCCGAGGCGGGGTGGCCGCTGCGAGACGAGACGTTCTCGAGCACCCATCGGCGAGGCGGGCTTCAGGTGGTGCCGTTCGACCTCGAGCGCGAGCTGCGTTCGGTGCTGCCGCAGGCGACGCCAGCCGATTGGGCCTTCCTCGCGGGCTGCGAGTACGAGATGGGCGCGGGCTTCAAGGCTGCCATCGCGCAGGCGGGGCAGGTGCGGGTGCGGGCGCTCCCCCGGTTCTCCGTCTTCTTCGACCGCGAGCCGCTCTTCACCGTCAGCGGGCCCTCGGCCGTGGTGTCGTGGCTCGAGCCGCTGGTGCTGATGTGGAGCTACCGCATTCAGGTCGCGACGGTGGCGTGCTTTCGGCCCGACGAACTCGCAGCCGCCGTGGGCACCGTCACCTGTGAGCGGCAGCGCCAGCTCGTGCTCGAGACGCTCGACGCGGTCGGCGTGAAGGCGCCGCCCATCACGGTGGACAGCGAGGGCTACGTCGCGCGCGTCACTGCCCGGGTGAAGGAGCTCGTCGAGGTGGTGGGCACGCCGGCGCGGCTCTTCGAGGTCGGCCTGCGCGCGGCGAGCTGCGTCGAACAGCACCTGCTGGCTCTCGAGGGCTGCAAGGCCGCGGGGCTCACCCGGACGTCGAACGTCGCCGGCGCAAAGACGCTCGGCCTGACGCCGGTCGGCACGATGGGCCACGAGCACGTGCAGCGCTACGGCTCCGACGAGGCGGCGTTTCGCGCGATGGTCGAGCGGCGACCGAACCGCTCGAGCTTCCTCCTCGACACCTTCGACACGATTCGTTCCGGCATCCCCACCGCGTACCGCATCATCGCGGAGCGGCCGGGGGCCCACGACTCCATTCGCTTCGACTCGGGCGACAAGGAAGCGCAGTACCGCCACGCGGTGAAGGCCGCGCGCGAGCAGGGGCTGACGCCGGTGATGATCCTCGAAGATGGCTTCGACACTGCCCAGACGCGCCGCTTCGAGGCGCTGCGCCAGGAAGTGGGCTGGCCGGCCGAGGCGCAGGTGTACGGCTACGGAGGCTTCCTCGTCGGGCAGACCGCCAGCACGCCGCTCACCCGCGACCGCGTCTCGGCCGTCTACAAGCTGACCCAGACGGGCGCGCGGCCCTGCATGAAGTTCGGCAACGAGGCCGGCGCCGGGAAGCAGAGCATTCCAGGTCAGCCGGTGGTGTGGCGTCGGCTCCCGGGCGCCTCGGGTCCGTTCGGCATCGTCGCGCAGCACGGAGAGCCGGTGCCGTCGGGCTATCGGCTCCTGACCGGCTCGGAGGCCGCTTCGTCCGTCGACGTGCAGGCCGCGCTGGCCGTTCGCTCCGAAGACCTGCGCCTCGTGCACTCACCGGCCACCCAGGCCCTCATCGACCAGCTGACCCGCGAGGCCTTCGGATGAGCGCCTTCGTCACCCACGCGCGGACCGCGACCGTCACCGGCCGCGAGCACGTTCGCCTCGGCCGCAACAACCAGGACGGCGCGTTCGTCGCGACGAAGGGCGAGGCGTGGGTGGCGGTGGTGGCTGACGGCTGCTCGAGCGAGCCGTTCTCCGAGGTGGGCGCGAGGCTGGGCTCGCGCGCGCTGGCGACGATGACGGCGTCGCTCCAGCACGTACCGCTTCCCGAGCTGCCTGGCGTCGCGCTCGACCACCTGACGACGTGGCTCTCGAGGCTCGTGCATGGCGTCGACGGCGATGACGCACGCGCGGTGCTCGAGGCCTACGGGTTGTTCACCGTGCTGTGCGCCGTGCAGCGCGGTGGGGACGCGGTGGTGTTCGGGAGCGGCGATGGAGCGGTCTTCGTCGACGGCCAGGTGACGCGCCTCTCGTCGGGTGACGACAACGCGCCCGCCTACGTGGGCTACCGGCTCCTCGGGCAGGACGTGCCGGTGCAGGTCCACCACCTCGGGCCGGCGCGCCAGGTGGCGCTCTGCACCGACGGGCTCGAGGCCTTCGTGGCGTCGGGTGGCCTCCCCGCGCTCTTCGACGACGCGCTCGTGTGGAAGAACCCGGTGCACCTGCAGCGCCGGCTCAACGTGCTCCACGCCAGCGAGCGCTTCGCCGACGACGCGACGCTCGCGTTGCTCTCGACGGGGAGGGCCTGACGTGGACGTGTTCCTCTCCAGCGGGCGGGTCCGCCTGAGCGACGCCGACCTCCTCGGGGAGGGCGGCGAAGCGCGCGTCTTTCGCCACCAGGGCCGGGCGGTGAAGGTGTTTCACCCCGTCTCGGCGCAGGACCCGGTGGGCCGCGCCGCGCGCGCCACGAAGCTCGAGAAGCTGGCGCGCTTTCCCTCGGGGCTGCCGCCCACCGTGCTCGGGCCCGAAGAGCTCGTCCGCAGCGCGCGCGGCGAGGTGCTCGGCTTCGTGATGCGGCTGGTGCAGGCCGACGACGCGGGCCGGCTGTCACAGCGACGCTTCCGCGAAGGCCGGGTGTCGAACGACGAGGTGACGCGGCTCTTCGGGCGACTGGCGGGCGTCCTCGGCGGGCTCCACGCGCGGGGCGTCGTCGTCGGCGACCTCAACGACGGCAACGTGCTCGTACCGCTCGACGGCAGCGGCCCGTTCCTCATCGACGCCGACTCGATGCAGTTCGGCGGCCTGCCCTGTGTCGTGGGCCACGAGCGCTTCCTCGACCCACGGCTGTACGGAGTCGAGCTCTCCACCGCGCCGCGCTTCGAGCCGGGTACCGACTGGTTCGCGCTGGCCGTGATGCTCTTCTCGTCATGGCTCTACGTGCACCCGTTCGGCGGAACGCACGGGAAGCTGGCGACGCTGTTGCGACGGGCCGAGGCGCGGCACTCGGTGCTCCGCGACGACGTGGTGCTACCGCGCGTGGCGGCGTCGTGGAAGACGCTGCCTGACGAGGCGCTCCATTGGTTCCGCGGCGTGTTCGAGGCCGACGTCCGGAGCCCGCCGCCCGAGGGCCTCTGGCGCACGGCCTTCACCACCTGTCGGTGTGGCGTCGAGCACGCGCGCCCGGCCTGTCCCGTGTGTCATGCGCTGGGGCCGCTCGCGACGCGTCCCGCGGTGCGGGTGAAGGGGCGCTGTACGGCGCGGGTGCTGCGGCAGACGACCGGTCGGGTGGTGGCGGCGGCCCAGCAGGGCGGGGTGCGCTTCGTCATCGAAGAAGACGGCGTGCTGCGCCGGGAAGACGGCTCGCTCGTGGCCGAGCGCCCCCTCGAAGCCGGAGCGCGAGTCGCCATCGCGGGCGCGTCGACCTGGCTCTCGGACCGGCGTGGAGGCCTCACCCGGGTCGAACAGGGCCGCGTCGTCGAGCGGGCCCAGACGGGGGTCGCGCCGCACGGGCCCGTCCTCGCGGCGGCGACCCAGACGCTCTACCGCACCGAGCACGAGTGGCTCATCGACCAGGTGACGGGCGCGCGGGTGGGGCAGGTGCTCGAAGGGCAGACCTGGCTGTGGACGGGCGAGCGCCTCGGGCTCGGCTTCTATCGCGCAGGCGGCGTCACCGTGGCGTTCCTGCTGAAGACCGGCCGCGCGGGTCTCAAGCAGCTCTCCGGCGTGGGCTGGTCGGGCCGCCTCGTCTCGGCGCACGCGGCCTTCGATTCGACCCACGCGCTGCTCACCGTCACGACCGAGACGGCTGGCCGCGACGTCGTGCACCGCTGGCTCGTGTCCGAAGCTGGCGAGGTGTTGGCCGTGGGGCACGAGGGCCGGCCCGGGCATGGCGCACTGCTGAATGGCCGTGTCGTCATCGGCACCGATGCAGGCCTCGTGTCGCTCGGCGTGTCGTCGGGCGTGCTCGTCGAGGGCACGTGCTTCTCAGACACCCAGCCCTTCGTCTCGGCGCAGGACGAGCTGTTGCCCCAGTCCGACGGCAGCCTCGTCGTCGTCGGAGCCCGTGACGTGTTGCAGCTGTCGTTGTCGTAGTCGTTCAACCAAAGGAGGTGCCCCATGTTGCCGTTGCCCGATTTCTACGAAGCCAGGCAGGTCTCTCAGCTGTACCTCGAGCGCGCCGGGCTGGTGGCCGACGCCGGTGAGGCCTTCGCGAAGAAGCACCGCGTCTCACCCTCAGGTGCGGACAAGTTCCGCGTCGCGGCGTTCGGCATCGACGTGCAGGTGGGCTTCTGCACGCCGGGCGCCTCGCTCTTCGTCCCGGGGGCGGTGGAGGACACCACCCGCACCGTCGAGTGGCTCTACCGGAACCTCGACAAGGTGACGTCGCTCTTCTTCTCGCTCGACACGCACCGCATGTTCCAGATCTTCCACCCGGCGTGG
>JALOQF010000361.1 GCA_025459425.1 Myxococcaceae bacterium | reverse complement strand
CAATCCGCTCGCGGGTGCTGCGCCGACTCTCGGTCCACCTTGGCACGCTTTCGCGGTGGCTCGAGGCCGCCTGATTTAAGGCCCGGCCGGGGCGTGCCGAACCCAGCAACGAAGGCGGCAATCAACCCACCGCCTCACCCAACAACACCCAGGAGAGGCCATGTCCTTCAGCATTCGCAGCAACGTCGCTTCACTCAACGCCCAGCGCAACCTGTTCAACACCACCACGATGCAGAGCGACAGCTTCAACAAGCTGTCGAGCGGCTTCCGCATCACGCGGGCCGGTGACGACGCCGCCGGTCTCGGCATCAGCAACAACCTGCAGGCGCAGATCCGCTCGTTCAACCAGGCCAACCGGAACGCGCAGGACGCCCAGTCGCTCATCCAGACGGCCGAGGCGAACCTGAACCAGACGACCGAGCTGCTCACCCGTATGCGCGAGCTCGCCATGCAGTCCGCGTCGTCCGGCGTCGGCAACACCGAGCGCGGCTACATCCAGACCGAGAACTCGGCGCTCATCACCGAGATCACGCGTATCGCGAACGCCGCCGAGTACAACGGCACCGCGCTCCTGAACTCGGCCACCACCCTCACCTTCCAGGTCGGCATCCGGAACGTGGCGGCGAACGACCGCATCGACGTGTCGACGGTCGACTCGACGGCGGCCACCCTTGGCGTCGACACCCTCGATTTCTCGACGCAGGCCGGTGCGCAGGCGGCCCTCGCCACCATCGACACGGCGATCAACACGGTGTCGAGCTCGCGCGCGACCTTCGGCGCCGCCGGCAACCGGCTCGCCTCGGTGGTGCAGACGATTCAGCAGTCGTCCGAGTCGCTCTCCGCCGCGAACAGCCGCATCCGCGACGTCGACGTGGCCGAAGAGACCAGCAAGCTCGCCCGCAGCCAGGTGATGCTGCAGGCCGGTGTCTCGGTGCTCGCGCAGGCGAACCAGGCGCCGCAGGTCGCGCTGAAGCTGCTCGGCTGATCTGGCCGGTGGGTCGCCGCCGCCCGGGTGATGGGCGCGCGGCGAAGAACTCGACGCGGCGCTGCGGTGGGCAGGTGGAGGGTGGCGGGCAGCGCTGCGGTCGAGTCGTCGTGTGGAGCCCCGTCGCTCGACGGGGCTTCGTCGTTTTCAGCCCTCGCCTCCGCATCGGGTAGGGCCCCGAAGTTGCAGAAGAGGCGTGAACGCCGGTCTGCGTCAGACGACCGACAGGAGCCACCATGACGACCACTCCAGCCTTCCGCGCCTCGGGCCTCGCGTCGGGCCTCGACACGACGAACATCGTCAACGAGCTCGTGAAGATCGAGAGCCGGACGATCGATCTCGCGCGCCGGCAGCAGGACGCGTTCAAGTCGCAGCTCTCGGCCCTGGGCGACGTGATCTCGAAGCTGTCGTCGCTGCGCAGCGCCGCGAGCGGTCTTGGGACGAGCGGCGTGCTCGCCGTGCGGGCGAGTGGAACGAACAGCGGCTTCACCGCGAGCCCCACCTCGTCGGCGGCGACGGGCCGGTATTCGATTCAAGTGGACATGCTCGCCCAGGCCGCGCGCGCCCGCAGCCAGGCCTTCACCGGAAACGCGAGCGCCCCGGTGCGAGGGGGTACGCTCGACTTGAGCATTGACGGCACCACCACCAGCGTCACGCTGGACGACGGCATGACGCTCGCCCAGGCGGCGGAGCGCATCAACCGCTCCGGGGCCGCCGTGAGCGCCACGGTGCTCGAGACGAACGGGCAGGCCTTCTTGAGCATCACGCGGCGCGACACCGGCTTCGTCGTCGGGCAGCCGGCCTCGAGCGCGCTGCAGATCACCGAGACGTCGACGGGGTCGCTCGGGCAGGCGCTCGGCGCCACCGTCATTCAGTCGGCCGTCAACGCGCAGCTCACCGTCGACGGCCTGCCGTTCGAGCGGCGGAGCAACGTGGTGGCCGACGTGGTGCCCGGCACGACGCTCTCGCTGACGCGTCAGACGACGACGCCCGAAGATCTGGTCCTGGCCACCAACACGTCAGAGACCCAGACGGCGCTCAAGCGCTTCGTCGACGCCTACAACGACGTGATGAAGCTGGTTCGGAACAACCTCGCCATCGGCGAGCAGACCGACCGCACGCGCACCCTGGGCGGCGACCCGTCGCTCCGCGGACTCCAGTCGGCGCTCCAGGGGCTGGTGGTCGGGCAGGCGAACCCAGGCAGCCCCGTACGCACCCTCGCCGACATCGGCGTGCGCACGCAGAACGACGGCACCCTGTCGATCGACGCCTCACGCCTCGAGAAGGCCATCGCGACCGACGCGGGCGCGGTGAATGCGCTGTTCCAGACGGCGACGACGGGCATCGCGGCGGCCACCACCTCGCTGGTGGAGCGCTACACGAGCGGGTCGAGCAGCATCCTCGAGCTGCGCAAGTCGGGCATCGACCGCTCCATTCGAACGATGGACAGCCGTATTGAGTCTCTCCAGCTTCGTGTCGATGCCTATCGCGAGCGGTTGGTTCGGCAGTTCACCGCGATGGAGCGGGTCGTCGGGCAGTTCAAGAGCATCGGAGACTTCCTCACCTCGAGGGAGAAGCAGGGGACGCAGGAATGAACGCGGCACGGGCCTACGCACGGGCGACGAACGAGACGGCCTCGAAGGAGCGGCTGATGGTGTTGCTCTTCGAGGCGGCGCTGAAGCACATGCGGGCTGGCGCGAGCCACCTCGAGGCCGGCGACGTGAAGGCGGGCCTGCCGCTCTTGACGAAGGCCTCTGACATCGTCACCGAGTTGGCCGCGACGCTGAACGCGGCGATGGCGCCCGAGCTCGCCGAGCTGCTCGGAGACGTCTACCTCTTCGTGACGCAGCGCCTGGCCGTGGCCTCGCTCACGAAGGCAGCAGCGCCGGTGCGAGAGGCAGAGCGGGCGTTCGCGCCGGTCGTCGAGGGCTTTCAGCAGGCGGTGGCGCAGATGGCGGGCGGCCAGGTGGAAGCCCGGTGAACGACGCGCGCGACCACCTCGTCTCGATGCTCGAGGCGGTCGGCCGGTCGCTCGACGCGGGCGATGCGGAAGCGGTGGCCGTGCAGCTGGCGGCCTTCGAAACGAAGCTGCGGGAAACGGCGGGGGCTCGAGTCGACCCCCGGGTGGTGGCGCTCTTCCACGAGTGCCAGGGCAAGGCGAACGCGGTGTTGGGGCGGCTCCAGCGAGAGCTCTCTGGCCACGCGACCTCGGTGAGGGCGGCGGCGGCGTACGGAGGCGGGCGGTGAGCTCCATCAGCATCGTGATGATCGTGAAGGACGAGGCCGAGATGGCCCCGGGCTTCATCGAGTCGGTGAAGGGCCTGTGGGACGAGCTGGTGGTGGTGGACACCGGCTCGACCGACGGGACACCCGAGGTGTTCGCGGCCGCGGGCGCGAAGATCGTGCACCACCCGTGGGCCGACGACTTCGCCGAAGCGCGCAACGTCTCGCTCGCCCACGCCAACGGTGACTGGGTGCTGGTGCTCGACGCCGACGAGCGGGTGTCACCGGCGTTCATCAAGGCGTTCCTCGCGCGGTGTGAGGAGCCGTCGGTCGGCGCGCTCACCGTGCGCATGTCGAACCCCCTGCCCTACGGCCACCGGCGCGACTCGTGGTTGCTGCGGGCGTGGCGGCGGGACGACGCGGTGCGGTTCCGTCACGCGATTCACGAAGACGCCTCGAGCGACGTGGCGCGCATGCTGTTCTCGACGAAGCGCACCATCGAGCGGGTGGACGCGCCGGTGGAGCACCTGGGCTACGTGCGCACGCGCGCGGCCGCGAAGGACAAGAAGCGGCGCGATCTCGCGCTCCTCGAGCGCACCCTGGCGAAGGAGCCCCACGACTTCTACGCGCACCTCAAGCTGCTCGAGCTCTCGCGCTTCTGGCGGGACAGCGTGCTGTGGAGCGAGAGCGCCCGGCGCGCCATCGACGCGCTCGAGGCGAAGGGCCCAGAGGCGCTCGCGGGCGTGCCGTGGGGCGGCGAGCTCATCGCGCTGGTGTCAGAGGGCCTCTTCCGGGCGGACAGCGCCGCGGGCCTCGCGTTCCTCGAGCGGTGGGAGCCGCACCTCGTCGCGGGCGCGCCCTTCTTCCACCGCCGCGCGCAGCACCACGAGGCGATGGGCGACGCGGCGCGGGCGACGGCCGACTTCTCGCGCTGCCTCGAGCTGGGAGAACTGCTGGGCGATCACCAGCTGAGCACCGTGCGGCCGCGGCTGGGCCTGGCGCGGCTCAGCCTGATGGCCGGGAAAGCCGCCGAGGCGCTGGGGCACGTCGACGAGGCGCTCGAGGTGCAACCGAGAGATCCCGAGGCGCTGGTGGCGGGCGCGGCGCTGCGGCTCCAGCTCGAAGGCCAGGCCGGGCTCGACGCCTGGGTGGCAGAGCACGCGCGGCGGCACGGCCCCTCGCCCGAGCTGGCGTGGGCCGTCGGTGACGCGGCGCTCACCCTCGGGCGTGTGGAGCAGGCGATTCCAGCGCTGCGGCGCGCGGCGGGCGTTCCTCCATCGGGGCCGGCGGCGCTGCGGCTCGCCCAGGCGCTCCTGGCCGACGGGCAGCTCGCGCCGGCGGAGCAGCTGACTCGCAGCCTGCTGGACTCGGAGCCCGAGGCCGGGCTGGGCGTGCTCCTCTTCGACCTCTTGCAGAACCGCGACACGGCGCTCGATCTCGATCTCACGCCCGAGACGGCGCACGCGTCGATGCGGCACTGGGTCGACGCGCTCATTCGATCGCGCAAGCGCGAGTGGGTGTCGCAGCTGCGCCAGAACGCCGCGGCGGTGGGCACGGTCTTCCCGTGGCTCGACGACTACCTGCGCCGGAGCGCGTGAGGCTCACTTCCGCCGGTTCTTCTTCTTGTTCTCCTTCTCGCGCTTGCGCCGCTCCTTGAGCGCCTTGCGCTCGGCGTCGCTCTGCTTCGTCGCCTGCGGCCCCAGCGAGTAGCCCTGCAGGCGGGCCTGCGCGAGCTGCGACTTCGACATCGGCGGCGTGTAGCCAGCGGGCAGCCCCGCGGGCATCTGCATCGGCATGCCCATGCCCGGGCCGCCCATGCCGAGAGCCTGCTGCATGAGCGGATCCTTGGCGAACATGTCGCCCAGGTTCATGTCCTTCATCTTCGACATCTGCGCGAGCTGCTTGAACCCGGGGATGTTGCCGAGCAGCCCGGGGTTCTGGCCGATCGAGCCCATCATCTGCTGCATCACCGAGAACTTCTGCAGCAGCTCCTGCACGTCCTGCGGCTTGCGGCCCGAGCCCTTCGCGATGCGCTCGATGCGCGAGGCCTTGATGAGCGAGGGGTTCTTGCGCTCCTGCTCGGTCATCGAGTTGTAGAGGGCCTCGATCTTGTCGAGCTCCTTCTCGTCGGGGTTCATCTGCTCGGTCATGTCGCCGAACAGGGGGAACTTCTCGAGCAGGTCCTTCAGCGGGCCCATGCGCCGCACGGTCTGAATCTGCTCGACGAAGTCCTTCATGTTGAAGTTGCCCGAGAGCAGCTTCTTCGCGTCTTCCTCGGCCTTCTTCTCGTCGACGACGCCCTCGAAGTCCTTCATCAGGCCGACGATGTCGCCGAAGCCGAGGATGCGGCTGGCCAGGCCGTCGGGGCGGAACTCCTCGAGCTTGTCGAGCGACTCGCCCATGCCGAGGAACTTGATCGGCTTGCCGGTGACTTCCTTGATCGACAGCGCCGCGCCGCCGCGCGCGTCACCGTCGAGCTTGGTGAGGATGAAGCCGTCGATGCCGATGCGCTTGTTGAACGTGTCGGCGGTGCGCACCGAGTCCTGGCCGATCATCGCGTCGCACACCAGCAGCGTCGCGTCGGGCTTCACGTTCGCCTTGATCGCCTCGAGCTCGGCCATCAGCTCCTCGTCGATGGCGAGGCGGCCGGCGGTGTCGATGATGACGGTGTCGATCTTCTCGGCGGCGGCCTTCTCGTACGCCTTCTTCGCCAGCTCGGGCGGCTTGAGGCCCGGCTCCGAGAACACCGGCACGTCGAGCTGCGCGCCGAGCACCTTCAGCTGGTCGACGGCGGCGGGCCGGTAGATGTCGGCGGCCACGAGGAGCAGCTTGCGGCCGTCCTTCTTCAGCTTGTTGGCGATCTTCCCGGTGGTGGTCGTCTTGCCCGCGCCCTGGAGGCCCACCATCATGATGCCGCTGACGCCCTGCCCCTTGTGCTTCTGCGGAATCGACGTGTCGACCGGCCCCATGAGGGCCTCGAGTTCGTCGTGGCAGATCTTCACGAAGTGATCGCCCGGCGCGACCTTCACCTTCTTGCCGGACTTGTCGGTGACGGTCGTCTGCACCGTCTCGCCGATGGCCTTCTCGCGCACCCGGGCGACGAACTTCTTCACCACGTCGAAGGCCACGTCGGCCTCGAGCAGCGCCACACGAATGTCGCGCAACGATTCGTCGACGATCTCGGGCGTCAGCTCGGCCTTGCCAAGCAGTCGGTTACGCGCGGCCTTGAAGCCTTTGGAAACAGTCTCGAGCATGGGCGGTGCGGTATACCCACATGGCACGAGTGGCGAAACTGGTAGACGCAGCGGACTTAAAATCCGCAGGCCCTTCGGTGGGCCGTATGGGTTCGAGTCCCATCTCGTGCACTGCGGAAGGGCTGGTCGGCCTTGGGGGTGGTGGCGACTCAGGCGCGGGCCGTCGACCCGGTTGAAACAGGACCCAATGTCGGCGGCCATGTGGTGCCGTTACGAATTTCGCCGTGGGAAAGCCCGCCGCCACCTTCGTCTCGCGCCCGTCTCCGGTACCGGTGGCGCCGAAGCCGGCCGCTGACGGGCCCCGCGCCACCCTCGAGGTGCGCTACGACGACGACGGCCGCGCCACCGCCGCCTTCCCCACCATGGAGGCCTTCGCCAGCCTCTGGGCCCACGCCATCACCGACGGGTGCCTGCGCCTGAGCGAGGCGATTCCGCCGCGCGCCGACGTGCCCTACCCGCTCACGCTGCAGATCGCCGACGACAGGTTCCCCGCTCAACGCCTCAAGCCCCTCGACGCCAGCCGCGCCGTCGTCGAGCTGCTCCCGTCACCCGCGCTCCTCACCTGCATCGCCCGTCACGCGAAGGCCCATCACGCCGGCCGCCCCGTGCTCAAGCCCGACGGCATCACCCGCCAGGCCGACCGCTTCGAGACCGCCCTCGACGTGCAGTTCACCGACGTGCCCCACCTCGCCGAGCGCTACGCCGCCGACATCTCGCGCGGCGGCCTCTTCGTCGCCTGCACGCCCCAGCCCGAGCTCCATCGCCAGCTCACGCTGCGCATGAAGCTCCCCATGGGCCACACCCTCGACGTGCCGGTGCAGATCGTCCACCGGGTCACCGAAGGCGCCTCGCCCGGCGTCGGCGTGCAGTTCGTCGGCCCCACCGAGGACGTGTTGCGGCCGATTCAGAC
>JALOQF010000063.1 GCA_025459425.1 Myxococcaceae bacterium | reverse complement strand
CACCAGGCCCATGTCGAGGTGGCTGGCGTGGTTGGCCACCACGAGGAAGTTCCGGTTCTGCGGCACGAAGCTCTTGCCCGTCACCTTCACGTCGAAGAGGCCGCCGTAGATCGACTTCTGCCCCAACGTCAGCGCCTGTCGCCCGAGCTCGGCCACCGGCGCGGGGAGATCGAGCTCGAGGCCGTCGCCCTTCGTCGGCGCCTCGGCGTCCTTCACCACGAGCTCCTTCACGCCCGCGCCCTTCGGCCGGCGGCCAGCGCTCGCCACCACCTTGCGCAAGTCGTCGACCGTCTGGATCTTCGTCAGATCGCTGATGGCCGAGGTGGGCACGCCGGCCTGCTCGAGGGCGGTGGACAGTTCGGTGAGCATCAGCGAGTCGAGGCCGAGGTCGACCTGGAGCCGCGAGTCGCCGCGCACCTCGGCGACGGGCTTCTGCACCACGTCGGCGACGATCTGCACCAGCCAGTCGGTGCCGTCGTCGGGGCCTGCCTGCTTCGCCTTCTCGGCCGAGTGGGCGAGCTTGTCGAGGCGGGCGAGCTCCTTCACCACCAGCGGGCGCTTCACCTTGCGCGTCGAGGTGCGCGGC
Source organism: Myxococcaceae bacterium (assembly GCA_025459425.1). GTDB lineage: Bacteria > Myxococcota > Myxococcia > Myxococcales > Myxococcaceae > Xiheimicrobium. The sequence continues at coordinate 24,315 of JALOQF010000063.1, read as the reverse complement.
AGCTCGCCGTCCCAGAAGCGCAGCACCTTGATGCGGCGGAAGAAGGGTTCGTCGCTGCCGACGCGGCGGAAGTGCTCTTCGAGCTCGCGCCGCACCTCGTCGCGGGGGCGGTCCTTCAAGTCGGGCACGCAGAGGCAGGCGACCTTCTCGCCGCCGTGCTCGTCGGGCAGCCCCACCACCGACAGCTCCTTGATGTGGGGGTGCGTGCCGTAGAGATCTTCGAGCTCGTCCGGGTACACGTTCTTCCCGTTGGCGTCGATGATGACGTCCTTCTTGCGGCCCACGAGCGTCAGGTTGCCATCGGCGTCGAGCCGGCCGAGATCGCCCGTGTGCAGCCAGCCTGCCTTCAGCACCGCCTCGGTCGAGTCCCGGTCCTGGAAGTAGCCGGCCATCACGTTCGGCCCGCGGGCGATGACCTCGCCGATGCCGTCGTTGTCGGGCTCGTGGATCTTCAGCTCGATGCCCGGGAGCGCCTTGCCCACCGAGTTCGGCAGCCGCTTGTTGCCCGCGTGCGTGACGGTCAGCACCGGCGCCGCCTCGGTGAGGCCGTAGCCCTCGTCGAGCGTGAAGCCGAGCGCGTGGAAGGCCTTGTGCACGTCGTCGGACAGCGCCGAGCCGCCGCTGATCATGAACTTCATGCGCCCGCCGAACTTGCGGTGCACGGGCCAGAACAGGAGCTTGCCCAGGTTGATGCCGCGCCGGTTGCGCAGCTCGGCGTTGACGCTCATCAGCGCCTTGAGGCCCTCTTCGACGATCTTCGGCCGGGCCGCGAACTCCTGCGTCACCTTCTTGTGGAAGAGCTGCCAGAGCGCAGGCACGCCCACCATGCCGGTGATGTTGCCGCCCTCGAGCACCTCGCCGATGCGGTCGGCGGTCAGCTCGTCGATGTACGAGATCTCGGCGCCCCGCGAGAACGGCGTGAGCAGGCCGGCCGAGAACTCGAAGGTGTGGTGCAGCGGCAGCACCGACAGCACGCCATCACCCACGCCGATGTCGAACGCGCCGGCGAGGCGCGAGATGAGCGAGGTGAAGTTCCGGTGCGTGAGCATCACGCCCTTGGGCACGCCGGTGGTGCCCGAGGTGAAGATGAGCGAGGCCACGTCGTCGGGTGAGGCCGAGCGCTTGATGGCGCCGATGCCGTCGGGCCGCGAGGGGTCTCCCGACAGCGCCTCGGCGAGCGAGCACACCTTCGTGGGCAGCTTCGCGTCCGACAGGGCCTGCTCGAGCCCGGGCCGCTTCGCCGCGAGCTCTTCCGACACCAGCAGCACCTTCGCGTCCGACCGGCGCGCGATGTTGACGAGCTCGGCCTCGGACAGCTCCTTGTCGCAGGGCACCGAGGTCGCGCCCGCCCGCAGGATGCCGAAGAACGCGATGGGCCACTCGGGCCGGTTCTCTGACAGGAGCATCACGCGCTCCTGCGGCTTCACCCCCTGGGCGAGCAGGAAGCTGCCGACGCGGTTCGCGTACCGGTGCACCTCGCCGTAGGTGAAGCGCTGCTCGTCGTCGCCCGCGTGCATGCGGAAGGCGACCCGGTGGCGCCACTCGTACACGGTGGCCTCGAAGAGCTCGATGAGGTCGCGGTACGCAGACACCACCTTGCGCTTCTCGGTCTCTTCGTCGAGCCCGGGGAACACCCACTTCTCGAGCCCGGGGATGTGCACGTTCAGGAAGTAGTCGCGCCAGTCGAGCGCCTCGGGGTTCCAGGCGATCTTCGCGCGGTCGTGCGCCGGCATGTCGACGTAGAGCGAGCGCGTGTTGTCGCAGCGGTAGACGAAGCGATTTTCCCAGATGAAGGGCAGGAACAGGTCGACGATGAGGTTCAGCCGGTCGGCGTCGTCGGCCACGTCTTCGAGCTGCACCTTCGCGTGCTCGAGCATCGCCCCCACCCGCGGAGCACCCCAGGTGGGCTTCTGCTCGTCGATGAGCTTCGCCAGCCAGCGGGCGCCCTTCGAGATCATCGGCGTCGAGAGCGTGTCGAAGCGCAGCTTCGAGGTGGCCTTCGCCTCGTTGCGCACCTTCAGCTCGTCGAGCAGGCTCATGCCGCCCTTCTTCCGGCGCATGCGCTCGCGGCCATAGAGGCCCACCAGCTCGGTCGAGCGCGCCGCGATGAAGGGGTTCGAGTCGCCGGTGGCCTGCTGGTACACGCGCCGCTCGGCCGTACGCAGCTGCTGCGCGGTGATGGCGATGAGGCTGCCCGCCACCTGGTCGACCGGAATCATGTCGAGAATGGTGTCGTGCGCCGTGGGCAGAATGCCGCGGCTCTTCATCAGCGCGTAGATCATCGGCGCCGAGGTGGTGAAGCCCTCGTTCCAGCCGGGGAAGGGGTAGCGCTGCGCCGACTCGACGATCGACGGCCGAACGATGGCGTACCGGAGCCCGGGCGTCTTCGCGATGACTTGCTCGCCCAACGACTTCGTGTACGTGTACGTGTTGGGCCAGCCCCAGTGCTTCGCGCGCTCCATGCCCGCCTCGACGAGCCGGGTGGTGAGCCACAGCTTGCGCTCGCGCCCCACCGCCAGCCGCAGGGCCTTCTCGTCGTTGGGGTCGCGCCCTTCGGACTCGAGGCGCTCGATGGCGCGGGTGCGGAACTCGGAGGCCAGCGCCTTGTCGTCGGCCTGTTCGCGCAGGCGGGCCACCGTCTTCTCGCAGTCGACGAGTTCCTGCTCGATGGAGAAGTCACGCCCGTCGAGCTCGCCCCGCTTCGGAAAGTACCCGACGACCTCTTCGTCTTCGAAGACGAGGCCCGAGCGGTTGCCCGCCACGAAGGCCGTCGACATGTGCACCAGCGGCGCGTCCCAGTACAGGCAGGCGTCGACGAGGTACTTCACGCCGTGCGTGTTGACGTTGAGCCCCACCTCGAGCGACGGGTTGAACGACACCAGGCCGGCGCAGTTCACCACCACGTCGATCTGCCCCTTGAGCGCGCGGCCCTGCGCCTCGTCGAGGCCCATCCACGGGTCGGTGATGTCACCGTCGAGGATCGTCACCTTCTTCGCCAGCCACTCGAGCGCGCCGGCCTCGCCGCCGTACTTCGTGCGCAAGGGCTCGAACGGCTCGCTGGTGGCCACCTTGTCGAAGAAGCGCGTCCTCGCGTCCTTCGAGCTGCCCTTGCGCACGAGGATGAAGACGTGCGCGAGGTCGTCGCCGTAGTGGTGGAGCAACATCGACAACGAGACCTTGCCGACGAAGCCCGTGGCGCCGGCGAACAGCACCCGCTTGCCGGTGAGGGTCTTCGTGACGTCGAGGGGTCCGAGCGGTGACGACGGTGAGGCCATGGGCGGTGGCGTGTAGCAGATGGAACCCCGGGTGGGGCCTGCGTCGATGGTCAGGCCAGGGGCGAGCGTGACCGACCAGTCACGGCCTTCCCGTCGACCCGCTCGAGGCCTTCGTGTGAGGATGTCGGGCATGACGGGTTCCTTCGCGCGGGGTGGGCTGGTCGCGCTCCTGGTCTCGGCCAGCGCCCTCGCCGACGAGCTGCCTCCAGAGCTCCAGCTCGGCCTCAAGGCGCTGCGCTCGGGGGAGCAGGCCCGCCTCGAGAAGGCCGTCGGCCCGGTGGCGAACCTGCCGCTCTACCGCGCCGACCTCACCGTCGACGTCGCCCACCGCAAGGTGGTCGGCCGCATCTCCCTCACCTGGCACGTCACGGGTGAGCCGATCGACGAGGTGCTGCTGCGCACCACGCCGAACGCTGCCCACACCGACGCCGTCACCCTCTTGAACGCGGCGGTCAACGGGCAGGCCGCCGCGCTCGAGCACCCGGACGCGACGCTGTGGCGGGTGAAGCTGCCAGTCGAGGCCGTCGCTGGCACGGCGGTGGTCGTCGAGGTGTCGCTGCAGGCGGCGCTCCCCGTCATCGAGCCCGAGGGCGAGCTGCCCGACTACGGCGCGTTCGGCGCCACCGACGACTTCGCCTCCCTGGTGGGCCTGTTGCCCATGGTGCCGCCGACGAAGCCCAACGGAGAGCTCTTCTCGCCGCCCTCGGGCATGGGCGACCTCTCGGCCTTCGCGCCCTCGGCCTTCATGGTGAGCGTCTCGGCGCCGAGCGGCATGCAGGTGGTGATGCCCGGCGTGGCCCTGGGTGAGGTGCCCGAGAAGGGTGGCCGAGTGCGCTTCACCAACGCCATCGTCGGCTCGCGTGACTTCCCCGTCTTCGTCGCGCGAGGCCTGCAGAAGCTGTCTGGGAACGCGGGCGACGTCACCGTCGAGGCCTTCGTTCGCAAGGACGACGCCCAGGGCCGCGCGGTGCTCGACCACGCCGTCTACGCGGTGAAGGAGCTCCACCGGCGGCTGGGCGCGGCCCCGCACCAGACGCTGCGGGTCGTCGAAGCGCCGCTGGGCAAGGGCGCCGGCGGCATGGAGTTTCCCGGCCTCATCACCGTCTCGCGCATGCTCGTCTCGGGCTCGGCCGACCCGCTCTCGGCGCTCGGCTTGAGCGGCGCTGCGGCGAACCCGGCCGTGATGACGATGGTGCTGCCGATGCTGAAGAACCTCATGCGCTCGTCGCTCGAGTTCACCGTGCTGCACGAGGTGGCGCACCAGTACTTCGCCTGTCTCATCGGCAGCGACGCCGTCGACGAGCCGGTGGCCGACGAGCCCCTCACCCAGCACACCGCGCTGCTGCTCCTCGAGTGGCGTCGCGGGAAGAAGGCCGCCAACGACGTGCGCGAAGGCCAGGTGAAGATGGCGTACCAGATGTGGCGCCTGATGGGCGGCGCCGACACGAAGGCGAACCAGCCCACCGGCGCCTTCACCTCGTCGACGCAGTACGCGGGCATCGTCTACGGCAAGGCGCCGCTGTTGTTCGACGCGCAACGAAAGCTCGTGGGCGAAGAGGCCTGGGAGCGCACCTTGCGCAGCTACGTCGAGCAGTACCGATACCGGTGGGTGACGTCGAAGACGCTGACGCAGGTCGCCGCGAAGGTGTCACCAGGCCGCGCCACCGCGCTCGACGAGCTGCGCCGCCGCTGGTTCGAAGAGACGCATGGCGACGAAGACGTCGGCACGCTCGACCTCGACAAGCTGTTCGGAGACCTCCAGAACGGCTCCTCCGACATGAAGCTCGACCCCGAGGCCGCGAAGATGTTCGAGGAGCTCATGCGCCAGCTCGAAGGGCAGTGAACCGGCGCTTTGCGGGACCGCGCTCGCCAGCGCTCTCGTCACGGCTCCAGCCTTCGTCACTCGCGGCGTCGGAGCGCCCCCGTCGCAGCCCTTCCGTCGAGGTCGACTCGAGCCCTGACGAGTAGAAATGCCGACCTCCGCGGCAGTCCCGGGGCTCGACGAGCGAAACCTGGCACAGCAGCAGCGGGCCGCTCCAGACGAGTGCAGCAGCCCCGATCAGTCGCCGACGAGGGTGAACGAACGCCGCGAAGCAGTCACCCCACGGCACCAGGGCCGGACGGAAATACCGGCGACCGAGTGAAAGCCTGGGCAGTGCAGCATGGCGAGCAGGCCGGAGACGCCGGAGATGACCCGCTCGTGTGTGTCTCCCTCGAGGGTGGCAACGACCACCCCGCCACGCTCACCGCTACGACGCCCTCGCGCGGTACCGGCCCGGCGGTTCTCGAGCGTCAGTAGCCAGCGCGGGCGATGCCCTTGTACTGCGACCCGAACGAGCGAATGTTGTGCACGATGCCGTACGCGCAGCCGCGGGCCTCGTACACCCACGACGAACCCCAGCCGTCACCCGACTCGTAGATGACGATGTGGCCACCGCGGCCGTCGTTGTAGACGAGCGCGTCGGCCTTCTTCAGCGCCCCGCGCGACACCGTCGTCCACTGGCTGTTCGACTTCACGAAGTCCCAGGTGCTGTAGGGGTGCGATTCCTTCGTCATGTCGTCGTTCCACGAGGGCACCGTCCACACCTTGGCGGCGTAGCCCGAGCAGTCGGCGCCGTACTCGCCACGGTAGGTGCAGTTCGGGCAGTTGCCGGTGCAGACGCCCTTGTTCGACGACGTGACGCCGAACGGAATCCACCGGCCCTTGCCCCAGCGGTAGCCGAAGCCCACGCCACCCTTCGCGCGGGTGATGGCCTGGTCACGCGCCGACGAGGTGCCCGGCGTCGTGGGGGTGGTGGGCGTCGACGGGCTGCTCACCAGCACGAGGTACCCGCCGTGCGCCCAGCCCTCGATGCCGTTGTAGCGGATGTTGTACCAGCTGCCGCTCGGCGTGCCCCGGTTGATGGTGGTGACCGTCGCGCCCCTCGGCATCACCAGCCGCACCCGGTTCTCGAGCGCCGGGCCGGTGCGCAGGTTGAGCTCGGACGTCGTGCGCAGCGTCGAGCCGATGGCCACGCCGCCCGTGAGCTCCGCGCTGATGGTGGCCGTGTCTTCGTTGGCGCCCCGGAGCAGCTCGCTGTCGGCCGCCGTGTCCGTCGCGGTGCCCGCGCACGCTGCCAGCGCCCCGCTCAGCACCACCACCAGTCGCTTCATTCCGGCCATGGACTGCTCCCTGGAAGTGTCACCCGTGGGTGACGCACACTCGAAGACACAGAGAGCGATTTCCATACCAGTCCCGACATCAGACAGGTGGCCGAGCCAAGCGCCTGAAACATCAGAGTCGATGTATCGAAGTCTGACAAATCGGGTGGCCTGGAGGCGGTCGACGGCCTGTGCGAACGCCAGACACGATCGACTGAAACCCATACGCGCCGAATGGAACCTCACCCGTCGCGATCGGCGGAGAAACGTGGTTTTGGCGAGCCATGGCATCGCGGCAGCGGCAGTGGCTCGGCGTCGGCGCAGGCATGGTGCTGGTCGTCCTCATCGCTGCGTGGTGGCTCAGCCGAGCGGGGGCCTCGGCAGTCGCCCCCAGCACGGTGGCCGACAGCGACGCGGGCCTGCCTGAGACAGCAAGACCACCGCCCTCGATGGAGCCCCTGCGGACCGGGGCGAATTCGCGCGCTGAGGCCAACGACGGGGGTGCGCCGTCCTCGCCGGCCGGAGTCGAGGTCATCGCCTCGTTCGGCTGGGGGAGCGGGCCTGACGACCTGGGCCGGGAGCGGCAGCAGGAAGGCAACCCGGAAGGCCCGATGAGCTTCGCGCTCGGCCCTGACGGCACGCTGTGGGTGCTCGACCAGGTGAACCAGCGGCTGGTGAAGCTCGACGCGAAGGGAGGCCGGCTCGGCACCGTGGCCCTGCCAGTCCAGGCGGCGCAGGACGTGGTGGTGACGAAGGACGGCTCGGCGCTCGTGATGGACCGGCTCGTCGACAAGGCGGTCGCCGTCATCGGCCCCGACGGCAAGCCACGCGGAGAGCTGCCCCTCGAAGGCAAGGGCCTCGGCGAGGGGGGCGCTTCGACCGGCCTCTTCGAAGACGGCGACGACGTGCTGGTCGAGCGCGAGCACGGAGACCTCGTGCGCGTGGGCAAAACGAACGGCAAGGCCGACCCGGAGCGCGGCGAAGTGCCGGGCCGCCCCTCGAAGGACGGCGCGAACTACCTCACCGCGATGCTGGTCGACGCTCCGAGCGGCCTGGTGGCCCTGACGGCGGTGGCGAAGGCGACGCTCGCGCACCGCTTCACCCGCCAGGTGTCGTTCGGCGGCCCGGTGCTGTCGCTGGTGTTGCTCGACAGCGACGCCTCGGGCCTGGCGTACCTGGGAGCGCAGCGAGAAGTGGCCGGCTCCACGCCCGAGGCGCCACGGCTGGGCATCGTCGTGCTGTGCCTCGACGGCACCGACGGCCGCCCGCTGGGGCAGGCCGCGTTCCCGGCGAACGCGGTGCCCGAGGAGTCGTTTCGCGAGCTCGCCGTCAGCGGCGACGGCACCATCGTCTTCCTGCGGCGAACCGAGCAGGGCGCCCAGCTCGAGCGCCACCGCTGTCGGTGAGTCGGAGCGCGGCTACAGGCACGCGCCGACGTTCGAGGGCACTCCCTGAAGGGCGGTGCAGGTGCCGCTCGCGCACGACTGGCCGAGGTTGCACCAGGCCCGACACGTCCCCGTCGTGGCCCCCGCCGAGGCGAGGATACAAATCGCTCCCCGCTGACACGCGGCCTGCTGCGAGCAGGTCTGCCCGATGGCCACCGTGCCGACGAACGAGCAGATGGGCCCGTTGCTGGCGCTGTTGACGCACCCGCGGCCAGGCGTGTTGGCGCAGGGCATCTGCGTCACCAGGTTGCACACGATGGGCGGCTCACAGAGCACCAGGTTCTCGCGCGTGCCCGAGATGGGCACGATGTTGTTGCAGATCTGGCCAGCCGGGCAGTCGTTCGGGCGCAGCGCACAGGTCTTCCGGCAGAACGAGCCCGTCGGCTCCGTGATGCAGTAGTGCTCGGCGACGCAGTTGTTCTGCGTCGGGACGCAGGGCTGCCCCTCGAGCTGCGCGTTCTGCGGAATCGCCCCGCAGGTGCGCTGGGTGATGCCGTTGACGACGTAGTAGCCACAGCGCTCGCTCGAGTTGGGGCAGTTGTCGTCGACCGGGTTGCAGCCGGCGGTGCACGTCGTGGCCGTCGTCGCGGTGTTGGTCACCACGCAGGCGCTCCCCGTTGGGCACATGGGCGCGTTGATGGTGCACTGCTGTCCGAACGTCGTTCCGCCGGCGCTGCCGCCGCCGGTCGCCGCGCCGCCAGCGCTGCCACCACCGACCGCCGAGCCGCCAGCGCTGCCGCCGCCGACCGCCGAGCCGCCAGCACTGCCGCCACCGACCGCGCTCCCGCCGCCGACCGCACCACCCGCGCTCCCGCCGCCGACCGAACCGCCCGCGGTGCCACCGCCGACCGCTCCACCCGCGCTGCCGCCACCCGTCGAGAGGCCGCCACCCGAGCCGCCGGAGCCGCCCGAGCCACCACCGGTGCCGCTGCCACCCGTCCCGAGCGACGTGCAGCTCCCGCCGACGCAAGTGAAGCCGAGCGTGCACGACGTGCAGATCGCGCCACCCCGGCCGCAGGCGTTCGAGGTGCTGCCCTGCTGGCACATGCCTGCGACGTCACAGCACCCGTTCGGGCACGACTGGGGCGTGCACCGCGCCGGGCCGCACGATTGAACGAAGACGGCGACCACCAACGCGGTGATCGCTCCAACCCACACGTGAAGCTTCATGCGCCAACGCTCCCTGGCCATCACGGCCCCTGCTCAGTCAACTCTCGACTTGCAGCGCCCCCGATGAGCGCCACGTCATCATGAAACGAGTCTGTCACGTCCGCGAGCCATCGCCAGCCGCGGTCCACCGGTCAGCGGCAGTACCCCTGCGTGTTGCACGTCACTCCCGCCGCGCAGATCATCGACGGGCTGTTGTTGCAGTTGGGGAAGCAGTACCCGAAGGGCGCGGGCAGGCCGTTGACGGTGAGGGTCTCGCAGACGTAGCCGGTGCGGCAGTTGCTCTGTCCACCGCCCGGGTTCGTGCAGTTCCCCATGCAGAAGTCGCCGCCGAAGATGCTGATGCACGAGCCGTTGAAGCAGGTCCCATCGGCCGCGCACGACGGGTTGCAGTACCCACCGGGGAAGATGGTGCTCGCGGTGATGCAGCTGTCCATTTCCCCCGTGCCCAGACCGTCGCCGTTGATGCAGCCCTGATCGCTCGTGCACGTCGCGCCGGGCCCGCCGTTGCCCGTCGTGCACGCTTTGTTGCTGCAGTTCGAGTTGATGAGGCAGCCCTGGCACCGGCTCCCGCCGAAGCCGCACGCGTTGCTCGACGTGCCGGGCGAACAGCCGAACTGCGGGTCGCAGCAGCCGCTCGCGCACGTCTGCACGTTGCACGCAGAGCTCGCCTGGCACGTGCCGTTGAGGCACGTCTGCCCGTTGGGGCAGACCCGGCAGACCGAGCCGCTGGCGCCGCACGCGATGACGCTCGTGTTCATGATGCAGCTGTTCCCGTTGCAGCAGCCACCGCAGTTGTTGGGCCCACACGGCGGGCCAGCGCCTCCGCCCGCCGTACCGCCACCGCCGGCCGAGCCACCGCCGGCCGAGCCACCGCCGACTGCGGAGCCACCGCCGACCGCCGAGCCACCGCCGACCACCGAGCCGCCGCCGACCGCGGAGCCACCTGCGCTGCCACCCCCTCCGGAACCACCAGCGGTGCCACCGCCGGTGCTGAGCCCGCCACCCGAACCGCCGCTTCCCCCGGAGCCACCGCTCCCGCCCGTGCCGCTGCCGCCAGTCCCGAGGGACGTACAGCTGCCACCAACGCACGAGAAGCCCAGCGTGCACGACGAGCAGAGCGCCCCGCCGCGCCCGCAGGCATTCGAGGTGCTGCCCTGCTGGCACATGCCGGTGAGATCACAGCACCCGTTCGGGCACGACTGCGGCGTACACCGCGCCGGCCCGCATGCCTGGACGAAGAAGCCCACGATGAGCGCCGTCAGCGCTCCCACCCACACGTTCAACCTCATTGGCGATGCTCCCTTGGCCTCGACGGCCTCACTGCAGCGGGGTGACCCCCGAAGACCCGTCATCGTGCAACGTTTCGTGGAAGACGGCCTCGAGCTTCTCGAGGTCTCGACCCGCGCCCTCGACGGCGCCCTTCAGCTTCGCGCGCTCGACCGGCCGGGACAGCGCAGGCGCGCTGGCGCCCACCGTCACCAACACCGGAACCAGGTAGCGCTGCTCGACGGCGGCGTTGAGGACGAACCCGGCGACGTCACCGACGAGCGTTGGCTTCGGCGGGAGCGCGAACCCCACCCGCAGCTCGCGTCGCGACACGCCGACGAGGGCCGCGTGGCTGCGCTCCGAGCCCATCGCGATGGGCGCCGCGAAGGCTGCGCGAACGTCGCGGGTGAACCACCGCTCGCTTCGCCAGCTGGCCAGGAAGCGCCGGGCCTCGGCCGCGCCCTGGCCCGACACCTCGGAGCTTCCGCCCTGAGCGAGCGCGGCCAGGCCCGAGAGCAGCGCGGCGAGCCGGCGCGCCTCGGGCACGATGGGGCCGGTCCGTGCGCCGTCGGCACCGAGGCCCGACAGGGCGGTCAGCCGCTCGTCCGTCAGCGCCGTCACCAGCGCCTCGAGCGAACGCGCGGCCTTCATGAACGTCTGCGGCAGTGGCTCGACCTCGAGCAGCGGGGGCACGTTGAGGCGAAGCTCGAGCCGGGTCCGGTCGAGCACCTCGTCATCGGGGTCGAGCCCGCCACGGCGGGTGTCGTGGTGACTGCCCTGGAGGGCCGCGAAGGCGCCCCCGAGGCGGTCTCGCCAGCCGGAGTCGATCTGCACCACCTTCGAGGCGTCGGAGAGCAACGCGGCCAGGGCCGCCTCGCGCAGCACCGGCCAACCGGGCGCCTTCCCCGTCGACGTGCCCGGCGCCACGCGCCCATCGCCCACGGCCGCGGCCAGCTCGTCCAGCGCGGCGGCTCGCTCGGGGCCCGAGAGTTCGGCGAGGAACTTCGTGAAGGGCGTCTCGGGCCACGCGAGCAGGGGCGGCGGCACGCGCGCCGTCACCGGGAGCGCCTCGATGAACTCGTTGAGCGCGTCGAGCGCGCGGGCCGGGTCCCCCTTCGCCTGGGTGCGCCACTCGAGGAGCGGCTCCGAGGCAGGCTCACCGAGGAAACGGTCGCGGCGCTGGCGCACGCGCTGCCACGTGGCGGCGAGCTTGCCGTCCCGCTCGAGCAGCTCGAGGAAGAGCAGCACCGCCGACGTCCCTGCGCGGCTCTGCTCGAACGGCCGCGACAGCACCCGCGCGCGGTGAAAGGCGCACCCGAGCTCTGGCGTCGTCGACCACGGCGCTGGCGCGACCTGCCCGTCGACGTCGAGCGACAGCCGGGCGCGCTCGGCCTCGATGGCCGTCTTCAGCTCTCCGTCGTTCTTCCCGGCGGCCGGTACGCGCGCGAGGTCGCCGCAGCTCGACGCCCACAGCACGCGCGCGGCCAGCGCCAGGGCGCCCTCCCGCGCGTCACCGCTGCTGGAACGGAACCGGGCGACGGCCCGCTCGGCCACCTTCGCCCACAGCTCGCGGCGCAGCCACTCGGTGTCGACCTCGACGGCAGCCAGCGCCGCCTCTTCGAGCTGACGCGCCCACCACAGCGGGGCCTCGGCGCCCAGCAACACCTTCGGCGTGCGCGGGTCGAGCGGCGCCAACAGCTTCGCGCCGGCCTTCTTTCCCAGCGGGTTGTCGGTCGCCAGCGGCCCATCGGGCGTCAGCGCGAAGCTGGTGGCGAGCGGGGCGCGCTCGAGCCCCTGCCCGCTCGTCAACGTCACGGGCACCCCGGCCGGCACGCGCACCACCACCTGCTTCGGCAGGCGCGCGAGGAAGGCCTTCACCTCGGCCTCGCCGTGGGCTTCTTTCGCATCGGCGAAGCCGGAAGAGGCCTTCAGCGCCGTCAGGTCGTACGTGTACTCGATGGAGCCGTCGGGGAGCCGCGCGCCCTTGAACGGCCAGACGTCGGCCATCGGCGCGTTCGCGAGCACCGCCGCCGTGAGGAGCGTCAACACCACGGCGTCAGCTCAGGCCCAGCAGCGACTTGACGGTCTCGAGCACCTCGATGGCCTGCACCGGCTTCACCAGGTAGGCGTTCGCTCCGAGCTTGAGCGCGCGCTCCCGGTCGGCCTCGGCGGACTCGGTGGTGATCATCACGATGGGCAGCTTCGCCAGCGCGGGGTCGGCGCGAATGTGGGCCACCAGCTTGAGCCCATCGAGCACCGGCATGTTGATGTCCGACAGCACGATGTCGAAGGGCCCGCCGCGCAGCTTGCGCAGCGCCTCGGCGCCGTCACCCGCCTCGACGCAGACGACGTCGGGCAGCTTCTGCAGCGCGTACATGACGCTCCGGCGCAGCTGGAGCGAGTCGTCCACCACGAGGGCTCGAATCGTCATGGTCGGACATCACCCTACCCGACCCGAGCGCCCGAGCGAGTCACTTCTTGGGCTGGAGGGCTGGGAAGCTGCCCGAGCCGCGAGACGTCGAGATGGCCTGGGCCAGCGAGGGGCCGAGCGCGTGGAGCGGCAGCACCTGCGTGACGGGGCCGCTGGTGATGGCGGCGTGGGGCATGCCGAAGACGACCGCGGTCTCTTCTGACTCGACCCAGACCTCGGCGCCCGCCTTGAGGAGCGCTTTGACGCCGACGCTCCCATCGCTGCCCATGCCGGTGAGCACGACGCCGCGGGCAAGCCCTTTCGTCGCCTTCGCGACGCTCGAGAAGAGCCGGTCGACCGACGGCGCGTAGGGATCGTTCGCTGCGGGCTGGCTGACCTGCGTGACGAGCGCGGAGCTTTGCTCGACGAGCTCGAGCTGGGCGCCGCCCGGGGCGATGTAGACCCGGCCGGGGCTGACGGGTTCACCGCCGCGGGCCTCCTGCACGCGGAACGGCAGGGCCCCATCGAGGCGCTGGGCGAAGGCCTCGGTGAAGCGCGGCGGCATGTGCTGGGCGACCAGCACGCACACCGGCAGGCCCGCCAGCGCCTCGAGCACCTTCTGCACGGCCGGCGGCCCGCCCGTCGACGCGCCGATGGCCACCACCGTCGCGGTGTTCGTCGAGACGGGCGCGGCCGGGGCCTTCGGTCGCGCGAGGGGCACCGCCGCCGGGAAGACCGCCGGCGTGAGGAAGGGGTCGGTCGGTCGGCGCGACGCGCCCCGCCGGGCCAGGGGCGCCGCCCGGACCTTCTCGATGAGCTCGGCGCGCACCGACTCGAGCGAGGCCTGGTCGGCCTTCGGTGGCTTGGCGACGAAGTCGAACGCGCCCAGCTGGAGCGCCTTGAAGACGTCGGCCGGGTGCCCGTAGGAGGAGAGCACGATGACCGGCGTGGGGGCGCGCGACTGGAGCAGCCGCAGAAAGCTGTAGCCGTCGAGCCGCGGCATCTCGAGGTCGAGGGTGATGCAGTCGGGCTTGAGGGCGATGGCCTTCTTCAGGCCCTCTTCTCCGTCGGCCGCGCGGTCGACCACCTCGAGGCCCGGCGCCGACTCGAGCATGGCGGTGATGGCCCGGCGGTTCGCCGGCGAGTCGTCGATCACCAGCACACGAATGGGTCGCTCGATGGCCACGCCGGTTGGGCTCCGGCGCCATGCTCACATGTGCGCCCACCGCCCGCACGGAATTCTCGGCCCTGGCCCCCGCTGGCACCCCACGAGTGAAGGTCTGCCACGAGGCTCCGTCCGTTGCGCCATGCCGATGACGCTCGCCTTCCCCCGCTTCGTGTCCTCGAACGCCCAACGCCGGGGCCCTTCGCGAGAGTTTTTCACCCGCGCAGATCCACAGGCTATGGTCCGCCCCGCTTTGGCCACCGACGACCTCACGCTCGTGCAGCGCGTTCGCCAGGGCGACCAGCGCGCGTTCAAGACCCTCGTGGAGCGCTACCAGCGCAAGGTCTACGGCGTGGCGCTGGGCATGGTGAAGGACAAGGAAGAGGCCCGCGACGTGGCGCAAGAGGCCTTCGTCAAGGTCTACAAGTACCTCGACCACTTCAAGGGCGACTCGAGCTTCTATACGTGGCTGTACCGCATCACGGTGAACATCTGCATCGACGTGCTGCGCCGGAAGGGCTCGGCCCGGGGTGACGACCACGTCGAGTTCGACGAGTCGGTGCGGCTCGACACCAGCGAGGCCAACCTCGGCGCGCTCGGCACCAAGCTGGGCACCAACCCGCAGAAGGCGGCGCTCCGCAAGGAGCTGGCAGACAAGATCACCCAGGCCATTCAGGAGATCCCCGAGGCCCACCGGAAGATCCTCCTGCTGCGCGAGGTCGAAGGCATGAGCTACGAGGACCTGGCGCGGACCCTCGACATTCCCAAGGGCACCGTGATGTCGCGGCTCTTCCATGCCCGGCTCAAGATGCAGAAAATCCTGAGTGGTTACCTCGAGTTGGACGAGGCCAAGGCCGGAGTCGGCCATGAAGGGTGAGGCAGAATATCGGCCCTCGGGGGCCGTCAGCCTTCGAGCGAGGTGCACATGAAGAACCCGGCCCGAGAGAAGTTCCTGCCGCTGTTGTCTCCCTACGTCGACGGCGAGCTGACGCCCGAAGAGCGGCAGCAGGTCGACCAGCACCTTCAGCTCAACAAGGAGAGCGCCGCCCAGGTGGCCGACTTTCGCGCGGGTGATGGCCTGATGCGAAACGCGCTCGAGATGCAGGCCGACGACGTGGACTGGAAGCAGTTCACCGACGACGTGATGGCCCGCATCACGCCCGAGAAGCTGCCGCTGTTCGAGCGGCTCAAGCTGACCTTCAGCGAGCTCTTCACGTACCAGCGCGGGCCGATGGTGGCGGGCCTGGTGGGAGCCGTCGCGGCGGTGGCCATCGCGATTCCCCTGACGCTGTCGATCGCCGGGCGCGCGCCGGAAGGCTACGGCGCCGGCAAGGTCGAGGTGCAGACCGTCTCCGTCGACACCGAGGCGGCGGTGAAGCCGGTGGTGTTCGAGACCGAGAGCGGCGACGCCGTCATCTGGGTGGTCGACGCGCCCGAGAAGAAGGACGGGGGCCGCAAGAAGGGCGGCGGCTCGGACGAAGAAGACGTGGCGCCCACGCCGCCCGACGAGGCGAAGAAGCAGGACCTGTGACGACCATGACGACCTTCACGCGACGATGGCTCCTCAGCGCAGCGCTGCTCGCAGCCCCGGTGGCGCTCGCCGATGGCCCCGTGTCGGTGCAGGCCGACGTGGTGTTCGCCTCGACGACGCCGGGCAAGGTCGACCCCTCGCTGGTGAAGATGCAGGAGACGCTCGCGGCGAAGGTGAAGTACCTCACGCTCGAGAAGCGCTCGTCCGAGAAGCTGGCGGTCACCAACAAGGGCATCACGGTGAGCCTGCCGAACGGGAAGGCAGCCGCGCTCAGCCTCGAAGGCCTGAAGGACGGCGTGGCGACGCTGCGCGTGAAGCTCCCACCGGCTGACGCGACCTACTCGCTGGCGAAGGACAAGTCGTTCTACCTGCAGGGCGGCGCGCACGAGGGTGGCGAGCTGTGGTTGGTGTTGTCGCAGCCCCGGTAGCGGTCGACATCGACGAGGGCCAGACCGATGGGCTCTGGCGTTCCGCGCGGCCGCGACGACGGTGATCCCGAGCGCCGCGAGCCGAGCCGCTTCAGGGGCAGGCCGTGGCGCACACCCCGACGGCCGAGCTGAACACCGACGTGATGCGGTCGCAGAAGCCAGACTGGCACCCGAGGTCGTTCGTGCACGGCTGGCCGTTCGCGCGCGGTGGCTGACAGGTGGCCGGGCCATCACCAAAGCCACGGAGGCCGCCGTCGGGCCGAACGCACTCACCGGTGAGGCAGCCGACGGGGAACTCTTCGACGCAGGGCTGGCCCTGTCGCCCGACGGCGACGCAGGTGCCATTCGAGCAGGCGGAGAAGGGCTGGCAGACGCCCGCAGGGCACGCCTCCCCGATGGCAGGAACGCGCTGGCAGCGGAACTGGCCTGGCGTCGACGTCGGAAGACAGCGCTCCGAGTTGACGGCGCAGGACTGACTCGACGAAGTGCCGTCGCAGACCTGCCCGGCCGCGGCGCGGGTCGCGCAGACTCGGCTCGAGGTGCAGTAGTCAGTGGAGCGGCATTGCGTGGTGAAGGTGCACGGGGTGCCCGCGCCGGCCGCCGCGCAACGCCGGGTCGTCATGTCGCAGTACTTCGCGTCGCCGCACTCGGAGTTGCTGGTGCAGGGGTCGCCGACCTGGGGCGGTCCGCACGTGCCCGCCCGGCTGGCGCCGCCATCGGTGACGACGACGAGGTTCCGGCAGGCATCGTTGCCATTCGTGCACTGCCGGGCGCTGCTGCAGGCCCCGCCCGTCATCACGCGCGTCACCGGCTGGCAGGTACGCACCACGTCGTCGCACAGAAGCTCGTCGCTACAGCCCGGGCGGAGCGGATCGCACGGCGCGCCCACCGCACCGGGGGGCGTACACAGGCCGCTGCGGCACGGCGCCGTCTCGACACAGTCGTCGAAGTTGACGCAGCTGCTGCCGGCAGGGAGGCGGGCCGTGCACAGCCCTGCGCCACAGCGCAAGGGCTCGACACATTCGGTGTTCCTGGTGCACGCCGCGCCCGACGCCCGCTTCGCGCGGCAGACGCGGGTGCTGTCACAGAAGGCCTCGGGCACGCACTGGAAGTTCGGGCACGCCTGACCTGGGCCGGGCAGCGAGACGCAGCGGCCCTGCGTGCACGTGGCACGAACGCCGCAGTCGACCGACGACGTGCAGGCCGAGCCCGGCGCAGGTGACGGCTGACACAGCCCCCGAATGCACTCGAAGGGGTCGTTGCAGCGGCCTGATGACGTGCAGGCCTCGCCCAGGTTTCCGCCCGCGGTGCAGGTTCGCCCGCAGGTGGCGCCATTGCACGACAGGCGCTCGTCGACGCAATCACCGGTGCTGAAGCACGCGGCACTGGCGCTCGCGTTGGGGCGAGTCACTTCGCGGCAGGCGGTAAAGTCGGCTGAGAGCCCGACGCTGTCGCAGGCGACCCCGGTCAACTGCGCGAGGCAGGCCTGGGCACGGGCGGCGTCGAACGTCGACGCGCCGCGGGCGATGGAGCGCTCGGTCGTCGAAGCCCTCGCCGAAGGCGTGAGGCCAACGTTTGCGACGTAGACCCGAAACAGCGCGGCGCAGTCGGCCTGGACGTTGGCGGGGAGGCCTCCGCACTCGACGGCCTTCTGGCAGTACGCGGACGCGAAGCTCGAGAGGAACGCGCCATAGCTCCCCGCGGAGCCGCCGCCGGTTCCACCGCCACCGCCCGCAGGCCCGGCACCACCGCCGCTGGGCGAGCAGACGCCGGCGAGGCACGACTCGTTGGCGGCGCACGTCGCGCAGGTGGCGCCACGGGTTCCACACGCGAGGTTGCCGGGCAGCTGGCAGCGCCCCGACGCGTCACAGCACCCCGTCGGACAGCTCGTGGGCGTGCACACGGCGGGGCCAGGGCAGGCGGGGAAGCTCGCGAGGGCGAACCCGAGGGCAAGACCCGTGAACAGCGATGCAGGGGCGGCGCGCATGGGGCGGCGAGGTCCCACGCCCCCTCGCCCTCGGCCCAGCGCGCACGGAGCAGACGACCCGCCGCGTCAGCCGCGGGAGGCCGGCGCTGCGCGTGGAATGACGCCGCCCATCGCCTGGAAGCGCTCGAGCGCCCGCTGCAGGGCCATGGCCTTCAGGCGCTCGTCGTCGAGCTCGGCAGCGAGCGAACGAACGTCTTCTCGCAGCCGCTCCACCTCGGACGCCGGCGCTGCGGCCCCGGAGCTCGCCCCCTGCGCGAGCGCCCGCGCCAGCCGCGCGTTCTCGGCCAGGGCCTCGTCGAGCGCCCGCTGCACGCGCTGCAGGTGCTCCTGCAGCACCGTGCACTCGAAGGCCGCCAGCTCGGCGCGCTGCACGGCGGCGGTCTCGGCTTCTCGCAAGGCCGCGAGGTTCTCTTCGTAGGCCTCGATGATGCCGCGTGCCTCGGCCAGGTCGGCCACGGCGCTGATGGCCGAGGTGCGCGACGACGCGGCCAGGGCCTCGAGCTGAAGCCGCTTCTCGTCGTCGAGCGCGTCGAAGCGCACCCCGAACCCCGCCGGCTCGTGGCGCACGACCGTTCCCGACAGGCGGAGCTCCCGCCCGTCGACATCGAGCACGACCGCGACCCGGCTGCCGATGGGGAGCGGCGTACGACTGCGCACGAAGAGCCCGCCCGCCGACACGTCGCGCAGGTAGCTCGAACGAAATGCCTCGGGGGTCGCGACCTTCACTTCGACACGCCACGTCTTGTGGCGGTGGTGTTGACGACGTTCCTCGGACTGCATGTGCCCCGAGTCTGTCGCAGCCGCGGCCCGGGGGGCAGCGAGAAATCGGCTGATGGGGGGCCGTCAGCCAGTTCCGGGTCATCGGCGTGCAGCCGGCCCTCGTGCTGGGGCTGGGTGGCGCTGCGCTCGGCCTCTCGCTGGGCGGAGGTGGTGAGGCGCCCGCACGTCGGCGCGCACCTCGGGGTTGGCGTTCTCGTGGACGACGAGGCTCGCCGACGTGTGCCGGATGAAGAGCGTCTCGGCCGAGCAGAAGCATCGGCTGAGCGGCTGGCGCGTCCCGGGGCGAACGCGGCGTCAGGGCGTCGAGCCGCATATCCGCAGCACTTGGGAGCGCATCGCTCGCCGTTTTCCCCGTCGAACGTCGCCGAAATCGATGAGGCCCGAGCCGCGGGGTACGCTGCGCCGATGGGAGCGCTGTTGCTTGGTTTTTTGTTGAGCCAGACCCCAGACGGGGGCGCGATGACGCCGCCGCTCGAGGCCGGGCCGGCGGTGCGCCTGTTCGCGGGCGCCGAGGTCGAGGCGGGGGTGCTCCCTTCGGGCTTCGGTGACGCCACGGGGTTGACTGGACCATCGGCAGGTGGGCTCGACGTGATGGCGGGGCTGCGGCCCATGCTGGGCCTCACGGTGGCCGACGACTTCACGCTCCAACTCGGCCCGCTCTTGCGGCTGCGTGTCATCGACACGGCGCCGCTCCAGCGTGATGGCGACGTGGGCGGTGTACTGCGCGGGCAGGACTGGGACCGTCTGGGCGACTTCGGCGAGCTGCTCCAGGTGCTGCGGGTGGGGAGCGACACCTCGCCGTTCCAGCTCCGCGCCGGCCCCGTCCACCAGAAGACACTTGGCCTGGGACATCTGCTGCTGCGGTACTCGAACCGGCTCAACGCTGATGCGCGGCCCGCGGGCGCGACCGCGACGCTCTCGGTCGGCCCGGTGAAGGCAGAGCTCTTCGCGGCCGACGTGCTCGCGGCGCGGCTCTTCGCGGGCGAGGTCACCTGGGACGTGGGCCGGACCTTCTCGGGCGAGGCGACGGTGCACGGGCGCTACCTGCTCGCGCTCTCGCTCGCGCACGACTTCGGTGTCGGGACTCCCAGCCGGCTGGTCGAGCTTGCGTGCACGGCGATCGGCGGGTGCACCGCTGGAATGGTGCCGCCCACGGCGACGCTCGCGCACCTCGATGGCTCGTTCGTGGTGCTCCGGACCCAGGCCTTGTCTCTCATGGGCCTCGCCGGCCTGGGCGCCCGCGCGAACCAGAGCCGCGATCTCGGTTTCCTCGCGGGCCTGGCGATGGACGTCCGAGTTCCTTCGGTCGAGCTCTCTCTGCGCGCCGAGGGCCGCAAACAGGCCGGTGGGTTTCGCCACGGTTTCTTTGGCGCGCAGTACGAGGTGGCGCGCTTCTCGGGCACGGGCCTCGGCCTGACACCGCTCGCCAACGAAGTGTTGCCCGATGCCTTCTCGGTGTTTGGCGAGGTCCGCCTGCGCCTCGCGCGCACCGTCACCGTGGACGGAACGGTCGAGCACTTCACCTTTGGCCGTACGGACTTCGACGCGACGGTGAAGGTGACGGCGCTCGACGAGCGGCTCGTCGCGGAAGCCCGCCTCGGCGCGATGGGGCTGGGCGTGGCGCCGCGGTGGGTGGCGTCGGCCGGCCTGCGCTGGAGACTGTTTCGATCGTTCTACGTGCTCGGGTCGGGTGGAACGGTCTTCTTCCCCCAGGCCGATGGCTCGCTGGCGCGCGGGGTGACGGTGTCGGGGGGTGTGGGCGTCGACATCGAGCGGTAGATCGACCGCGGGCCTCACCCGTTTCAGCCAGCACCCATCGTGTCCGAGGTGCTCCGCATGAAACTGTCACGCCGCTTCGTCCTGTCGTCTGCTGCCCTCGCCGTGCCCGCCCTCGCGCAGGAGCGCTGGGGCTTCCGGGCCGAGCCGACGTACGCCGAGGTGATTCAGCGCGTCGTCGCGATGCCGCAAGACGCCGACCTCGTCGCGCGCGCTGCCGCCCGGGGCCTCGGCGTGATGAACGTCATGTGGGAAGACACCGGCCGCTTCGAAGGCTCGTCGGTGGGCCCGAACATCAGCGACCTCACGCTGCAGGTGCGCGAGCGCGTGGGCGAGCAGGTGCGCACCTCGCTGCTCCCGGTCATTCGGTACCCGAACTTCACCGACACCACGGCCGACGTGAAGGCCGACCGCCTGTGGGTACGGGTCGGCAACCAGCGCGAGGGCGCGGGGCTGAAGGCGATTCGGCTGACCGAGGTGCTGTCGAACCTGAAGGAGTACCTGTCGGACCCCCGGAGCCTCGAGGGCACCGGCAACCTGCTCGCGCGGCGCGACAGCCACTTCCTCGTGAGCGCGCAGCACGTCTTCGTGCCGCTGCCGAAGACGGGCAAGGCCGAGTTCAACCCGGTGCTGTTCAACTACCAGTCGTACGCGCAGAACCCGGCGGTGTTGACGCTGCTGGTGACGCGTGAGGGCACCTCGGTGCGCGTCATCGAGAACCTGCCGGGCGACCAGACGCTCCAGGGTTGGGGCCAGCAGCTGTTCTTCAACGAGAAGGGCCAGCGCACGACGTTCACCGCCGAGCGGAAGAGCGCCGTGGCCAACCGCATCGCCGCGGGCCAGGGCACCGCCGCCGACCAGGGCGCGCTCGAAGAAGGAGCGGACATGATGATGATCGTCCAGGTGCCGCTGAAGCAGAAGCCGCCACCGCGCCAGAGCGTCCTCGGCGGTCTCGCCGACATGATGCAGATGGCCCCGGCGGCAGCCCCGATGCAGGAGTCGGCGGCCGAGGGCGCGCGTGGCCCTTCGGACGTCGAGCAAGCGGTGCTGGGCCACGGCGACGCGCAGGGGCCGCACGGTGAGTGCGGCGGCCTCGCGCTCGAACGCGACGAGCGCTTCCCGGTGCGCGTGACGGTGCAGTTCTACAAGGCGACGAGCAATGGCGTGGTGTCCGACACGGACCTGGCCGAGGTCGAGCGCAGCATCAAGCGCGTGTACTCGGACGGCGACTTCGTCGGCTCGCTGGTGGTGCCCGCCTCGCAGCAGGACCGCCAACGGCCGACGAGCTGGCTCGAACGAATGGGGTTCAGGCGCTGACTCAGGCCTTCGGTGCGTTCGGCTGCGCCGGCATGTCGACGGCCACCTGGCTGAAGATGCCGACGGCATTGGTGAACAGCTTCGAGGCGACGTGCGCGGCCACTTCGACGAGCTGCGCGTCGGAGAGCCCGGCCTTGCGCGCGAGCTCGAGCTCGGTGCCGGCCTGCGCGCCACCGGTGCGGGTGATGCGCCGGGCGAACCCGAGAATGGCGTTCTCACGCTCGTTCGCCCCCACGCCGAGGCGCGCGCGGTCGATGTCCTGCTGGGACAGCTCGAAGCGCTTCGACAGGGCTCCGTGCGCGGCGACGCAGTAGGCGCAGCCATTGAGCTCGGAGACGTGCAGGTTGATGAGCTCGATCTCGCGGCCGGTGAGCGAGCCCTTGTCCAGAGCGCTCGTGAAGCCGAGGTAGCCGTTGAGGGCCGCGGGCGAGTTGCCGATGACGGCGAAGAGGTTGGGCACGGTGCCCAGCGCCTTCTTGAGGCCCTCGAGCGCGGGGCGCGAGGCGTCGGGAGCAGTCTGCAGGGTGGGGACGGTGAGGCGCGACATGGGGTTCTCCGAGTGTGAGGCGTCGCGGTCATTCGCGCGCCGTGCCCGATGAGGTGCCCGGCCCGCCCAGCATTACGGGCGTGGCGAAGCGCGCCGCTCGTCTGCACAAGGAAGGCGTGCGTCTCGGTCTCACCCCCGCCGTCAGGAGCCCATGGGTCGCCCGTCGAGGGCCGCCGTGACGCCGCTCCTCCTGTCCCTGCTGGCGTCGGCCACGTGCGAGCCGGTGACGCTCGAGGTCGAAGGCCTCGCGCGGCTGCGCCGGACCGTCATCGAAGACCTCCTCCCGGCCCGGCTCCCGGCGTGCGTGAGCGACGACGAGGTGGAAGAGATCGACCGCCGCCTGTGGACGAGCGGCCTGTTCGACCAGGTGTCGGTGACGCGTGACGGTGGGCGCCTGAAGGTCGCCGTCCGCGAGAAGTGGACGCTGATTCCCGCCATCGACCTGGCGACGAGCCGCACGCTGGTCGACAGCTTCTTCTTCGTCTCGCTCATCGAGGGCAACTTCCTCGGCCTCGGCATGGAGGTGGGCGGCTACGTGATGTGGTCCGAGCGGAGCCCGTCGTTCGAGCTCTGGGCGAGCGAGACGCAGACGGCGGCGCGGCGGGTGACGTTCGAGGGCGGCGTCTCGTCGGTGGGCAGCTCCATCTTCTTCGAGGACAGCGAGTACACCTGGAATCGGCGCTGGTGGGGTGGCCGCTTCGGCGCGCGAACGCCCTTCTGGTACGGCTCGCAGTGGCGCTTCGGCTTCGGGCTCGACGTCTCGCACGAGCGCTCCACCGGCGAGGTGGCGCCCGGCGTGCGCACCGAAGGCGTGAACGTGGGGACGCCAGTGCGCGCGAGCTGGGACGCCTACGAGTGGCACGACGTGGTGCCGCACGGCACGCGCTTCTCGGTCGAGCTGACGCCCACGCTGTTCGTCACCGCGCGCGACGTCACGCACCGGCACGGCGCGTCGATGCAGCTGCTCCACGCCGCGAAGTTCGGAGAGCGCACCGCCCTCTTCCTCAACGCCGTCGCCGAGGTCGCGTGGTGGGGAGACCCGAACAACGCGATGCTGCTCGGCAACGTCTCGCAGTGGCGCAGCTATGGCGCGGTCGGCGGCGTGCGCGGGCTGCCCGACAACCTGTACCGCACGGCAGCGCAGGCCTTCGGCACGGTGGAGCTGCGCCGGGCATTCGCCTTCACCTCGACGGTCTTCCTGCAGCCGGTGGTCTTCGTCGACGGAGGCGTGCTGGCGCGGGTCGACGTGACGGGCCAGCCCGTGGCGGGGCTGCCGGCCTTGTCCGGAGGCGCGGGCCTTCGCCTCGTGTGGACGACGCTTGCCGGGCTGGTGCCAAGGCTCGACGGCGGGGTGTTGTTGCTGCCGCAACGAAACTGGTTCGTCACCTTCGGCCTGTCGCAGTACTTCTGACGCGGCCCTGGCGCCGAGGCGCTGGGCAACGGTCCTGTCACGACGGCGGCCACGGACGCGACGAAGCGGGGCTTCACCCATGCAGCCCTCATGGGTCGATGGCCTGACGGGCTTCATCGAAGTGATGTCGTCACTCCCGCTGCCGCCGCGCCCTGGGGGCGTGACGACAGGGTGCCGCGTTCCATCACCGTGGCGACCGTCCTCTCGCGCTCAGCAGCCCACGACACGGACCTGCGACGAACGAGCGCGCCGGGTCGCATCGACGCCGCGAGAGGCGACCCTCGACGTCGAACGAACGCTCACCGCGCGACCCGCTCCGGCAGCAGCAGCACGCGCCAGCGCACACGACGCGACGGGCCGCCCTGAAGCTCGAGCGTGAGCCCGTCGACCGTGACCGACGCCTGGCCGACCACCAGCACCTCGTCGAAGCCCTCACGGCGAACGCGATGATAACAGTCACGGCACGAGCGCACCTCGGCCGCCGAGGCGACCTCTCGGAGTCCGGGGCTCGTCGCCCCACCCGCTCGACGCGCGGTCAGCGTGGCGCCGTCGACCAGCGTGAGGCTCGCCGTGGCGGAAGGCGCCAGCGCGACCACGACGTCGAGCACGTCGGCGCGGTCGAACACCGTCACCACGCCGGGGCTGGTCGCCGGCGCGAGCGTCTGC
>JALOQF010000062.1 GCA_025459425.1 Myxococcaceae bacterium | reverse complement strand
GGCATGGCGGTGGTGCCGAGCGGCATCACGCCTCCGCAGGCCGTCGGCTGGGTGCCGGCCATCTTGCGGTACAGCAGCGAGGCGTTCTTGTCGTTCGGCACCACGAGCGACGTCACCCCGGCGTTGCGGCAGCCCGAGCCGTGGTTGTGCGCGACGTTGACGAGGCGGCTGTGGGCGGCGTTCGCGGTGCTGCCCACCTGGTAGTTGCCCATCGAGCCATGACAGCCGACGCACTGTCCGCCCTGCAGCACGGGAACACCCAGGGCGCTCGAGTACACCTCGGTGAAGCGGGGCGGCCGCACCGAGATGGACACCTCGCGTGACTCGGGTGGCGAGCGGCCGTCGGTGACGGTGACGCGCAACACGTACGTGGTGGGCGAAACCGTCTCGGGAGACACCCAGCGCTGCGCCGTGGCGCTGCCGTTCTCGAAGAAGGTGCCGGTGTCAGTGGCGGGAGAGACCTGGCTCCAGGTGACGGTGAGCCGGTCGTTGTTGGCGTCGCTCGCGGTGATGGCCAGCGGCACCTGCTGACCGGCGAACACGTTCGTCATGGGCGCGGTGATGGCGGCGCCGACGACGGGTGGCACGTTCGGACCAGGCATGCCACCTGCGCCTCCGCCCGCGCTGCCACCCCCCGCGCCGCCTGCCATGCCAGCGTCCATCGTGCCCGCGTCGCGTCGCGTTGTCCCGGCGTCGGCTCGGCCCGCGTCGAAGGGTGGTTCGACGGGCGGGGGCCCACAGGCGATGACGAGGAGAAGAGCCGACGGCCAGAGACGCACGAAAGAAGTCTACGCGGTTCCCTGGCTCGCGCGAGGAGTGCCGGGGACCGGCCGCGGTCGCGGACGGTTCATGGTCGAGAGGAACATCTGACCGAACCGATTCGGCTCGTTGTTCCACTCGTTGGCGAAGTGGCTCGGCGGGCTCGAGTGGCACCATCCGACGTCGCGGAATCGTTCGGCGGTCGGCTCGATGCCTCATCCCGTACGGCTGACGCCGCACGGGCCGGTCCTGAAGGTGGCTCTTCGGGTGCGGAGCCGCGCCCAACGCTCTCCTTCGCTCGGCCTCGCAGGTCGAAGCGTCGCGGCGAGCTGCCTTGCGCACGCCTCACGCATCGGTGACGCGGTGAGGGAGCCGCTCGGCTGGTGGTGCCGGCCCTGGGCCGCCGGGGGAGTGCGGAGCGTTTCCGCGCCCGGCCAGCCTCGGCTACACGCTGCTGCCGTGAGCGACGCCGCCGACTCGACGAAGCCGAAGCGCCGGGGGAGGCCTTCTCGCGCCGCGCGCGTGCCCCGCTTCGCCGCCGCGGCCACCGACGTCACCATCGAGGTGTGCACCTCGCAGGCGCTGCGCGACGAGTTCGTGCGCTTCCCGCTCACGCACTACGCGGGCGACGACGTCTTCGTGCAGCCCATCGTCGCCGAGCGCCGCGACTTCATCGACGAGCGCATCAACCCCTTCTTCGAGGCCGCACGCGCCACCTTCTTCCTCGCGCGCCGCTCGGGCCGCGTGGTGGGCCGCATCGCGGCCTGTGTCGACACCCGCTTCAACCGCTTTCACGGTACCCGCGACGGCTTCCTCGGCCTCTTCGAGTCGCAGAACGACCCCGGCCTCGCGTCGGCGCTCTTCCAGCCAGCCTGTGAGTGGTTGCGTCAGGCCGGCATGACGCGCGTCATCGGCCCGGTGAACCTCGCCTTTCACCACGACGTCGGCGTGCTCATCGACGGCTTCGAGCAGCCCCACGCGATGATGAACGCCTACAACCACCGCTTCTACGCGGGGCTCTTCGAGGCCAACGGCTTCGAGAAGCTCAAGGACCTCATCAACTTCGAGGTCAGCTCGTCGGACGGCATGCCCGAGAAGGTGGTGCGCCTCGCCAACCGCGTGCGCGCCTCGGGGCAGGTGCGCATTCGGCAGGTCGACACGTCGGACCCAGAGGGCGAGCTGCGGCGCATCAAGGCCATCAGCGAGTCGATGCTCAAGCCCGGCGCCTTCGGCTTGTCACCGATGAGCGAGGCCGAGCTCTCGCACATCGTCAA
Source organism: Myxococcaceae bacterium (assembly GCA_025459425.1). Lineage (GTDB taxonomy): Bacteria > Myxococcota > Myxococcia > Myxococcales > Myxococcaceae > Xiheimicrobium. The sequence continues at coordinate 22,924 of JALOQF010000062.1, read as the reverse complement.
GAAGCTCAAGCCGCTCATCCTCTTCCGGCCCGAGCTCTGCCTGGTGGCCGAGGTGGGCGACGAGCCGGTCGCGTTCTGCTTGACGGTGCCCGACACGAACTCGGCGGTGAAGGAAGCGCGCGGCGCACTGTTTCCCTTCGGGCTGGCGCGCATGCTGTGGGCGGCCCGGCGCATTCAGCGGCTCAAGGTGCTCTTGTTCGGCATCAAGGCCGGTTTTCGTCGCCGCGGCATCGACGCCCTGCTGGCCCACGAGACGTTCCTCGGCGCGACGCGGCTCGGCTACACGACGGCCGAGGTGGGGTGGATGCCCGAAGACGACAAGCTCCTCACCCGCATGGTGCAGACCGCGGGCGGCCGCCGCATCAAGACGTACCGGGTGTACGCGCGCCCGCTCTGAGCGCCCGGGTCGCTCGTGCGTCCTGCGGGCTTCGACGCCGAACCGCGGTGGCGGGGCTGGAGCGACGGCGCTCTCGCACCTCAGCAGCGTGGTCGCCTGCGCACGCGCTGGCCGCAGCGGCCTTCGAACGAGAAGGCGTCCGAGGGCGTCGAGCGCCGGCCCAACGCCGTTCCGGTGCTCGCGGCTGGCCGAACGTGAATGTGCTCGGCGGGCTCGATGAGAGGCTGGCGCGTTGGGCCGAACGCGCGGCGACGTTCGTCACCACACAGTTGCTGCGCGCGCGGCCGGCGCTGGTAGGAGCCCATTGCCGTTCCTCAACACCCCGGAGACCCCCATGATGAAGCGCATCACCGTGGCCGTCGGCGTGCTCACGCTGGCCGCCTGCACCGAAGACCTGGCCCCCATCACCAAGACGTGGACCGAGACCGTCGCGACGCTCACCGCGCAGGTGACCGAGCTGTCGAAGTCCGTCGGCGAGCTGAAGACGAAGGCCGGTGGCGTCGCCATGCCCGCGGCCGACGACAAGGACGGGCTCGACCTCAAGGCGAAGCTCGATGCCGCCGTGGCGGGGCTCGAGGCCAGCGTGGCCGACACCCAGAAGCTCATCACCTCGGGCACCACCACGGTGAACGAGGCGCTCACCAGGGGCAAGGTCGCCGGTGTGCAGTCGGCCATCGACAAGGTGAAGGCCGAGGTCGCCGAGTCGCTCGCGAAGGTGAAGCCGCAGCTGGCCACCGTCGAGGGGCTGCTGGGTGACCTCGAGAAGCACGCGGTCGAGCTCGCGGCGAAGGCGAAGGCGGCGGCTGCTGCGGCCGCGGTGGCGCCTCCCACGGTGGACGCGACGAAGGCCGGCGAGGCGGACTACTCGAACATTCGCTTCAAGGACGGCTCCGAGGAGCTCGACCTCGAGAACGCCGCGACGAAGACCAACCTCGACGCGCTCGTCTCGCTCATGACGAGCTGCAAGGAGATCGTCGTCGAGGTCGAAGGCCACACCTCGAAGGTCGGCGACGCGAAGAAGAACAAGGAGCTCTCGGCGAAGCGCGCGCAGTCGGTGACCCGTCACCTCATCAACGTCGGCAAGGTGAGCCCGTCGCAAATCAAGAAGACCTCTGGCTACGGCAGCGAGAAGCCCGCGATGGACGAGCCGGAGCCGGGCAGCGAGGCCGAGAAGGCCATGGACCCGGAGACGCTCAAGCAGGTCCGCTCGCGCAACGAGCGCGTGCACCTGCGCATCCTCAAGCCGTGCCCGGCCGGGAAGTGAACGGCCACTTTTCGTGAAGGTGCACCGGCCCTCGCGTGACATGAGGGCCGCGTGCTGAGCGTGCTGGTCGCCCTGTCGCTGGGTGGCGTCGAGGTGGCGCCGGGGACGCCGTGTCTCTCGGCGCAGTCCTTCGGGCAGCGGCTCTCGGCAGCGGGCGTAGTGCTCAGGCCGACCGTCGTGGTGCGGCTCGAGCCTTCGCCCCCTGAGGGCGTGCTGGTCCGGTACAGCTCGAAGGACGCGACGCTCGAGCGACGGGTGCCCGCGCCCGCGAGCGACTGCGAAGCCGTGACGCGCGTGGTCGTCGCGCTGGTGAAGGCCTGGGCCTCGCCAGGGTTTTTGGAGCCGTCGCGGCCTGCGCGTGATGGTGGCCCGCTCGCTGGCACCGGCGCTCGAGAAGGGCGCCAGAGCGATTCGGTCAGTCGGGGGGATTCGTGGGCGGCAGACGCGGGGCTGGCTCGTGACGATGGGCGCTCCGACGCTGGTTCGAGCATCACAGGGAGCGATGGGGAGCCAGACGGTCGAGCACGAGCGGGTGATGGGCGCTCCGACGCCGGGGTGAGGAACGTTCGAGCCTTCCCCTCTCGCGACGCAGCGGCGACGCCTGGGCTTTCCGCCGAGGCCGATCCGAGAGGCGTCTTGAACGACGGTACGCCAGGTGGGCGAGAACGCTCCTCGACGCGCGACGCGGGGGCTGGGCCTGAGGGGGGTCCTCCCAGTGCCGGCTCGAGGGGCGGGCTGAACGATGGTGGGCTCGACGGTCGAGACGTCTCCTCGGCGCGCGAGGCGGGGGCTGTGCCTGAGCGTGGTCGCTTCGATGCCGGCTCGAGCATCGGGTCGAGCGACCGGGCGCCAGACCCCGCCGAGCGCCTCGCCGACCCGGTCGTGAACCGGGGCACACGCCGGGCAGACGCGGTGGAACTCCCGGTGCGGTCGAACGTGGACGCGGGAGCACCCGCGCGCCCGTCGGTCGATGGCCGGGTGGGAGACCGCTCCGTGCCAGCGCCGGTGGGGGAGCGTGACGAGCAAGCGTCTCTCGATGCGCAAGCCGCACCGGGCGTGAGGCCCTCCGACGTTGACTCAACGCTCGTGATGCCGAGCGCCGATGGTGGAACAGCTGAAGGACCGAAGTGGACCTTTGGCGTGGGTGTGCTGGGTGGCGTGGCGTCGGGCGCGACGAACGACGTGCTCCCCGCGGGACAGCTCGTCGTCGACGTGACGCGCGGGTGGTTGGGCGCGGCGGTCGACGTCGGGCTCAGCGGAGAGGTCGTCAGCATCCGAGACGACGGCAGCGCCCGCTCGTCCTGGCAGTGGGTCTCGGCGTCAGCGAGGCTCGCGATTCCGGTTCGCGACCGGCTGCTCCTCGAAGCGCACGTGGGCGTGCGTGGCTACCGCGTGCTCGCGAACGCGTCGGGCTTCGCGCAGGTCGACCCGCAACAGGTCCTGTTCTCCGTCGGAGCGGCCGGCTCCGTGGGCGCGTCATTTCGACTGGTGGGGCCGGTGGGAATCAGCCTGCGGCTCACCGGAAACACCCGCCTGGCCGAGTCGTTCATCATCGAGCGGCCCGGGGGCGTGCGCGACATCGTGCTCTCGACGGGGCCCCTCGAAGGCAGCGTGCTGGCGGGGCTGGTCGCTCGGTTCTGACGAGGGAAGTCGTCACGGAGCAGCTGTGCCTGCCAGCTGGTGGTCGACGCCACCAGAGGCACCAGCGGCGGCCCTCGGTGCCGGGAACGCGCCGCCCGACACGACGACACGGTCGCCTCAGAGACGACCCCCGCGCGATGGGGCAGCCGTCACGAGACGGGCGCTTCCTTCGCGGCCGCGCCGCCCGCGTTCGGCGTGACGGCTCCGCCGCCCTGGCCCTGGCCGAACAGCCCACCGAGGAACGACGAGAACAGCTTCTTCACGAAGTCGGTGAAGACCGACAGGAGCTGCTCGAGCGGGTTCTTCGACTCGGCGCCCTGGGCCTGCGCGGCGTCGGGCACCTGCGGCTGGCCGGCCGTCGACGTCATGGCGTTGGTGGCCGAGGTTGCGCCAACGGGGCTCTTGCTCTGCACGGCGGGCAGGTCCTGGTCGAAGCCGTCGAGCACCTGCAGCCCACCACGCGCCGCCTGCGTCGGAGCGGCCGTTGGTGAGGGCGGCGCCGCCCGCGACAGCTGGCTGAGGGAGTTCAGCATCGGGCCGGCGACACTGCGAAGGACGTCGAGGGACATGGGCGCTCCAGACAGGCCCGAGGAAGTTCGGGTGTCGGCTCGTGAGAGCAACCGACATGCCTTCGCGTGAGCCGAACGATTCCATGCGGCTGGAGAGCGACGTGTGGTGGTGCAGGCCGCAGTGGACGCGCGCGGCTCCAGTCCACGACGGGGGCTGGCGTGAGGCCGTGGGCGCGACCCCGAGGCGCCCGCCCGCTCGGAAATTCAGGAGAAAAATCAACGACTCTCGATGGCGCGAGATTGCGTGAAGCTCGAGGCGGGGCGAGCGCACTTCTGCTCTCGCGTGATGTCGGTACAACCCTTCCCGATGGCAGCGGCGAGTGACGTGAGCCCAGCAGAGGCCGTGCGCCGGCTCTACGTCGAGCACGCGGCCGAGCTGCGCCTGGGCGTGGCGCGGCTGGCCGGCAAACACCTCGACGCCGACGACCTGCTCCAGGAGGTCTTCATGGTGGCGCTGCGCAAGCCGCAGGACGTGTTGACGGCCGACTCGCCGAAGGCCTGGCTCTATGGCGTGGCGGTGAAGGTGGCCGCGTCACGCCGGCGGACGGCCACGGTGCGACGCTTCTTCGGCTTCGACGAGGTGGGCGAGCTGGCCGATCCCGAGTCGCCCTCGCGCACGATGGAGCAGCGCGACGCCTCGAAGCGCGTCGAGCAGGTGCTCTCGAAGCTGTCGGACAAGAAGCGTGAAGTGTTGGTGCTGCACGAGCTGCAGGGCCTGCCGGGCGAAGAGATTGCCGCTGCGCTCCAGATTCCGCTGAAGACGGTGTGGACGCGGCTCTTCCATGCGCGCAAGGACTTCGCGGCCGAGCTCGCGCGGCTCGACGTCGTCGAAGCGCGCACCAGCGGGCTGCCACAGGAGCGTCGTCATGGATGAGCTGCGGCCCTGGACTGAAGCGACGGACGAGGCCGAGGCGCGGGCGGCGAAGCTCGTGGCCACGGCGGCGGCGATTGTACCGGCGCCGGTCGACCTGACGGCCTGGGACGCGGTGGTGGCGCGCAGCGCTGCACCTCGCCGCGACGGGCGCCTCGTCTTCGCCTTCGCGGGCTCACTCGCGGCTGGCGTCGCGCTGGTGATGGCGCTGACCCCGAGGCCCGTGACGCCGCCTGCGGTCGAGCCTCCGGTGCTGGTGGCCGCGGCGAGCGCGCGGTGGACGCAGGGCGCCGACGGCGTCGTTTCCCTCGCGGCGGGCCGCCTGTCGGTCGAGCGCGCGAGCGGCGCGACGGTGAGGGTCGCCACGCCGCACGCCACGCTCGAGGCCACGCGGGCCCGGTTCCTCGCCGAGGTGACGGCTGGCGGCACGACCCTCGTCGTCGAAGAAGGTGAAGTCGTCCTTCGTGGGCAGGGGCAGGAGCGCACGGTGAAGGCGGGGCAGACGCTGGTGTGGCCCGAGGCGCCCAGCATTCCAGCGCCGCTCGAGGCGCGTCCGACGGCGGTGGCGTCGGTGTGCGAGGGCGTCGGCGCGCGGCTCGACTGTCTCAGGCTCGAGGCGAAGGGTGACGGCCTTTCGGCCCAGGCGGCGCTCTACGAGCTCGGCGTCGCCGAGCGTGAGTCGGGCCACGTCGCCGATGCGCTCGCCGCGTGGACGACGTCGCTCTCCCGGTTCCCCGACGGGGTGCTGCACCCCGAGGTGCGGCTGGCGTTGCTGGTCGAGCTGACCCGGCAGCGGCGCTTCGCCGAGGCCGTGGCGGTGGCGCGTGGGTTCGAGGCGGCGTGCGCGGCGGACCCACGGGTGGGCGACGTGCGGGCGCTGCGGCGGTCACTCGAAGGCCGCTGAGACGGGGCGCTCTCGCGGAGGGAGCGGCTACTTCATCCCCACGAAGAGCGTCTGCACGTCGTCGTCTTCGTCGAGCTCTTCGAGGAAGGCGTCGACCTCGGCGCGGGCCTCGGGCGGCACGGTGACGGGGTTCTTCGCGCGCCACACGAGGGCGGCCGACTTCACGTTCCACTGCGCGGCCTCGAGCGCCTTGCGAACGGCGTCGAGGTCGGCGGGCGCCGTGTAGAAGTGCGTGACGCCCTCGTCGCCCGGCTCGAGGTCCTGCGCGCCGGCTTCGATGGCGGCGGTCTCGGCGTCCACACCCGCGGGGCCGATGGCGTCGATGGCGCCGAGGCGGTCGAAGTCCCACGAGACGGCGCCGGTGGCGGCGAGCTGCCCGTGGCGGAAGCACTGGCGCACGTTGCTGGCGGTGCGGGTGCGGTTGTCGGTGAGGCACTCGACGATGACGGGCACCCGGTGCGGGCCGAAGCCCTCGTAGGTGACGCTCTCGTACGTCACCTGCTCGTCGAGCAGGCCGGCGCCCTTCTTGATGACGCGCTCGAGCGTGTCCTTCGTCATGTTGACGCTCTTGGCGTACTCGATGGCGAGCCGCAGGCGCGCGTTCGACGACGGGTCGGCGCCGGCCTTCGCCGCGATGAGGACTTCCTTGGCGGCCTTGCTCAAGAGCTTGGCCTTGGCCTTCGAGTTGGCCTCACGGCCCTTCTGCTTCCACTGAGCGCCCATGGGTGGGAACGCATAGCGCGAACCCGAGCGCCGGGCCTGCTCCAAGCCACCAGGCCGCTGGAGTCGTTCTCCAGGCCTCCCACGGTCGACGAGGGGCGTGATGGCCCGATACCAGGATGCCCAGGGCCCCCGCCCGCTCCCCGGTGCTCACACGCCGAGGCGCAGCGGGCCCACAGGCGCCGCTCCGAGCCGCTGCCGGGCCCGCCGGTACGCCCGGTGCGCGCGCACCTTGAGGGTTCCGACGGGGGTGCCCTGTCGCGTCGACAGCTCGTGAAAGCTGTAGCCTTCGCGGTGGTGAGCGAGGAGCAGCCCCGCGGCGTCGGTGTCGAGCGCCCGCAGCGCTGCGGTGGCCCGCCGGCGCGCATCGATGGTGCGCTCGACGTCGGTGTCGGCCGGCATCGTCTCGAGCACCTGCACGTCGACGTGGCGCGCGCCGAAGCGGGCCTGGTCACTCGCGAGGTGCCGCGCGATGGACATCACCCACGGCCGCAGCCGGTCTCCGCGACGGAACTGGTGGCGGAACAGTACCACCTGCACCAGCGTGCGCTGGCTCAGCTCGTCGGCGTCGAGCCCGCACCGCTGGAAGTACCGCCGCAGGCCATTGCGCAGCCGCCCGTCGAGCGCGGTAAACGCCGTCTCGTCGTCCGCGAGGTACCGCGCCATCAACTGCTCGTCTGTCTCATTCCCCGAAGAACACATGCCTCGCGCCATCAGACACGAGCCGGCCGCGCCGGGCAGTCACGAGCTGTTCTCATTTCCAGTGGCGGGCCTTGCGTTTTCCGAGTCGCGCCGCCGACGGGCTCGAGCCAGAGGAAGCCGCCATGAGTGAGGTGAAGCCTTCGATGGAACGGCACCGACGCGTCTGGCAGGTGTGGAACTGGCTCCCAGCCTTTCGCGCCGCGGCCGAGTTCCAGAGCCTGCAGCGCGCGGCCCTCGCCGTGAATCTGTCGCCGTCGGCCCTGTCGCGCGCCATCAACCTGCTCGAGCGCAACCTGGGCGAGGCGCTGTTCCTGCGCAGCCCCAGCGGCCTCACCCTCACCGAGCGTGGCCACACCCTCCTCGTGGCGACGCGCGACGCCGTGCGCCTCGTGCACGAAGCGCTCCCGAGCACCGCGTCGCCCCAGAAGCTGCGCGTGGCCGCCGCGGGGCCGGTGCTCCCGGTGTTGCTCGCCGATGGGCTGGCGCGCGCGCTCCCCGACTGGTCCATCGTCATGCACACCGCGGCCGACGACCGGCTGCTCGAGCGCCTGCGCTGCGGCGACCTCGACCTCGCCTTGAGTCACGCCGCGCACGCCGACCACGGCATCACCAGCCGCCAGCTGCCCTCGATGGACCTCGTCCTCGCGGGGGCCACCGGCAGCGACCGGCACCGCCTCGTGGTGATGGACACGGCGGGCTTCGACGACCCCGCGGCCGAGCTGCGCGCGTCGACGTGGCCCGAGGCCGAGCGCATGGCCCGTGCGTCCGGGCTCCCGGTGGTGGCGCCCTGGTGCCTGGTGGCCGACGGCGCGACGGTGACGCCGCTCCCGCGGAGCGTGCCGGTGTTCGCTCACTGGCGCGCGGGCCTCTACGCCGGCCAGAGCGCACCGTACGAGCGGGTGACGGCGGCGGTCAGCGCGCTGTTGGCCTTCCGCCCGGTGCCGGCGGCGGCTTCACCCGTCGAGGGGCGCCGTCCCGCGGACGGCCGTCGGGCGCGCGCGACAGGTTCGGCCCCGAGTGGCAGGCCGGGCACTCCCGTCACGGCGTCGCGGCGCCCTCGTCGACGATGACGAAGTCGACGCGCCGGTTGCGCTCCCGCCCCTCGGCCGTGTCGTTCGAGTCGATGGGCCGCGTCAGGCCGTACCCTTCGGACTCGAGGCGTCCCGGCTCGACGCCGTTCGCCTCGAGCCACGTGCGTACCGCCCGCGCGCGCGCCTTCGACAGTTCGAGGTTGAAGGCCGCTGGCCCGCGTCCATCGGTGTGCCCCTCGATGCGCACGCGCCGCAACTCCGGGTGCGCCTTCAGCACCTCGGCCACCTCGGAGAGCAGGGGAAACGACCGCGCCTGCAGGACGGCGCTCGACGTCTCGAAGAACACCGTGCCCTTCAAGTCGATGCGGCCCTGCCCCAGGTTCACGCGGGCCGACGGCGTGGGCGCAGGCGCTTCATCTTCAGCGGGCGCCGCGGCGGGGGCTGGCGCCGGCTCGGGCTGGCAGCCCGATGGCTCGGTCGAGGCCACGTCCGGGCAGGCGTCGGCCGTGTCCGCAAGGCCGTCGCCATCGCTGTCGACCGGCGCTGGCGGCGGCGGGGGCGGGAGCACGACGACCTTCGGCAGCGGGCAGCCGTCGGCAGCACCCTCGACGGCGACCTCGGGACACCGGTCGGCGCCGTTCTCGACGCCGTCTCCATCGAAGTCGAGGTCGGGGCACTCGGCGGGGTGGTGGGACCGACCGGCGCAGCGAGCGCTCCGCTGACCGCCGTAGGCGATGCCCACGACGGCTCGGAACGCCGGCGTGCCAGGCACGTTGCCGAAGCCCGGCCCAGCCACCACGAAGACCTCGGCCTCACCGACCGCGTACCGGCCTCCCGCCAGCACCTCGGCGCTCACGGGCTGAGCGGTGAGCGGCGCGAACGCCCGCACCGACAGCTCGCCTCGCAGCGGGCCCCGCACCGTCGAGACGCCGAGCCCCAGCAGCGCGCGGCTGCCCACCACCTCGTCACCGCCCGAGAGGAGTGGCCGGCTGGCGCGCAGGTGGGCCCCCAGCTCGCCGGCGAGGCGCACCGGGCCCACCGTTCGGCCGAGCCCCACCAGCACCTGCGCCGAGACGGAGCGGTCACTGGTGAGGTGCTCCGCCGAGCCGAGGGGCAACCCCAGCAGCGTGGTGATGCCGAGGTCGAGCGGCTGCCCGGCCCGCTCGCTGAGCAACCCCACCCGCGCCTGGAGCCAGGGCGTGCCCAGCGTGGCGCCGACTGGCACCGCCGGCACCACCGTCTCGCCGAGGCGTGTCGTCACCGGCGTGCCCGACTGCGTCAGCACCACCGGCACGCTCGCGCCCAACTCGAGCCAGCGGGTGATGGCGAAGGCGCCCGACAACCATGCCGTCAGCCGATGGTCGACGAGCCTCGCGGTGCGAACGCCGTCTTCGAAGTACTGGAGCGGGGCGTGCTGGTACCCCAGCGCCAGCTGCGCCCGCCAGTCACCCGGCAGCAGCACGTCGGCGCCGCCCACCACGAGGCCCCCGCGCCCGGCCGGGTTGAGCTGTTGCTGCTCGAGCTCGACACCCGCGACGGCCTGCGCCCGGGCGCTCGTGCCCACCAGGAGGCCTGCGGCGACGACGGCGCCCGCCACCTGACGTGCGCGCCGGCGCCGCAGCAGCACGACGAGCGCTGCGAGCGCCGCCCACCACGGAGCGCCGGCCGTGCTGCTGCACCCCAGGCCGCCACCGAGGTCGACGACTGGTTGGGTGATGGTGAGCGTCGTGCCGCTCGAGCGGAACACCTCGGAGCCGTCACTGCCCGACACGCCGATGCTGACGACCCGCTCGCCCGGCGGCAGGCGCGGCAGGTCGAACCGCCAGGTGCCGTCGTCTCCGGCGATGGTGGAGCCGATGGGCTGGCCGTCGACGTACACCGTCACCGTCGAGCCCGGCGTCGCCTGTCCGCCGAGCGCTGCGTTCTCGTTCGAGCTCGTCGCCGCTGGGGCCGACACGTCGCCGCGCGCCACCTGTACGTCGAAGCCACCGAGGCCCTCGTCGCTCCGGTTGCCAGCCTCGTCGGTGGCCGTCGCCGACAGCCGGTGCGGCCCCAGCGCCAGCGGCGTGGTGACGTCGCAGCCAAAGTCGCCCGTCGAGGTGGTGCGCACCTGACACAGCGGCTGGCCATCGAGCGAGACGGCCACCGCCGCCAGGGGCTCGGCCGTGCCCTGGATGCGGGGCGTGCGCTCGACGATGCGACCGGCGGGCGAGAGGAACCGCGGCGCCTCGGGGCGGGTGGTGTCGACGACGAAGGCGCTAGCGCCACGGCTGCTGATGTTCCCCGCCTCGTCGCGCGCCTCGACCTCCACGGCGCGGCGGCCGTCGGCGAGCGTCGGCGCCTGACACGTCCAGCGTCCCGCGGCGTCGGCGCGCGTACGGCACACCACCTGGCCGTCGATGAACACGGTGATGGCGCTGTCGGCCTCGGCGGTGCCGCTCACCAGGGGCCTCGGGTCGCGCGTCACGAACTCCGCCTGCGGGCGGTCGATGACGGGCGCGGCGGGCGAGCGCGTGTCGATGGTGAGGCTCCGTGTGGCGGCAGGGCTGACGTTGCCGGCAGCGTCGGTCTGCGTGGCCGAGAGCAGGGCGACTCCGTCGGGCAGGGCGCTCGTCGGTTGGCAGCGCCACGTGCCGTCAGCGCCCACCCGCGTCGAGCAGACGAGGGTGGTGCCGAGGCGCACGTCGACGACGGCTCCCGGTTCGCCACGGCCCTCGAGCGCTGGCTGATTCGATGCCAGCACGGCCCCAGCGGCGGGGGCGCTCCACGTCGGTTCCGCCGGAACGGTGGTGTCGACCGAGAACGGGCGCGCCAGCGTCGGCGCGCCGCCGAAGCCGTTCGGGTCGACGAGCGTGGCGGTGATGGAGTGCGCTCCTTCGACGAAGGTGCCCGTGCACGACCAGGCGCCCCCGGGCTGAATGGTCGCGTCGCAGACGGCCACCCCGTCGCGCCGAATGGTGACGACGCCACCGGCCTCGGCCGCCGGCGCGGTGCCCGAGATGACGACGGCGCGCGTGCCGAGCACGTCGTTCGCCAGCGGCGCCGAGATGACCGGCGTGGGGACCGCCGAGCGCACCTCGAGCACCAGCGGCTCGGCGTCCGTCCCGGCGGCGTTGAGCGCCGTCACCTGGGCGGTGAAGGAGCCGGCCTGCTGCGGCGTGCCGGAGACGCGACTGCCAGACGCCGTCAGCCCCGGAGGCAGGCCGCTGACGGAGAACGACACCGGCGCCGTCCCCGTCGCGGTCAGCTCGAAGGTGAAGGGCTGGCCCACCGCCGCGCGCGCGAGCGAAGCGCTGGTGATGATCGGGCGGGTGCGCGTGGTGATGGTGAACGAGCGCTCGTTGACGCCCGCCGCGCTGCGAACGCGCGTGGTGAACGACACCACCTCGTCGCGCACCGGCGTGCCCGACAGCGTCCCTGACGCATCGAAGGAGAGCCAGCCCGGCAGGCCATCGACTTCGAAGGTGAGGGGCGGCGTGCCGACGGCCGTCAGTTGGTGGGTGAAGGGCGTCCCCACGACGGCCTCGCGCGTCGACTCTCCCGTGAGGCGCGGGCGCGTGCGTGCCACCACCGTGAGGCTCTGCGTGGCCTGTCCAGCCGCGTTCTGCGCCGCGAGCGCGATGGTCCAGCTCGTCTCGGAGTCCGGCGTGCCGGTGATGAGGCCAGAGGCCGGCTCGAAGGTGGCCCAGCCCGGCAGGCCCGAGGCCGACAGGCTCACCGGCGCGGTGCCGCTGGTGGTGACGGTGAACGAGAAGGGCAGGCCGACGACCGCAAAGGCGCTCTCCGACGAGGTGAAGGCCGGCCGCTCCCGCACCACCAGGGTCAGCGTCTTCGTGTCGGCGCCGGCGCCGTTGCTCGCCGACAGGCCGATGCCCACCGTGGCCGCGGCGTCCGGCGTGCCCGAGACCACACCCGAGCTGGCGTCGAACGAAGCCCAGCCGGGCAGGCCGCTGACACCCAACGTCACCGGCGCGGTGCCCGACGCGACGAGCGTGTACGAGAAGGGAACGCCGACGACCGCCTCGGCCGTGAGCGGCGAGGTGATGGTGGGCAGGGCCCTGACGATGATGACGAGCGTCTCGACGTCACTGCCGACGGCGTTCGTCGCGCTCACGGTGAGCGCCAGCACGGCCTCGGCGTCGGGCGTTCCCGACAGCACACCCGTCGACGCGTCCAGGGTGGCCCACGCGGGCAGCGGGGTCGCCGAGAAGGTCAGCGGCGCAGTGCCGAGCGCCGTCACCGTGGTGGTGAAGGGCTGCCCGACGACGGCCGACGCCGAGAGCTCCGAAGTGATGACAGGAGGCTGCGAGATGGTGATGACGAGGGTGCGCGCGTCGGTGCCGAGGGTGTTCGTCGCCGAGAGGCCCACCGAGAAGGTGCCGGACGCGGGCGGGGTGCCCGAGAGGACGCCGGTGCCTGCGTCGAAGCTCGCCCAGGCGGGGAGCGACGACGCGCTCAGCGTCATTGGCACCTGGCCCGAGGCCGTCAGCGTGTAGCTGAAGGGCTGGCCCACGAGGCCCGAGGCGCTGGTGGCGCTGGTGATGCTGGGCGGCGTCGGGGCTGGCGGCGCCGAGGCGATGGTGATGGCGAGCGGGCGGCTGTCGCTCCCGAGCGCGTTGCTCGCGCTCAGCGTGACGGTGAAGGTGCCCCCGGCGGGCGGCGTGCCGGTGAGGAGCCCCGAGGCCGCGTCGAACGTGAGCCAGCCGGGCAGGCCCGTCACGGCCCGGGCGATGGGCGTGGTGCCCTCGGCGGTGAGGGCATAGGTGAAGGCCTCGCGGGCCGTGCCCGAGGCCGAGAGCGCCGACGTGATGACGGCCGGACCGTCGACGGTGAGGACGAGCGTCTGGCTGCTGCTGCCCGCGGTGTTGGCCGCCGAGAGCCCGATGGAGAGTCGCCCCGCGCTCGTGGGCGTACCGCTGATGGTGCGCGTGCCCGCGTCGAAGGTGGCCCAGGCCGGCAGCGACGAGACGTTCAGCGTCAGCGGGTTGGTGCCCGTGGCCGTCAACGTGTAGCTGAAGGGGGTGCCCACGGTGGCGCTCGCCGTCAGGGGCGAGGTGATGATGGGGGCTCCGCCGATGGAGACGGCGATGACGCGGTAGTCCGAGCCGAAGGCGTTGGTGGCCACCACCGGCACGTTGAAGACGCCCACGGCGCCCGCGTTGCCGAGGAACGCGCCGGTCGTCGAGTTGAAGTACACGAGGCCCGGGAGGCCGCTCGCGTTGTACTGAATGGGCCCGGTGCCGGTCGCCGTCACGGACACCGACGTCCACGCGGTGGTGGCGCCGGCCAGCGAGAACGTCATCGCCGAGGTGATGGTGGGCGCGACGCCCGCGGTGATGACGAGGTTCATCGTGTCGGTGCCAGAGACGTCGGTCGCCGACAGCGCCACCGTCGTCGAGCCCGCCGCAGGAGGCGTTCCGCTCAACACGCCCGTCACCGGGTCGAGGGTGAGCCAGGCAGGCAAGCCCGTCGCGCCGAAGGTGAAGGGCGCCGTGCCGACGGCCGTCGTCCGGTAGGTGAACGGCCGCCCCACCGCGGCGCGCGCGGCGTTGGGGCTCGTCACCAGCACGGGGTTCGGCATGAAGGTCGCGGTGACGGTGTTGCCTGCGGCCGCGTTGAAGATGCAGGGGCCAGCGCCCGAGCACGGGCCCTGCCAGTCGACGAAGACCGACCCGGGGGCCGCGACGGCCTGGAGCGTCACCTCGGTGCCCTCCGAGAAGCCCGCCGCCTGCCCGCCACAGAAGCGGTCGCACGACAGGCCCGCGGGCGTCGCGATGATGGCGCCCTCGCCCGTGCCCGCCTTCACCACCGTCACCACCACCGTCGCCGGAGACAGGGCGTTGTCGTCACCCGCGCCGTTGTCGAGGGCGAACCGCTCGATCGTTCCCGCGGGGGCCTGGGCCCGCGCCGTGACGCTCAGCATGCCGGTGCCGGTGCCCGAGACGACGGTCCCGTCGAGCACGTAGGTGACGCTCGCGCCGGGAGGCAGCGTGGCCGTCGTCGCCAGCGCTCCGGTGCCCGAGCTCGCGCCGCACACCCCGCCGCCCGAGCCCGTGCACGTCCACGTGAGGCCCGACAGCTGAGCCGGGGTGTTCGACGCGATGGGCGCGTTCGTCGCCGTCGTCGGCCCCGTGTTGCGCACCGTGATGGCCCAGGCGTTCGACTGCCCCCACGACAGGCCGGGCTTGCCGTCGTCGACGGTGGTGACGAGGTCGACGTACTGCGTGCTGTTCGCCGGCGTGATGGCCGTGGTGATGAGCGGCCCGATGAGGGGGCGCTCCTGGTTCGACTCGCTGAAGTACCAGCCGTGGCGAATCGGTTCCGTCACGGTCGAGTCGGCGCGAACCGTCGCCCTGAAGGTGAAGGAAGCGCCCGCCGGAATGAGGCCGAGCTGGCAGATGAGCGTGCCGCGCGTGCCCACCTCGGGGGTGCTGCACGAGATGCCCGGCGTGTCGATGGAGCGGAACGTCGTGCCCGCCGGCAAGAAGGCCGTCACCCGCGTGCCCGTCGCCGTCGCGGTGCCGCCGTTGATGACGCGGTACGCGTACTGAAAGTCGCTCCCGGCCGAGGCCGAGTCGGGGCCGCTGCCGTACACCACCAGCCCGGGAATGTTCGAGCCGAAGCTGTCGATGATGGCCTCGCCCCAGTGGCCACCCAGCGCGCAGCCAGCCGCGATGACGGTCGCGCTCAGCGTGTCGCCGATGGACACCGCGTCGCGCGCCATCGGCAGGTCGAACAACAGCCAGTCCGTGTAGACGACCGACGCGTTCGCGTTCGACTGCCACGGCACGCCCGCCTCGTTCGAGAAGTTGAAGCGTGACGCCAGCACCGTGCCCTTCGTCACGTTGTTGATGGTGACGTAGTAGTAGGGCTGCTCACGAATCACGTGCCCCGGGTTCTGCAGCACGGGCAGCACCACGAAGCGCACGTGCACGAGCCCGTCGGCGGGGTCGATGTCGTCGGTCGTCACCACGGCCGACTGGGTGATGCGGTTGACGTTGTTGCTCGAGCCCAGCTCGTTGAGCACCGTCGCGAACGAGCCGAAGCGCGGGTAGCGCGCGGTGTCACCGGCCGCGAGGCCCGGCGGAATGAGGGTGTATGGCGCGCCCGTGCGCACGTTGGTTCGCAGGACGCCGCCCGTCCGCAGGCCGAGCTGTGACTCGGTGAGCACCGGGAAGGCCTGAATGCCCGGCCGGGCTGCAGCGAGCGCCGTCGTCAGCGTCCAGTTCGCGAGCGTGCCCGTCTCGAAGCTCGAGTTCTGGAACAGCGGGGCGTGGTGGTGCTCGACGTCGACGGGAGGCACCTGGGTCGAGGTGGGGGCCTGGCAGGCAGCAGCGATGAGGAGCAGGGCAACTCGTTGAGCGATTCGCACGGTGGACTCCCTCCGGAGCGACCGGCTTTGCAGCCTCACGGCCAACTGACGTTCGGAGGAACCGCGAGCAGTTGCGCTCGGCCTGGTGCGGTCACTGTCGACCGGTGGCGTGTCAGGGCCGTGGCGGGGGTCGATCAGCGGGGCCGGGCGCCCGCGTCTGGGTCGAACTCGAACCGGTGGGTCGCCACCTCGAACGTCTCGGCGCCCGAGGGCGCGAAGCCGAGCTCCTCGAAGACGTCCTCGATGCAGGCCGCGAGGTAGGGGTTGCCAGTCGACGGAACGCGCACGTCGGAGAAGCCGCCGTCGGGCAGCGGCCTGAAGCGCACCTCGAGGCGTTGCACGTCGTGCACGTGGGCGCGTTGGTCGTCGAAGCAGCGCATCACCTCGGGCGTGACGGCGCGCAGCGGCGCCTCGAGCGCTCTCGGGAAGGCCGGTGGTGGTGGAAGGCGCGCCGTCGGCGCCTGCGCTGCGACGGCGGCGAGCCCCGCGTCGGTGGCGGGCGGTGGGGCTGGTGCGCTCGGCGGAGAAGGGGAATCGTTCACCCGTCGTTCGTCCGACGTGACGTCCGCGGGCTCGGCGCGCGGCCACAGCGCATACGTCACCAGGGTGAGGAAGGGCCCGAGGACGCCCAGAATGAGCAGCACCTCACGCCGCCTCATCGCCCGGCCACCAGCGCCTCGAGCTCGGCGTCGTGCACCACCGTGGGCTCCCGGCGCACCTGCGAGAGCGAGAACCCCTTCAGCAGCTCGCGCGGTGTCACCGGCTGCCCATCACCCAGGCCGCTCCACGCCGCGAGCCGGCCCACGATGGCGGCGCCCGTCACTCCGCGCTCGCGAAGCCCCGCCGCGGTGGTGGCGCCGTCACGCTTCGCGAGCCGCTTTCCGTCCGCCTGCAGCAGCAGCGGCACGTGGGCGTAGCTGGGGGCGCCGAGGCCGAGCGCCTCGAGCAGCTGGAGCTGCCGCGGCGTCGACGTCAGCAGGTCGTCTCCGCGCAGCACCTCGTTCACCCCACTCGCAGCGTCGTCCACCACCACCGCGAGCTGGTAGCTGGCCACGCCATCGTTGCGCTGCACCACGAAGTCGCCCACGGCGTGCTCGACGTCTTGCGCCACCGGGCCATGGAGCGCGTCGACGAAGCGCACCACCCCGCTCGCCACGCGGAAGCGCAGGGCGGGGGGCCGGCCCGGTCGCTCCACGGCGCCGTCGCGACAGGTGCCCGGGTACACCGGCCCGTCTTCCCCCACGTGCGGCGCCGACGCGGCCCGGGCCACCTCCGCGCGGGAACACGTACAGGCGTACACCCGCCCCTGGCGTCGAAGCTGCTCGAGCGCGTCGCGGTACACCGAGGCACGCTGCGACTGCACGAGCACCGGCCCGTCCCAGTCCAGCCCGAGGAACTCGAGGTCGCGAAAGAGGCCGTCGGTGAACTCCGGCCGGCAGCGGGCGACGTCGAGGTCTTCGACGCGCAAGAGGAACGAGCCACCGCGCGAGCGGGCCGAGAGCCAACCGAGCAGCGCCGAGCGCAGGTTCCCCAGGTGCAGCCGGCCGGTGGGGCTCGGCGCGAAGCGGCCGACGACGGCCGTCGCCATCACTTCTTCTTGAGCGGAGCGCGGGGCCCCAGCGGCTTGCGCGGCCCGTCGTCCTTCGCGGGCTCCTTGCCGCCCGACTCGAGGCCTTCGAGCGCCTCGGCGGCCGCCGCCTTGCCGGGCACCACGCCGTACTTCACCTCGGCCACCTTCGCCGACTGGCCCGCGAGGTCGAACGAGACGCTCGACGGCACCTTCACCAGCTCGCCCGTCTCCTTGCCCTTCTTCGCCACCTCACCGGCGAGGTTGTAGAACTCCATGCCGGCGTTCAGCAGCTCGGCGTCGAAGGCCGCGCGGGGGAGCCGGCGCACCTCGTTCGACGACACCACGTAGACGAACGCGTCGAGGAGCAGGCCCTTGCCGGCCTTCGACGACAGCCCACCGAAGACGAGCAGCTCGGCCTGGTTCTCCGAGGCGAACTCCTTCGCCGCCGCCAGCGCGTCGGGGTCGACCTTGTTCTGCGCCACCGCCGCCAGCAGGCGCGACTCGGGGTCCTTCGCCGCCGACACCGCGCGCACGAGCGCCTGCTTGCCGGGGACGACCTCGATGGTGCCGCCCTGCAGCTCGCCGTTCGGCAGCGCCGCGCGCCAGAAGTGCACGCCGGGCGGCACGTCTTTCACCGTGAGGGGCGTCGAGCCCAGCGCGAGCCCGTCGACCAGCACCGCCGCGTTGGCCGGCGTCGACTCGATGACGAGCTGGCCCTTCGTCGCTTCCTTCACGGCCTTGCGGGTGTCGTTCACCACGCGGGCGAAGAGCGCCGAGGTCTGCGCCAGCGGCAGCTCGCGGTCGGGCGCCAGCGAGAGCGCCGTGGTGAGCGACTTGAGGCCCTCGTCGTCACGGCCGGTGTTGTACTGCACGGCCGAGAGCAGGGCGTACGCGTCGATGACCTCGGCGAGGTCGGTGAGGCCGGCGACGTTCTTCTGGAACAGCGCCAGCGCCTTGCCGAGCGACTCGTCGGCCAGGCGGAACTTCTTCTTCGCGCGGAACTCCTGCGCCTCGGCCACGTGCTTGCGCGCCTGGGTGAGGCCCTCGGTGAAGGCGACCTCGGTCTCCTTCTTCTTCGCCTCGACGAGGTCGAACTTCTCGGCGCTCTTGAACTCCTGGCTGAGCATGCCGACGGCCTTGAGGCTGGCGCGCGGGCTCACGTCGGCCGACAGCAGCGCGAACGGCACCACGGTGAGCTTCGGCTTCGGGTCGGCGTCCTGGGCGAAGGCCGGCAGCGCGACGGCCAGCAGGAGGGCGGAGGTCAGGCGACGCATGGGCGAGGCTCCTACACGACTCGACCGGGCCGTGCACGGGGATCGACCGCGCGTGAGGAGGAGCCAGCGAAGACGGTTCACGAAGGAACCAAACGCCCGCCCGAGCGCCGATGTTCAGCCACGGACACCCGTGCGAACGAGCAGGCCGCCGTCAGAGCAGCCCGTCGCACTCCGGCGGCTTCGGGGCGCCGCACGCCTGCGCCAGCAACGCCCGCGCGCACGCGGCCTTCTTCTGCGCCCGCGCCGCGTCCACCTCGATGCGCTTGCTCGTCTCCTGGCACTGCTTCGAGACGGCCATGCAGCGCTCCTTGCCGTCCTTCTGGCAGCTGGTGGCATGACACTGGGCGCCGGCCCACAGGTCGCACAGCCAGCGTTCGCTGTACGTGTTCGGGCGGGTGCCAGACGACGTGGAGAGCGCCAGGGTGGCGGCGAGGGCGATCAGCATGTGGCTCAGTCTACCTCCATTCCGGGCCTGGCGAAGTTCTCGGCCTGCGCGCCCGGCATGGTACCGTCTGGTGTGTGCCGATGGACGACCTGACATTCGAGGAGCTGAAGCACCTCCGCGAGCTCTCCCGCACGGTCGACGACCTGCTCGAGGAGTCGCTCAAGCACCGCGAGAGCCTGGAGCGGACGTTCGCTCGGCTGTTTCCACCGGTGATGCACCTCATCGGCGCGCGAGGCGTCGCGGTCACCACGCTCGACGAAGAACTCGTGTCGACGACGTTCTCGCACGGCGAGTTCGACGGGGTCTTTCCGGGCACGCTGCTGACCGGCAGCCGCTGGGGCGTGCGCAAGCTCGAGAGCGGCCACACCTTCGTGTCCCAGCAGCTCGACGTGGTGGGCGTGCCGGTCGGGAGCATCGGCGTGCTCTACGAGGGTGACCGCACCGCCGACGCGGCCAGGCTCGCCCGCTCGCTCGAGACCATCGCCGAAGAGCTCGACACCGTGCTCGCCTCGGTCCAGACGGCCGCCGAGAAGCACCAGCTGCTCGTCACCATCAACACCTACCTCGCCAACCGCGTCTTCGAGGTCGGCATGGACGGCGCGGTGCGGGCCCTGTGCGAGAAGGTGAAGCTGCCGGGCTTCCTGCTGCTCTACCGCGACGCGGTCGAGTCGGGCTCGCTCCACTACCGCATGTACAAGTACGGCCAGCTCGAGCACGCCTCGAACGGCCGCCGCTTCCAGACGCTCGACGACGCGATTCGGGCGTACGGGCCCAACCTGGTGACGCCGAACGACAAGCACCTCGCGCAGGTGCTGGGCGAGCGGAAGGCCGTCGAGACGGTGCTGATCAGCGGCGTGGGTGACGCGCACGCGCTGGGGAAGATCATGGTGTGGAGCGGCGGCGACGGCTTCTCGTCGTACGCGGTCGAGCTGTTGCGGCTCCTCGCGTCGACGCTGTCGCAGCGCCTCATCGACTACAACCGCGAGCGCATTCACCTGGCGCAGTTCTTCTCGTCGTCGGTCATCGACGAGCTCTTGCGCGACCCGGACTACCCGCGGCGGTACCTGTCTCCGCGCGCCGAGGAGGTGGGCATTCTGTTCGCCGACATCAACGGCTTCACG
This sequence comes from Myxococcaceae bacterium, assembly GCA_025459425.1. Taxonomy (GTDB): domain Bacteria; phylum Myxococcota; class Myxococcia; order Myxococcales; family Myxococcaceae; genus Xiheimicrobium. Next base: position 3,043 of record JALOQF010000062.1, on the reverse strand, counting down.
CGCATCTGCGAGCAGGTGCTCGAGCGGCCGGAGCGCATCGGCAAGTTCGTCGACGACTGGTCGGAAGAGGCGGTGCGCATCCTCCACCGGCACGACGGCGTGTTCGACAAGATGGTCGGCGACTGCGTCATCGGGCTGTTCGGCCCGCCGTTCTTCAAGGAGCGCCCCGGCGAGCGCGCGGCGGCGGCCATCAAGGCGGCGGTCGAGATTCAGCGCTTCACCCGCGAGACGATGAGCGCGCACCCTGAGATCAGCCGCCTGTCCGAGGTGCTCAAGATGCCGGGCCTGGGCGTGGCCATCGGCGTGAACCTGGCGGTGAGCTACTGCGGGCTGTTCGGCCCCAACCGCAACTACACGTCATTCTCGACCGGCATGAACCAGACGGCGCGGCTCCAGTCGCTGGGGAGCTTCCGTGAGACGCTGGTGATGAAAGAGGCGTGGGAGGGCGCGCGGGCGCTGAACGCCGACGGGCTCGCGGGCTTGTCGGTGGGCGCGCTCGAAGAGACGCCGGTGAAGAACGTCGCGCAGCCGCTGCGGTACTTCCGCCTGTCGGGCGGGTGACTTCGGCTTCCTCGACGGTCGACGAAGCGCCTCCGCGCGGAGGTCGCCCAGGTTTCCCTCGAAGAACGTGACGAGGCTGGCTCGAGGCGCGCGCTCACCGCCGCTTCGTCGGCCCTTCGCGGCCGACACCCGCGCCTCGTCGACGGCGCAGTCCTCGACGCCTCGGCCACGGTGCAGCAACGCGACCGCGTCAGGCCGACGGCCGCTTCTTCGCGGTGAGCCGCTTGTACAGCTCGTAGTTTCCCTCGTACCGCACCACCTTGCCTGCCCCCTCGAAGACGAGGAGGGCGGTCGCGACCTTGTCGAGGAAGTAGCGGTCATGCGTCACCAGCAGCACCGCGCCGGTGAACTGAAGCAGGAGCCGCTCGAGCACGTTGAGCGTCACCAGGTCGAGGTCGTTCGTCGGCTCGTCGAGCACGAGTACGTTGGCTCCCTCGAGGAAGAGCCGCGCGAGGAGCAGCCGGTTGCGCTCTCCACCGGACAGGCCCTTCACCTTCATGCGCTGCATCGGCACGGGAAAGAGCAGGTCGTCGAGGTACTCGGCCAGGCGCATCTTCTTCTCGCCGAGCGTCACCCAGTCGTCGTCCCACGCGGCCTCGAAGACCGTCTTCTCGTCGTCGAGCGCGGTGCGCAGCTGATCGTAATGCACCACGCGGGTCTTCGGGCCCTGGCGAATCGTCCCTGCGTCGGGAGGAAGCTCGCCCAGCAGCGTGCGGATCAGCGTCGTCTTCCCCGCGCCGTTCTTTCCGAGCAGCGCCAGGCGCTCACCCGGCTGAAGAATGACGCTCACGTCGTCGAGGATCTTCGTCTCTCCGAAGGACTTGGAGAGATGACTCGCCTCGATGACCGTCTGCGACAGGCGGGGTGCGGCGGCGAGCTGGAGTTCGGGCACTCTGGGGCGCTGAAACCCCTTCTCGCTGAGCAGCTTTCGCGCGCGGTCGATTCGGGCCTTCGACTTCGTGCGCCGCGCCTTGGGGCCGCGGCGGAGCCAGGCCACCTCCTGTGCGATCCACTGCTGGCGTTTGTGTTCGCCCGTCTTCTGCTCCTCGAGCTTGACGAACTTCTGCTCGAGGTAGGCCTCGTAGTTGCCTGGGTAGCTGACGAGGCCGCCGGGCTGACTGTCCGAGACGTGCGGCTCGACCTCGATGATGCGGTCGACCAGCCCGTCGAGGAAGGACCGGTCGTGCGTGACGAGGAGGAGCGCGGAGTCTCGCGAGTCGAGCTCGTCTTCGAGCCACTCCACGGTCTCGGCGTCGAGGTGGTTGGTCGGCTCGTCGAACATGAGCAGGTCGGCGTGGGTGAGGAGCGCGCGCGCGATGGCGAGGCGTTTGCGCTGGCCACCCGAGAGCTGCTCGATGGGCTGCTCCCAGCTCGCGGGGTCGACGCCCAGGCGGTCCAGGAGCTTGCGGGCTTCGTGCGCGGTGTCCCAGCCGCCGAGGTGTTCGATTCGTTCGACGAGCTCCGAGAGCCGGTTCAGCACGCGCTCGTCGGCGTTCGTCTCCAGCGACGCCGAGAGCCGCTCGTGCTCGTCGAGCGCGTCTCGCAGGGGTTGCTGTGCGACGGTGAGCTCGCTCGACGGCGTCGCGCCGGGGCTGAAGACCGGCTCCTGCGCGAGGTGGCTGGTGCGCAGGCCGCGTTGGAACTGGAGGGTCCCCGTGTCGGGCTTGACCTCCCCGGTGAGCACCTTCATCAAGGTCGACTTGCCGCAGCCGTTGACCCCGACGAGGCCGACCCGTTCGCCCGCTTCGATGACGAGCTCGAGGTCCGAGAAGAGGGTTCGGCTGCCGAAGGAGAGGGTCAGGTCGAAAGCGCGGAGGAGCGTCACCCGTCGGCTTTACCCGAGGGACCGCCGAACACCTGCACCAATCGCGCGTCGTGCACGGCGAAGGGCAGGCGCTCCCCCCCGGTGGGGCGGGTCGATCGCCGTCGACGGCCGCTTCCAGCCGGCGCGCGTTCGCCCATGCATCCTGGCTCCCTCGCACGCCGGGGCGCTGGCAGACCTCGAACAGCACGCGCACCCGCGCCCGGCGGAGGAACGACTCGGCGTCGAAGCCGTCGACGCCGATGGTGAAGAGCGCGGAGGAGACGTCACCGCATCGAGCTGAGGCCGAAGAGGTTCCCCTCGGTGTCGCGGCACAACGAGACCCAGCCGAACGAGCCGATGGAGAACTTCGGGCGAATGACGGTGCCCTTCGCGGCCGACACCCGCGCCTCTTCGACGGCGCAGTCCTCGACGCTGAAGTACAGCAGCGTGCCGCCAGCCCCGGGCTTCGCGTGCTTCGACTTCACCAGCGCTCCGGCGGCGCCGTAGGCCTTCATGTTCGACGGGAAAGCGCGCATCGCCGTTTCCCCGGTGGGGTCTCCCATGGGCTCGAGGCGCTGCTGAAAGACGGCCTCGTAGAACGCGGCGGCGCGCTCGAGGTCATCCACGTAGAGGTCGAACCATCCGATGGCGTTGGACGTTTGCATGACTGACTCCTGG
>JALOQF010000061.1 GCA_025459425.1 Myxococcaceae bacterium | reverse complement strand
GCCATCTCGGGAGAGCCGCTGGAGTGGCGCAAGTCGTCGCACGCGTTCTTCCTGCTGTCGAAGCACGTCGACTTCCTGAAGGAGACCATCGGCAACGCCGCCTTCATGAACCCCGGCCCGGCGGCGCAGCTCGGGCAGTTCTTCGAGAAGGGCCTCGCCGACTGGGACATCACCCGCGATGGGCCGTACTTCGGCTTCCCGATTCCGGGCGAGACGAACCAGTTCTTCTACGTCTGGCTCGACGCACCCATCGGCTACATCGCCGCCACCGAGCAGTGGGCGAAGAAGACGGGCAAGGCGCAGAGCGCGCTCGACCTCTGGGACGAGTCGAAAGACACGCGCATCGTCCACACCATCGGGAAGGACATCGTCTACTTCCATTGCCTCTTCTGGCCGGCGGTGCTGAAGGTGGCGCAGCTCAAGCGGCCCGCGCGCGTGCACATTCACGGTCACCTCACGGTGAACGGCGAGAAGATGTCGAAGTCGCGCGGCACCTTCATCAACGCGCGCCCGTACCTCGACAAGCTCGACCCGAACTACCTGCGCTTCTACTACGCGTCGCTGCTCGGCAACGGCCCCGAGGACATCGATCTGTCGCTCAAGGAGTTCCGGGAGCGCACCAACGCCGAGCTCGTCAACAACCTGGGCAACCTCGCGAACCGCACGCTGACACTCCTGGTGAAGGAGTTCGGCGGGCAGCTCGCGGCGCCAGCCCCGGCGCTCGGGAAGCCGCTCGTCGAGGGCGCGCTGGCGAAGGTCGGCGCCATTCGTGACGCCTTCTTGAGCTTCGACTCGCGCACCGCGGTGAAGCACGTGCTCGAGATCGGCTACGCGGCGAACCAGTTCCTCACGGTGCACGAGCCGTGGAAGAAGCTCAAGGTGCCCGAGACGCGAGAGGCCGCGCACCAGGCCTTGTCCGAGGCGGCCGAGATCGTCTTCCTGCTCACCGCGCTGCTCGACCCGATCGTCCCGCAGCTCGCCGGCAAGCTGGCGGCGCAGCTCGCCCGAACGGGGCTCACCTTCAAGGCGCTCGAGGGGGCGGCGTATCCGCTCCTCGATCGCGCCGTGAAGCTGGGAGAGCCGTCTCCGCTCATCAACCGCCTCGAGGCCGAGCAGGTCGACGCGCTCATCGTCACCGTGCCGGTGGAAGAGACGAAGCCCGCGAAGAAGGACGACCCGAAGCCCGCCGTGGCCCCGCCGTCCGAGATCGAGTTCGGCGACTTCACGAAGGTGTCGCTGCGCGCCGGCAAGGTGCTGGCCTGCGAGAAGGTGCCGAAGGCCGACAAGCTGCTCAAGCTCTCGGTCGATCTCGGAGAAGGCACGCCGCGGACCATCGTCTCGGGCATTGCCGAGGCCTACACCCCCGAGGACGTCACGGGCCGCAACGTCGTGGTGGTTGCGAACCTGAAGCCCCGGCCGCTCAAGGGCATCGAGTCGCGCGGCATGATCCTCACGGCGGGGAAGGGCGGGAAGGATCTGATCCTGCTCGACCCGGGCGACGTGCCGCCGGGCGCGGAGGTGAAGTGACCGCGGCGACGTCATGGCGCGCGACGCGCGAGCAGGCGCTGCTCACGCTCGAGCGTGAGTCGTCTGCGGCCGTTCGGGCCGAAGCGGCTGAAGCGATCTGCGACGCCGCCGCAGACGCGCCCGACGATGCGCTGGCCGACTTCGCGCCCGACGTGGTGCGCCTGCTGACGGACCGACAGGTCGAGGTGCGCGTGGCTGGCCTCGCGCTCGCCGCCGAGGTGCTGCCGCCGGCCGAAGCGAAGGACGTGCTGGTGCGCAACATGACGGACACGGCGCACCGCGTTCGGGTCGAGGCCGTGGGTCGGCTGGCCGATCTCGCGCTCCCGGAAGCACGCGGCGCGCTCGCGGTGGCCCTCGAAGACGAGCTGTTTCCCGTCCGGTTCGAGGCGGCGCGCGGCATGGTGGCGCTGCACCACTCGGCGGGCCTCGAGACGTTGATCCAGGCCCTCGACGACGGCGACCTGCGCTTCCGGGCCGCCGCGGCGCTCGCTGAGCTCGGAAACAAGGACGCCGTGCCTGGCCTCAAAAAGGTCTTCAAGGGCTGGTTCCTGCCGGCGTTCGACAAGACGCAGCTCGCGGGGGCGCTGGCGCGGCTCGGAGACGCCGACGGCGTCGAGCACCTCTTCAAGCGCGCGGCGAAGGGCTGGTCGATGGACCGCGCGATGGCCATCGAGCTGCTGGGCGAGGTGAAGGCGCCGGGCGCGAAGGAGCGGCTGCTCCAGATCCTCGCCACCAAGGACGACGACTGCCGCGGCGCCGCCGCGCGTGGCCTCGGCCGCCTCGGAGACGCCTCGGTCTTCGGCGTGCTCGAGCCCGTGCTCACCGAGCCGCTCGTTCCCGACGACGTGCGGCTCGACGTGGCCGAGGGCTTGCTGCGGCTCGACCCGTCGCGCGCGAAGCAGGCGCTGACGTCGGTGCGCCTCGAGTCGGACGACTCGCGCGTGGAGCTGGCCGACATGGTGAAGGAGCTCGCTCCATGAAGCTCATCGACGCGCACTGCCACCTCGAGCCGAAGGACTTCCCCGTCGCCGCCGACGTCATCGCGCGCGCCCGGGCGCAGCAGGTGGTGCACGCCATCGTGGTGGGGCAGTTCCAGAAGCCAGGCGACTTTGGCTTCGCGCTCGAGGCGGCCCGCGCGCACCCGGACTTCCTGACGCCCACCATGGGCATTCACCCGCACGACGCGGCGGCCGCGCAGCCCGACGACTGGGCCACGCTCGAGCGCCTCTGCGGCCTGCCCGAGGTGAAGGCCGTTGGTGAGACCGGCCTCGACTACTTCTACAACCACAGCCCGAAGGCCGAGCAGCTCGAGGCCTTCCACCGGCAGTGCCAGCTCGCGAAGGCGCTGAAGAAGCCCCTCGTCATCCACGTGCGCGATGCCCACGATGACTGTGTCGAGGTGCTGCGCTCGGAGGGCATGCGTGAAGGCATGATTCACTGCTTCACGGGCGACACCGACGCGGCGCGGCGCTACCTCGACCTCGGCTTCTTCATCAGCATCTCGGGCGTGGTGACGTACAAGAAGAACGAGGCGCTCCAGGCGGCGGTCCGGTTCGTGCCCGTCGAGCGCCTGATGGTCGAGACCGACAGCCCCTTCCTCGCGCCGGTGCCCTTCCGCGGGAAGAAGAACGAGCCGGGCTACGTGGCCGAGACCGCGAAGAAGATCGCCGAACTCAAGGGGCTGGAGGCGGACGAGGTGGCGCTCACCTGCGCGAAGAACACACGCGCGCTCCTGGGGCTCGACGTCGCGCTGTAGCTCCCGGGCCGGCGGTTCGATCAGTCCAGTGCCGTGCGCGCTCAGGCTTGCACTCCTTCTCGTCTCCAGCTCCGCGGGCGACCCGTCGGCGTCCCGGACCACCGAGACGGCGCGCGCGGGCGAATCCGCTGACGCCCCGCACATGGGAGGTCACCGCGGCCTCCTTCGAAGGCGTCACCTCGTCGAGCCCCACCAATCCCGGCTCCGTGCTGCGCGGCGAGTGCCCCGCGTACGCCTTGCCCGTCACCTGCCTGTCTTCCTCGACCGCCGAGCTGCGCTTGCAGCAGCTCGTGCTCACGCCGTGAGGAATCGCCCACCGCGTGCCCCGTTCTGCTAGGCACCATGCCCGTCATGCGTCGGCTCGTTCTCGCTCTCGTGTTGTCCTCGACCGGCTGCGCGTCGGTCAGCACGTTCTTCTCGGGCAACGACGACCCGGTGTATTCGACCGAGGCCGATGAGAACCTGAAGAAGGGCAACGAGGCGCTCGAGGGGAAGAACTTCGTCGAGGCGGCCAAGTACTTCGAGTTCACCCGCACCAAGTTCCCGTTCCTCGAGGCGTCGAAGGAAGCCGAGCTCAAGCTGGCCGACTGCTCCTACGAGCAGGAGAAGTACGTCGAGGCGCGCGACCGGTATCAGAACTTCGCGCGGCTCCACCCGACGCACCCGAAGGTCGACTACGCCGCCTTCCGCGCCGCCGAGACCCACTTCAAGGACATTCCGTCGGACTTCTTCCTGCTCCCGCCCGCGATCGAGAAGGACCAGGTCGAGCTGAAGGGCGCGCTCATCGCGCTCAACGAGTTCGCCCGGCTGTACCCGAAGTCGGAGTACGTCGAGCGCGCCCAGAAGATCAGCGCCGACGTGCGTCGTCGGCTGGCCAGGCACGAGCTCTACGTCGCCGAGTTCTACGCGCGCCGCGAGAAGTGGCCGGCGGTGATCAATCGCCTCACCGTGGTGCGCAAGAACTTCTCGGGCATCGGCTTCGACGCCGAGGTGGCCTTCGGCCTCTACGACGCGCACCTCGCGCTCAAGCAGCCCGAGGCGGCGCGCGAGGTGCTCGCGGCCTACGTGGACGCCTTCCCGCAGGACGAAGGTGTGCCGAAGGCGAAGAAGCTGATCGCCCGGCTGCCGGCGCCAGCGCCCGCTCCGGCGCCATGAGCCCAGAGGGCCAGAAGGTCGTCGGCTTCGTCGCAGCCACCGCCGCCCTCCTCCTCGTCGTCGCCGTCTTCGGGCAACGCGTGCTCGGCGTCGCGGCCGGCCCCGAGAACGAGCTCATCACCCAGCTCAAGCGCCTCGAGCAGCCAGGCACCGTCTTCGACGAACGCACGCGCCTGGTGGGCACGAAGGTGAGCTACCAGCGCCTGTCGGTCGTCGTCGACGCCTCGGGCGAGCGCGCGGTCGTCACCGGCACCCTCGACTTCACGGGCACCCTCGGCGGCGCGGTCGCGGTCGGCTCCCTCGGGCTCGAGAAGGTGCGCTTCGAGCGCCGAGACGACGGCTGGCAGCTGGTCGACGGCCCGGCGCCACGGCTCTGCGCCATTCTTCGCGCCCTCGAGCGCCGCCGGCAGGCGCTGCAGGCGGGCTCCATTCCCGACGCCCCCGGGCTCGACGTGGAGCGCGCCGAGCTCTTCCGACGCCTCGAGCGCCGCGTCTTCACCGTCGAGGCCTGGTACATCCGCTCCGAGCGCGAGGGCGTCGAGGTCGCCGAAGACTTTCGCTTGAGCGGCGCGCTGCCCGAGCGGCCCGTCGACGAGAAGGGCACCCGCCGCCTGTCTCTCTCCGAGGACAGCCGGGGCGAGTTCTCCTTTCCGCGTGGGCTCTTGTAGGGTACGCAGCCACCCTTTCTGCAAAGGCTCTCGATGGACGACGCGCTCAAACAGACGCTCACCCTGGGGCGGGGCTACTTCGAGAAGAAGCAGTTCGCCGACGCCGAGAAGTACCTGACGCAGGTCGTCGAGCGGAACCAGTCGTTCGCAGACGTCTACAACATGTTGGGCGTCATCTATCACGACCAGGGGCAGTTCGCCCGGGCGCAGCGGGCCTTCGAGGCCGCCCTGCGCATCAACCCGGCGTACACCGACGCGGCCCTCAACCTCGCCGTCATCTACAACGACATGGGGAAGTACCGCGAGGCGAAGGAGGTCTACCAGGCCGCCATCAGCCGCCAGCGCGCCAGCCCCAACAAGATGGACCCGTACGTGAAGGGCAAGATCGCCAACATGTACGCCGACATCGGCAACGTCTTCGCGTCGGCGGGCATGCTCGACGAGGCGGTGGTCGAGTACCGACGCGCGCTCGGGCTGGGCCCCACCTTCGTCGACATTCGCCTCAAGCTCGCCGACTGCCTGCGCGACCTGGGCGATCTCGCCGGGGCGCTCGCCGAGTTCGAGGCGATCCTCCAGGTGAACCCGAACTACCTGCCCGGCCGCATCCACTACGGCATCGCGCTCTACTCGGCGGGCCGCAAGGCAGACGCTGTCAAGATGTGGGAAGACGTGCTCGCGCGGAGCCCTGGCAACAAGAGCGCCGAGATGTACCTCGGCCTGGTCCGCGACATCGGTAAAGACACTGTGAATGACGGGCAGCCTGGGTGATGCTGCAGCCTCAACGACCCCTGCCGGCAGGAGTTCCCATCGTGGGTGATCAGTACGCACTCAAATTCATCTCGGGGAAGTACCAGGGCGGTGAGTTCCCCCTCAAGGCGGACAAGCCCTGCGTCATCGGCCGGTCGAGCGAGCTCGACATGGTGCTGGTCGAAGACATGGTCTCGCGCAAACACGCGAAGATCACCTGGGCGCAGGGCAAGCTGAACATCGAAGACCTCGGGTCGACGAACGGCACCTTCGTCAATGGCGAGAAGATTCTGAAGCCGTCGCGAATCAAGGAAGGCGACCGCATTCTCATCGGCACGTCGATTCTCAAGCTCGTGAAGGCGGGCTCGAGCCTCGACATGACCGACGCGCAGGTGAAGCAGAACCTCGAGCAGGTCGCGGCCCAGCAGTCGGCCAAGCAGACCAAGACGGCGATGACCGGCAAGCTCGAAGAGATTCCGCTCGTCGACCTGCTGCAGATGTTCTCGACCTCGAAGAAGAACGGCGTGCTCGTCGTGACCGCCGAGCGCGAGGCGAAGATCTACCTGCGCCAGGGCAAGGTCTATTACGCCGTCATCGACGAGAACCATGATCTCGGGCCGCAGAAGAGCTTCAACCGCGTCATGAGCTGGGAGAGCGGAGACTTCGAGCTGCGTCCGCCCGACAACCAGTCGTTCATGGTCGAGCTCGACTCGTCGACCGACCATCTGTTGATGGACGCGCTCAGGCACCTCGACGAGCTCCGCCGGGTTCAGCCGAACCTGCCGGCCGCCGACGCAACGCTGACGCTCGCGGTGCCGATGACGCCGCCGCTCCGAGAGCTGACGGCCGACGAGCTCGACGTGCTGCAGCTCGTCATCAACTGGGGAACCCTGCAGGGCGCGCTCGATCACTCTCCAGTCGAAGATCTCGTCGTCTGCACGGCCATCGTCAGCCTCATGCAGCGCGACTACGTACGCCTGGTCTGAACCTCGTCGCGCCGGGCCTGCATCTGTCCAGTCATGAACTGGGCAGCCTGGCTCGCCGTCGTCGTCGTCGTGGGGCTGGTGGCGCTGCAGGTCGCGCCGCTGGTGCTCGCACGTCGGGTGCGCGGCCGCCGGGTGCCCGAGCTCGAGCCCTTCCTCTCCCCGGAGCAGCGGTCGGCGCGAAGGCTGCTCGTGTACTTCTGGAGCCCCAGCTGCGCGCGCTGCCACGTCATGTCGAAGGCCATCGACGAGCTGGGGTCGCGCGCCGTGGTGAAGATCGACGTCACCGGAGCGTTGCCGCTGGCGCAGGCCTTCCACGTCATGGGCACCCCGACCGTCGCCGTCGTCGAGGGTGGGGCGATCAGGTCGGTCCTGGTCGGCGTGCGCTCCCGGGCAGCGCTCGAGGCGCTGCTGACGACGCCGGCAGGGCCCTGAGCGTCAGTCTTCGATCGGGCACCAGCCCAGGCGCTTCTCGGGGGTCGGGTCCTCACAGCGGCCCCAGCTGCGGCCGCTCACCGTGTCGACCAGCATGATCTGGAACGCCTCGGCGATGCGGTAGCGCCCCGACGGGCCTGCCGGCAACGTGTTGGCGTTGAACCGGCACCAGGTCGACTTGCCGGCCTTCTTCGGGTGTGGGCAGAGGCTCCAGGTGACGCCGGTCTGCGTGTCGAGCTTGAGCGTCAGCTCGTTCGCCTTGAGCACCTGGTACCGGCCGAGCTCGGCCGCCGACGGGGCGTCGTTGACGATCACCTGCTGGGCGAAGGCCGTCGAGGCCACCACGGGGAGGACGAAGAGGAGCGTGCGCATGGCAGGAGTCCACCACGCCTTCGTCGCGGCCGTCACGTCGAAGCGGGGAGCCGACAGACCGACTCGTCGAAGAACCCGGCCGATGGAACGCCGAGGCCCTGGTTGAAGCGCGACCAGAAGTTCACCTGGGCGATGGTGGTGGCCAACACGACGATCTCACGCGGCGTGAAGCTCGCGCGCAGCCGTGCCTGCACCGCGTCGGGCACGGTCACCGGCGTCCGGCTCAGGGCCTCGGCGTAGCGGGCGGCTGCCTCGACGCGTGGCCCCATCGCAGGGAGGACCTCGAGACGAAGGCTCACCAGGGCCTCGAGCTCGCTTACCGTCAGGCCCGCCCGCTTCCAGGTGGCGGCGTTCATGTCGAGACAGAACGGACAGCCGGCGACGGCGCTCGCGACGATGCGCGCGGCGGCGAGCGAGCGTCCGTCGAGATCGCCCGGAGCTCCAGCCGCGGCGGCCTCGAACACGCCGGCCCCGAGGGCCCCTTTGGGGAACCACGCGAGCAGTCGGCCGGGCAGTGGATCCTTCCCGGTGATGCGCCGGGCCAGCCAGAGGAGGGGACGGAGGAGAAGCGGCGCCCGCGCGGGCGGCTCGACGAGGAGCGCCTGCGTCACCGGACGACGCCGCGACCATCGGCGCCGATCTCGACGCGGCGGGTCTCGACGGCGTTGAAGTGCAGCCCACGAATGCCGCCGCCCATGCCGACCTCCATCTCGCGCACGAGCTGCTTGCCGACCGACAGGCCCTTCTTCGCGGCCCACGCCTCGAACTTCTCGGCATCGCCGCTGGTCCCGAAGGTCTCGGTGCCGGGGGGCAGCGCACCGCGCGGGCGCAGCGCCTCGGCCGAGGGCGCTCCACCGAGGAACTCGGCGATGGGCGCCACCACCTGGTCGTACGTCACCAGCCGGTAGGGCGATTCGTCGTACTTGTCCGACTCGGTGTTCGGCTTCTCGAAGAAGAGCCCGCCGCCCGCGTACACCGCCGAGTGGAGCAGCGTGTACTCGCCCTCGCGAAAGGCCACGACGTCACCGGGCTTGAGGTCCTTCAAGAAGGCTGGGGTTTCGCCCGGCGCGGCCTTGCCGAGCGACTGGAAGCGCTCGGCGTTCTCGTAGTCAGGGCCGATCAGCTGCGCGTCGCCGTACAGGAGGTGCACGTGGGGCGAGCTCGGGTTCTGGTAGGCGCGCATCATCTCCCAGGCGGTGCCGTGGCAGTTCGGCGTCGTGTTGATCTCGACGTCCCCACGCTCTCCAAAGCCGTCGTTCATCTGGTTGTTGAAGCGCGCCGAGCCGGGCACCTTCACCGCGTCTCCCGGGTCGAGGTCGCGGCCCACCAGCCCCTGCATGGCCGGCGGCAGGAAGTCGATGGCCGTGTACTCGCGGGCGGCGTCGTACTTCACCTGCGACAGGCCGCCGAACTCGCGCTTGAGCGCGTCGAACTGCGGCTGCGACAGCTTGCCGAAGCGCACGTCGAGGGTGCGCGTCATGAGCGGGTTGGCGCCCGTGAGGCCCTGGAACTGGAGCTCGGTGGCCGAGCGCACGGGCACGCCGGCGATGGTGTTCGAGGGCAGCTTCGCGGGGCCGAGCGCCTGGGTGTCGGGCGTCTGAATCGTCGCCACGCGGGAAAGAAGGGCCGGTCGCTGGGCCGGGCGGGTGCCGCGCGTGCTCCAGGCGCCCGTGGTGGCGGAGGTGCCTGGCGAGGTGGTGCTCGTCGACCTCGGCGTTTCGGGCGTGGTGGGGCGGGTGACGGCAGGGCTCTGGGGGCGTTGGTTGACGCGGGGCATGACCCTGGTTGTCGCCCAACCCGGCCCCTGAGCGCAACGGTTCCTCCGTCGGGACAGGCGTCCGGGTGTCGCGTCAGACGCCGAGCTGCTGCACGGGCTCGGCGACGGGCAGGCCCTTCGGCGTCGCACCGAGCCGCGTGCGCAGCGCCGCGCCGAGCGACACGCACACCGCCAGCGACATGAGCAGCGGCCCCAGCACCGGCACCTGCATCGCCACCAGGAGGATGAAGAGGCCCACCGCCAGCACCATCGCCTGCGTGCGGCGCACCTTGCCCAGCGGCATGGCCGTGCCCACCGCGTTGGCGATGGCAGCGAGCCCCATCGGCACCACGAAGGCGAGCGCGAGCCACAGCACCGCCGCCACCGGAATGCCGATGAGGGTGATGAGGAGGAACAGCGTCAGGGGAATCGCCAACAGGAGCGCCAGGAAGCCCACCACGCCCGACACCACCGGCTGGGTGCGAATCGCGGCCTCGAGGCCCTTCATGCGCTGCGGCGCCAGCACCATCAGCACGAAGCCGAAGACGAAGAAGACGACGAACTGCACGAGGAAGGTGGCGAGCGACAGCGGCGCGCGCTCGTCGTCGGCCGGTCGCACCGCCTCGTTCGCCTTCACCGCATGCGCGGCCATGGCCGACGCGATGCCCGAGCCGCCGAACGACACCTCTTCACCGCGCACCGTGGCCACGCCCTCGCGCACCACCCGGCCGCCGAAGGCCACCGCGTCGCCGCCCACCTCGGCCTTGTCCTTGAGCACCACGTCTCCACCGAAGGCCACGGCGTCGCCCGACACCCGCGCGCCCGACTCGACCACCACCGGGCCGCCGTAGGCGACGGCGTGCTTCACCGTCTCGCCGGCCTTCACCACCACCGGGCCGCCCGTCGACGTCAGCTCGCCGTTGCGGGCCCGCGCCGAGAGGTGCTCCTGCTTCGCTTCGGCCAGCCGCGCCGCCGCCTCGTCACGCTCCGCCAGCGCCTCGGCCTTCCGCTCGGCGTCGTCTTCGAGCTGCTCCGTGAGGCGCTCCATGCGTTCCCGTTCGGCCTCCAGGGCTTCACGCTCGGCTTCCAGCGCCTCGGGGCTCTTCGGCTCGCTGGGGGCGAGCAGGGGCACCGCCGGGGCCGGCGCCGTCGCTGGCCCTGGAGGTGTCGGAGGCGCCAGCGGGGCTGGAGGTACCACCGCAACGGGCGGTGTGCCGGCGGGCGCGCGTCGCAGCACGTAGAGCGAGCCCTGCTTCGTCACCTCGAGCCCGTACACGCGCGCGACCGTCTCGAGCGCCTCCTGGGGCGAAGCGTCGGTGAGGTGAATCTGCGCCGGCTCGTCGAGCGCGCCCACCACGATGACGTTGAGGCCGCCCTGCTGGGCGATGGTGGTGAGGCCCTGCTTCAACGGGCCGTCGAACTGCACCGAGACGGTGGGCGCCGCAGCGAGCGCCAGCACGAGCAACGACGAGATCATCACGCCACCACCTTCGAGTTCTCGGGCGCGACCAGCCGCCGCAGCCCCACCAGCGTCACCATCACCACCACCGCCAACGTCACCGACAGCGGCAGGCCCGCCGTGCGCCACACCGCCGCCAGGCCCGAGCCGAACCCCACCAGCACCTCGCGCGCCGCCACCAGGCCCTGGGCGAACTCGAGCGCCACCCCATCGGCCGACGCGCCCGAGCGGAGGAAGGCCATCGCCGACGCGGCCAGGCCCACCACCGCGATCAGCACCGCGCTGCGCACCTCGCCCGCCGACACCCGCTGCGGCTCGGCCTCGACCTTCGCCATCACCGCGGCCACGAAGTCGGCCGGCGGCAGGGGGTCGGCCAGGCGCAGCAGATCCTTCTCGAGCTGCCGGTGCGACTCGGCCAGCGCTTCCCGCTCGAGTGGATCGGGAGCGGCCTCGGCCAACAGCCGCGCCAGCTCGGCCTCGTCATCGTTCATCGGCGTCGTCATGCGGCCCCCTGCTCGGCCTGCGTCATGCGGGTGCGCAGCTTCTCACGCGCACGGAAGAGGCGGGCCATGATGGTGCCGGGAGCGACGCCCATGATGACCGCGATCTCCTTCGTGGTGCGCTTCTGCACGTAATAGAGCGCCAGCACCTCGCGGTCGTCGTCCGACAGCGTGGCCATCGCGTCCTCGAGCGAGCGCCGCTGCTGGTTGGCCATGGCGAGCTCTTCGCTGGTGGGCTCGTGCGAGGCCAGCGTCGGCGCGTGGGGCTCGACGTCTTCCGTCTGCACCTTCTGGCGCCGCCGCAGAATGTCGAGGCACAGGTTGCGCGCGATGGTGAGCACCCAGAGATCGAACGGCCGCGTCTCGTCGAAGCGCTCGAGGTGCTGGTACGCGCGAAGGAACGTCTCTTGTGCCACCTCGGTGGCCTCGGCCTCGGAGCGCAACAGCCGAAGACACAGCCCGAAGACGGGCCGCTGCAGGCCCCGCACGAGCGCCGCGAAGGCAGACGAGTCGCCCCGTCGCGCCCGGCGGACCTCGTCAAGCCACGGCTGCGTGCTATCGGCCGTCATCCCCAACAGAGACATCGACAGCGAGGGGGCCCGGGTCGCCAGTGTATTCACGCCCCTCAGTACGGGCCGCCGCCACCCTCATTGCCGGCCCCCGGCTGAGTCGAAGTTCAGCAAAATGAGCTACTTGGCTGGCTGAGCGGCGCGGGCGGCGGCCTTCGCCTGCTTTTTCTGCTGCTGCCGGGCGCGGAACCCGACGGGCGCGTCGGTGGGGCGGGGCCGGTCGCGGTGACGGCCCTTGTCCTGGCGGGCCACCTGGGCGGGCGTGTCGCTCGCGTCGCTGGACTCGCCGGCGTCGGGGCGAGGGGCGGGGCGCTCCTTCGCCTCGCGCTCGAGCTGCTCGACGCCGAAGTGGAAGAGGCGCTTGACGACGAGCGTGGCGTAGCTGCCCGGGGGCAGGGTGAAGGCGACGTTCACCTTCATGAAGCCGCGGTTGAGCTCGTCGCGCCCGGCCTTGCCGATGACGAGCTTCTGGGGCTGCACCAGCAGCGGCCGCTCTTCGTGCTTGAAGAAGAGGAGCCGGGGGGCCTCCTTCACGGTGAGCTGCTCGAGGGTGAGCTTCTCTTTGCCCAGCGCCCAGTCGACGGCTTCCTTCACGCGGGGGTCGGCGATGGTGGTCGACGGAGCCAGGAGGGGCACCGTGGCCTGCCGCATCCACGCGAGGAGCTCGGGCCTGGCGTCGCGGTGATGCAGCAGCGAGCCGGCCTGGTACGGCATGACGAAGAGCGACTCGCGCGGCAGCACCAGCTGGAGCAGCCGCCGGGCCGACTCGTTCCACAGATACGACTGGAACTCGAAGAGCAGCAGCGCGCGGTACTTCGAGTCGATGGTGAGGAAGGCCTCGAGGAAGTTGCGGGGCGCGCGGCGCAGCACGTGGAGGATGCGCGCGTACTTCGTGTTGGCCGTCTGGTACGGGCAGTGCGCCCGCCAGTCGCCCCAGTGCTCGGCCCAGAAGCCCTTCACCTTCGCGTCGTCGGTGCGATCGAGCGGCGAGGGCACGGCCATGTAGTTGCGCAGCGCGCGCTCGAAGTCGCCCTTGAGCAGGTCCTTCGCGATGAAGCCCTGGCCGTGCTTGATCGAGCCGAAGCGCTGGTTGTCGAAGTAGTTCACCACGCCCAGGCGCCCCACCTCCGAGACGGCCATGGTGACGTCCTGCAACTCCTGCTCGCGCAGCTGGCGCACGGTGACGGCGAAGCGGTTCGACGTGGTGTTGGCGGCGGTGAGCGGCTCGGCAGCGCGGCCGAGGAACTTGAGCCGCAAGTCCGGGTCCTGCATGTCGACGTCGACGCCCTCGACGGCGATGAGCTGCTCGGTGCGGCCCTGCTTGTCCTTGAGGCCGCAGAAGCTCACCGCGCCGGGCTTGAGGCCGAACTTCTTCGCGATGCGGGCCACCGCGTCGAAGGTCGACAGCTTCTGCTTGTCCATCAAGTAGACGCGGTAGCGCCCGTCGATGTCTTCGTCGAAGCGGTACGACTCCTTCACCGAGAAGTCTTCCGGCCGCTGCTTGAGCTTCATGAGCGGCGTGTACCTCAGCGCCGCCCCGAATGCCTCACTGCACGACTTCGAGGGTGAAGTTGGGGAAGGTTTCCCACGCGTAGGTGCCGGGGCGGGGCTTGAGGGTGGCGCGCATGTTTCGCGCGGTGACCTGGTTCAGCTTGAGGCTGGCCTTGTTTCCCTCGACCGAGACGGCGGGCTGGTCGCCCGGAGCCAGCTCGAGCTCGAAGTCGTCGGACTTCACCGTGAAGGGCCGCTGGTGCCCGATGCGCCCCTTCAGCAGGCTCACCACGATGCCGGCCGCCTCGGCGTCGAGCTTCCACGAGACGGCGTTCTTCACCATGCTTGCCGTCGAGACGCGGGCCTGCAGCACC
This sequence comes from Myxococcaceae bacterium, assembly GCA_025459425.1. Classification (GTDB taxonomy): domain Bacteria; phylum Myxococcota; class Myxococcia; order Myxococcales; family Myxococcaceae; genus Xiheimicrobium. Next base: position 11,166 of record JALOQF010000061.1, on the reverse strand, counting down.
CCCATCGACGAGCCTTCCTTCTCGACGCGGTGCTCGATGGCGAGGCGCGCGCGCGGCGAGGCCAGCAGGGACGGCCGGTCGAGCGTCGTGGCCACGGTGGGGTCGAGCCGCGAGAGCACCTCGAGGAGCGCGTGCGGGCTCCACTCGCGCACCAGGCGCTCCTCGTCGCCGGTGATGCCGACCGCCAGCAGCACGGGCACCGTGTCGTGTGGCGTGGTGACGGTGCCGAAGGTCGGGTCGACGCCGATGGCGAACGCCTCGAGCTCGGTCTCGGCGCCTTCACCGAAGGGTTTGGGCCAGCGGACGATCTGCCCGGACGAGAGCCGCTTGTCGGTGGCGTGGGCGACGAGGCGCTCGAGCACCGGCGACACCCAGCCGGGCAGCTCCGTGTCGTCTTTCGCGCGAGGGACGCGCAGCGCCACCTCGACGCCCGCCTTCAGCGCGAGCCCATGCGTGCGCAGCAACCAGAACGGGCGTGGCTGGGCGATCGTCGCCACCTTCACGTCGACCCCCGCGACCGGCAGGCTCGTCACGGCGGCGCCACCGAAGCCCTGCGCGAGGTTGGCCTCGAGGGCCGCCACCAGGCGCTGCCTGCGCTCGGCCGCCGTCACCTTCGGCGGTGAAGGAAGCGGGAGCCTCGACGGGCGGTGGCCGTCGCGGCGCGCCACGGGCTTCTTCTTCAAGGAAGTCCGGGGCTTTGGGGCAGGGGCGCGCTTCGCGGCAGACGTTTTGGGCATGGCGTCCCTTTGGGTAGCAACGAGGGAGGGGTCGATGCACGTCGACGTGAGATTTTTCGATGGCGAACGGCGCCATCGTTCGTTCACCTGAAGCGTTCGGGGCCGTCGCGGAACGAAGGCGAGCGGCTCGTCGTTCTCGCAGGCAGCACGCGTCGTTCGTTTTGTGTCGTGGATCTCTCTGCTAGGGTCTCATGCGCTTGGCCAATCAACCGATTCCCTTGACGAATGTGGCGGCGCAGGGTGAGGCGAAGCCTGCCCAGGTGTACACGCTCGGCACGCTCAAAGGCCCCCGGCTCAAGGGCAAGTTCGCCGATGGGAAAGAGGGCGAGTTTCCCCTGGCCGAGCGCACCTCGCTGGGGCGGCACCCGAACAACACGCTGCGCCTCGTCGACCGCGAGGTGTCCAAAGAGCACTGCGTCATCGAGCGCGTGGGCGCGACGTTCCTGCTGCGCGACCTCAACTCGTCGAACGGCACCTTCGTCAACGGCCGGAAGATTCGGGAGCTGCGGCTCCGAGACGGCGACGAGATCGCGCTGGGCAACAGCCGCCTCGTCTTCATGTCGGGCGCCGATCATGCCGGCCAGACGCCCACCTCGCAGGCTGGCGTCACCGTCGTGCAGTCGGCCCACTCGATGCCGGCGTTCCTCGCCACCGTCGCGCAGATGGAGTCGGCCGAGTTCCGCCCGGCCGACAAGCTCTCCGACGTCGAGACGCTCAAGCAGGACTACGAGAAGCTGCGCATCGCCAACGAGTTCCACCGGCTCGTCGGCATGGAGCGCGACCTGCCGTCGCTCCTCGACAAGATTCTCGGCGTCGCCTTCCAACTGCTCGCGGCCGACAACGCCGTCATCTTCCTCACCGACGACAACGGAGAGCTGAACCCGCAGGCGATCAAGCGCCGCAAGCAGGATCAGGCCGAGGTCACCGTGTCCGAGACGGTGCTCAAGCGGGTGGCCGAGACGCGCAGCGCCGTGCTGACGGCCGACGCCATTCTCGACTCGCGCTTCTCTTCGTCCGAGTCGATCGTCGCGCAGGGCATTCGGTCGGCGATGGCGGTGCCGCTGCTGTCGAAGGGCGTGCTCAAGGGCATTCTGTTCTGCGACACGCGCGAGCGCACCAACGCCTTCTCGGAGAAGGATCTCAAGGTGCTCGCCGGCATCGCCTCGCAGGCGGCCATCGCGCTCGAGAACGCCGATCTCGCCGGGAAGATCGAGAAAGAGGCCATCGCCCGCGCCGAGCTGTCGCGCTTCCTCGCGCCCGCCGTCGCCGAAGCGGTGGTGTCGGGCAAGGTCGAGCTGCTGCGCGTCGGGCGCCTCGCCGAGGTGAGCGTCATCTTCGCCGACATTCGCGGCTTCACCTCGATGGCCGAGGCCGACAGCCCGCAAGAGACGGTCGCGATGCTGAACACGTTCTTCACCGCGATGGCGAACGTGATCTTCAAGTACGAGGGCAACCTCGACAAGTTCATCGGCGACTGCGTGATGGCCACCTGGGGCCCGCCCATCACCCATCCCGACGACGCCTCGCGCGCGCTCAAGTGTGCGCTCGAGATGCTCGACGAGATCCACGCGATGAACCGCACCCGCGAAGAAGAGGGCAAGAAGCCCATCGAGGTCGGCATCGGCGTCAACACCGGGCCCGCGGTCGTCGGCTACATCGGCTCGACCGAGCGCCACGAGTTCACCGCCATCGGCGACTCGGTGAACGTGTCGTCGCGGCTGTGTGGGCTGGCGAAGAGCTCCGAGATTCTGGCCACCGAGACGACGGTGCGGCGCGCGGGGCCCGGCTTCATCGTCGAGCCGGTGTCGGTGATGCAGGTGAAGGGCAAGGAGAAGGGCGTGCCCACCTTCCGCATCCTCGGCTTCAAGGATTCGTGACGGGCCGGCCGTGACGCGGCAGACCCGCCACCCCGTGTCGCAAGACTGTCCCAACTGCGGGCGTACGCACGACACGTCGGTGTTCGTCAGCGGGCAGACCATCACCTGCGCGTGCGGCATTCGGTTCGAGGTGCGGCGCACCGACGTGCGATCGATGGCACCGACCGAGGCGAAGACGACGCCAGCCCGTGCCCCGCAGCCCCCGCCGCCGCCCCTGCCGACCTCGGGCATCGACGTACCGCTCGGCTCGAGCCTGCCGCCAGCGACGCAGCACACCGCCATCGCCGAGTCGTCTCCACTGATCCCCGGCTACGAGCTGGTCGAGCTGCTCGGCCGGGGCGGCATGGGCGAGGTGTGGCGGGCCCGGCAGGTGTCGCTCGGCCGGCTGGTGGCGGTGAAGATCCTCCCGGCGAAGTTCTCGGCCGACCGCGAGTTCGTCGCGCGCTTCGAGAAGGAAGCCACCGCGCTCGCGGCCTTGAACCACCCGGGCATCGTGCAGATCATCGACCGCGGCCAGGCGGGTCAGAACTACTACTTCGCGATGGAGCTGGTGCCCGGCGTCAACCTTCGCGAGCTGCTCACGGGCCGGCGCCTGTCGACGAAGGAGGCCCTGCGCATCGTCGTGCAGGTGGCCCGCGCCATCGACTACGCGCACGAGCAGAAGGTGGTGCACCGCGATCTGAAGCCCGAGAACGTGCTCGTCGACCCGCGGGGCCACGTGAAGATCGCCGACTTCGGCCTCGCCGGCATGAAGGACAGCGAGCGGAACATCGCGCTCACGGCGACGGCGGTGGCGATGGGCACCGTCAACTACATGGCGCCCGAGCAGCGGCGCGACGCCAAGCACGTCGACCACCGGGCCGATCTCTATTCGCTCGGGGTGCTGCTGTACGAGCTGCTCACCGGCGAGCTGCCGCTGGGCCGGTTCAAGCTGCCGTCCGAGAAGGTCGAGGGGTTGCCGGCGCGCATCGACGAGCTCGTCGCGAGCCTCCTCGAGTCGGAACCGGAGCTGCGCCCGAGCCGGGCCTTCGAGGTCGCCAACGCGCTCGAGTCGTTGATCGACTCGGCCGAGAGCGCGGTGCCGGCGAAGCGCCCGTCTGGGGTGCCCAGCCGCGTCAGCTCCTTCGTGCAGGAGCCCGGGGGCGGTTGGAAGGTCGCGGTCTTCGTCCTCGGCGCGCTGCTGGTGGTGGCGCTGGGGGCGCGGTTCTGGCCCTCGTCGACCCCGAAGACGACGCCGCCGCCGACGCGCGCTCCGGCCTGGTACCAGGACACCGACGAGACGTTCTTCTCGGCCCGCAAGGACGAAGGCCGGAGCCTGACGATCTCGTTCGCGCCGGTGACGGGTGAGGCGGGCGAGGGCATCAGCGCGCACGCCGGTCACTGGGCGCTCGACGACGGCGCGCTCACGGCCATTCAGTACGGCGAAGTCACCGACCCCGAGGGCCCGGTGACGGTGATCCCCCGCGCGTACCTCGCCGATCGGTACTACTCGAGCGACGAGTTCGAGGCCGAGGTCGACGTGCAGTACGAGCCGCTCTCGCCCGAGTTCCCGCCGCTGGCCAACGACGCGCAGCGCTTCGTCGAGCTCTCGTTCCGCATCAAGGACACGCAGGTGAGCCTCTTCGCGATTCCAGACGTGCCGGGCCTGCCGCCGGTCGACGAGATGCGGCTGATGTGGCGCTACTTCACGCCCGATGGCACCGAGGTGGTGGGGAACAGCGCGAAGGATCAGGTCGATCAGATGATGGAAGATCGGGTGACGGTGCCGCACTCGAAGTTCCGCATGCGGCTGGTGCTCCAGCACCAGCGCAACGGCCAGGTGAACGTCGAGGGCTCGGTCGACGGCAAGCGGATCTCCCGGAAGTCGCTCGCGCAGCTGGGCGGCCGCACCGGCAAGGTGGCGCTCGGCTGCCGGAACCTGCAGTGCCGGTTCTCGAACCTCGTCGTGCGCGGCAAGGCGATGCCGAAGCCGGCCCAGAAGCCGTCGAACTGAACCCTCCTGCGGGGCGGGCGCCTCTCACCAGGCACCCATTCCCCGAGGAGCCTCACCATGTGCATGGCCGTGACGTGTCCGAACTGTGGAAAACCCGACTGGCGCGGCTGCGGCGCGCACGTCGAGCAGGTGCTGGGCCACGTGCCTCGCGCCGAGCGCTGCACGTGCCGTGAGGCGCCCGTCAAGAAGTCCTCGGCGCCCCCGTCGACGACGTCGTCGCCGTTGCTGCGGTGATTGCGCGGAATGCAGGTAGGCTGGCCTTCGCGTGGAAGGCCGCCTGCTGCTGAAGGACTGCAGTCTCTTTCGAGCCGACGGCCGGGTGCGCACGCGCATGGCGGTGTTGATCGACGGGGCCACGGTCGCGCAGGTGGCTGACGACGACGCGCTGCCGGCGAGGCCTGGCGATTGGGCGGTGAAGTGCGATGGGCGGCTCGTGACACCGGGGCTCATCGACTGCCACACGCGGCTGGTGGGGGCGGCGGTGTCTCCCTGGTCGGGCCACCACCTGCTGCGGCCGCTCGAGGAGCGGTACCGCGTCGAGGGCGCCTCCGACGCGTTGCTGACGCCGGCCGAGGTCGAGGCCATCACCGCCGCCTCGCTCGCGCGCGGGCTGCTCCGCGGCACCACGTTCTTCGTCGAGCACCTGCACGCGCCCGGTTGTGTCGAGGCCGCGCTCACGATTCAGGCGCGGGTCGCCGAGCGGCTCGGCGCCCGCCTGCTCAACAGCCATGCGTCCACGAGCCTCGACGCCGTCTCAGGGCCGGAGCAGGTCGACGCGAACGCGCGGTACGTGGTGGCGATGAAGGGCCACCCGCTGGTGCGGGGCTCGCTCGGCGTTGCGGCCTCGTTCTGCGCCGACGACGAGCTGCTGCGTCGGGTGGGCCGCCTCAAGGAAGAGCTCGGCGTCGGAGCGCACTTCCGCATGGCCGAGAGCGACGAAGATCTCGCGCTCACGTGGGATCGTCACCAGAGCCGAATCGTCAACCGCTTCGAGGCGTTCGGGCTGCTCGGCGGCGCATCCGTGGGCGCCCACGCGCGGGCCATCGATCGCGCCGAGGCCGAGCGCCTGGCGCGCACGCGAACCCTCATCGCCCTGAGCCCGCGGCTCACCCACACGCTCGAAGGTGGCTCGGCGCTCGGCATGGAAGCGGTGCTGCTGAGTCAGAACCTGGTGGGGCTCGGCACGGGCGGCAGCGGCACGCTCTGGGAAGAACTCACCGCCAGCTTCACCGGGGTCATGACGCTCGCGCGCTCGGGCCGAATGCTCGACCCCGACAACCTGATGGCCTCGTTCCTCGTCGGTGGCCCGGCCGAGCTGTGCACGATGGTGTTCGGGCTTCCCTCGGGCAGCGTCGACAAGGGGTCGCTCGCGGATCTCGTGGTGCACGACTTCATCCCCGCGCAGGAGGCCGGCAACTTCACGCCGCACCTGTTGATGCAGCTGAGCCAGTCTCGCGCTGCGTGGACGATCGTGAACGGCCGCGTGGTGGTGCGTGAAGGCCAGCTGCTCGCGGCGCCACACCTGGCGCTGGAGCGGGACGCGGCGAAGGCCATCGAGGCGGTGTGGACGCGCTCCTGACGAGGTGTCTCGCAGCCAGGCGAGCCCGTCTGCCGGCCGAGACGACGTGCTTCCGGTGGATCGACGGAGAGCTGCCCGGCGTGACGGTCGACTGCTTCGCCGACGTGGCGGTGCTCTCGTTCTACCGGGACGTGGGCGACGACGAGGCCAGCACGCTGGGCGCCGCGTTGCTGAAGCACGGTGGGGTGCGCGCGGTGTACGTGAAGCACCGCCCGCGCGAGGCCCGCCGGGTCGCGAACGAAAAGCCAGACGAGCTCGCACCGGTGACGCCCATCGCCGGAGTCCCGGTCGACACGCTCGAAGTGCTCGAACTCGGTGTGCGCTTCGTCATCCGCCCGGCGAACGGGTTGTCGGTCGGCCTGTATCTCGACGCGCGTGACGCCCGGGCCTTCGTGCAGGCCGAAGCGCGAGGGCGGCGGGTGCTCAACCTCTTCGCGTACACCTGCGGGTTCGGCGTGGCAGCGCGGCGGGGCGGGGCGGCGCGGGCGGCGAACGTCGATGCGTCCCGCAAGGTGCTCGACTGGGGCGAAGAGAACCTGCGGGTGAACGGGTTTCCGGTCGACCGGTACGACTTCATCGCGGGTGACGCGTTCGACTGGCTGGCGCGGTTCGCGAAGAAGGGTGAGACGTTCGAGCTCGTGGTGCTCGATCCTCCCGGTTTCGCGACGACGAAGGCGAGCCGGTTCTCGGCTGGGCGCGATTACCACCAGCTCGTCGCGGCGGCGGCGCCCGTGGTGGCGCGCGGAGGGCTCGTGCTGGCGATGTGCAACGTCGAGGCGATGACACCAACCGCCTTCGAAGCGCAGGTGCAGCGCGGACTGGGCGCGCGCAAGCACCGGCTCGTGCGGCACTTCGGCGCGAGCGACGTCGACTTCGCGCAGCCGTCGGCGCTCAAGTGCGCGGTGTACGAGCTGGGCTGACGGGAACGATTTCTTCACCTCGCGTCGACCGCTGAGCCGCTCAGACGTGCACGGGTGGCTGGCGGCGCAACCGCATGCGTTCACGGTGGAAGACCGCGTTGGCTTTGAGAACGAGGCGACGGGCGTCTCTTTCGGCTTCGACTTCTCGGAAGGCAACGCCCTTCCGGCGTTCAACCTGAACTCCGTGCGCCGGCACGTCTTCGGGCTCGAGGCCGAACCCCTGGTGACCGCGTTCGTCCGCCAGTTCGACTTGGAGGTCGACGACCCGCAGGCCGACGGCATGGGGAAAGGGCCCTACAGCCCCGAAAGGTTCCTCCGCGGCTGGAACGCGGGCAACCGGTTCGGCGCCCGCGCCGCCGCCGTGGGCGATCGGCCGGCCTCCGAGTGCAAGGCGCTGCCGCGCCGTTGTGGTCGAGGCCATCCCGGTGGACCCCCGAGCCGTTCAGAACCGATTCACGACCGCTCGCCCGGGGGCTGACGACGCAGCTCAGGTGCTCGGGCAGCCTGTTCGTCATGCGCCGGTGGAAACGGTCTGTCGTGCTCGTGGGGCTGCTCGTCGTGGTGATGCCGCTCCGGGTGGTGGTGGCGCTTCGGAGCGAACGGCCAGCGGCGCGGCTCCAGTATCTCGGCGCACGAATCGAGGCCCACGACGGGCCGGGGCTGGCGCCCGGAGCGCCCTTCGATGGGGAATGGTGGTTGGTGCTCCACTCGTTCTCGATCGCGGCCGCGACGAACCTGGCGTTCCGTCATCCGGAAGAGGCTCCTGCACGCCGCGCCGAGATCGCCCGCTGGCTCGAGCTGATGCTCACCCCCGAGGTGCGCGCGTTCGACACCGCGCAATGGAACGAAGATGCGCTCGAATCGGTCGAGGGCACGAAGGGGCACGTGGGAGTCCTCGGCCATGTCGCGTGGGCGCTCGGGGCGTCGTGCCTCGCGGGGAACGCGCCGCACCCGCTGGTGGGCCCAATCGCCGACGGGCTCTCGAGGCGCTTCGCTGCGTCATCGCTCCTCGAGACGTACCCTGGTGAGGTCTACGTGCCAGACAACCTGGTGGCGCTCGCTGGCCTGTCGTTGCTGCGGCGATGTCAAAGCGCACCGGAGGACGTCGAGGTGCGGCGCTTCCTCGAACGGCTCGAGCGCGACCACCTCGACGCCGAGACCGGGCTGTTCGTTTTCGCGCCCGGGCAGCCCGCGCGAGGGAGCGGCGCCGCGTGGACGGCGTACTTCTTCTCACTGGTGGACGACGGGCGAGCGCGGGAGCAGTTCGAGCGGCTCTTTCGTGTCTTCGGGACGGAACTCCCCTTCGGAGCGCTGGCCGTGCGCGAGTGGCCGGCTGGAGTCGACCGGGGCGGTGACGTCGACTCAGGGCCGCTCGTCTTCGGTCTCTCGCCGAGCGCGACGGGCTTCGCGATGGCGGGGCCGGCGCTCACGAACGACGTCGAGCGGCTGTCCGCGCTCCGGTTGACGGCCGAGACGGTTGGCGTGACGGTGAACGATCGATTCCTGCTCTCACCGCTGGTGGGAGACGCCATCGTGCTGGCGACCTCGACCGCCACGCCGTGGACCGACGCGTTCGTCAGCTCGCCGAGCGCACGGCAGTGATGCGCCAGGGAACACCCGGGAACGGGTCGACGGCTGCTCCGCCGTCTTCGTTCGCCGCGTGGGGCAGGGCGCCGAGCAGCACCACGGCCGTGTCTTCGAGCTGCTCGAGGTGCTTCTGGTGCTCGCGCAGCGCCTTGACCTGCCTTCGGCGCCGAACGTGGGCGAACGCCATGAGGAGCCCCGAGAGCGCCCACAGCGCGGTGCCACTCCCGAGCAGCACCGGCCACCACGGGTACCGGAGCGCGACGTCGTCGCGGAAGTCGGCTTCTTCCACGGTGAGGCTCGAGTGGAAGGCGCGGGCGAAGGCCTGCTCGAAGATGACGCCGTTGCCGACGTGGTCGATGAGCTCTCCGAACGCCGCCGGGCCGTGCCGCTTGAAGAGGAACGAGACGAACTCGGCGCTCTGGGCGTAGGCCACCTCGACGTCCTGCGGGCGCTCGGGGAAGCCGTCGCGGAGCACCTCGAAGTCGTAGAGCCGGTCGGTGGCGATGGCGATGGCCATGGTCGAGTAGTGCTCGGTGCGGAACTGGCGCTCGTTGGTGACCATCTGCGCGACGCCCTCCTGGAACCAGCGTGGCCAGTCGTTGCCGAGGCGCCCCAGCGCGATGTGGACGAGCTCGTGCCGCAGCGTCGTCTTGCCCTCGGGTGTCGCGATGGTGCGGGCGTCGACGAGCACGACGTTCATCGCCGGCCAGGCGAGCGCGACGGCCCAGCCCGGTGGCCGCGAGCCGGGGAGCGCCATGGCCTCGTATTCCTCACGGCCCAGCGCGACGCGCACTTCGGTCGTCCCGGGCCAGTCACGGCCGACGAGCGTGCGCACCTCGTCGCGGAGCGTCTCGAGGTCGGGCGCCAGGGCACGTGCGGGGGCCTCGGCCCGCTCCGAGGCGACGATGTGGAAGCGAGCGGTGTCGAACTCGACGGTGCGAACGGGTTCAGCGGTGCGCGGGGCGGTGACGAACGGCGCCTCTGGCGGCGCCCCTTCGGGCGGGGGCGCGCTCGCAAGAATGGCCGTCAGCACCGCGAAGAACATGGCGGCACCATCAAACGCCGAAGTGGCCTTGTCGACCAACCCCTCCCCGAACAGGGCGGCTTCACGACCGTCGTTCGCACGCGACTTCCTCAGGTCCAGCGGAGCCGGGCGTGTGTATCTGCTCCCGTGCAGCCTGACACCCGCACGCGTTTGCGTCGCCCCGTCAGACCGTCGACCAGTTCGACCGCCGAGCGCTTCACGCCCAGCGCCTCGGCCAGGAAATCCACCAGCGCGGCGTTGGCTTCCCCATCCACCGGTGGCGCGGCGAGCGCGATCTTGAGCCGACCGTCATGCTCGCCCACCACCTTCGTCCGAGAGGCGCGCGGCTGCACCAGAACCAGCAGCTCCACGCCTCCGTCGACGTCCTTCGCCCAGCTCACTCGCTCGTCTTCTTCACCAGGAACGCCAGCTCACCGCTCGCCTGCGTCTTGAACGTCTCGAGGAGCTTCCGGTGCGCCTCGATCACCTGCTCGACCTGCGTCTCGAACTGCACCTTCTGCCGCTTGAGCTCGGCGATCTCACCCTTGAGATCCACCACCCGCCCGTGCGCCGCGGCGACGATCTTCTCGGCCTGCAGCTCGGCCTCGGCCACCTTCACCTCGGCCTCCTTGCGCGCCTGGGCCTTGACGTCCTCGCTGATGCGCTGGGCCGTCACCATCGTCTCCTGCAGCGTCTTCTCACGCTCGAGGTGGGTCTCGAGCCGCGCCTGCGTGCGCTTGAGCTCTTCCTTCAGCGAGATGTTCTCCCGCACCACCTCTTCGAACTCGCTCGCCGTGAGCTCGAGGAAGCCCTCGACCTCCTTCTTCGAATAGCCGCGGAAGGCGACCTCGAAGCGCTTCTGGCGGATGTCGAGCGGCGTCATCTTCATGGCAGGTCCTCGTCAAACGGCGGAACACGCGAAAGCGTGCCTGCCTTTCACGGCTTTTCCAGAAAGCTGTCGCCGAGCTGCTGGGCGCGGCGCGTCGCCGACTCGACCGCGTCGATGAGCGTGGTGCGCATGCCGCCGGCTTCCAGCGTGTGCAGGCCCGCGATGGCGGTGCCGCCGGGGCTGGTCACCTGATCTTTCAGCGTGCCCGGGTGCGCGCCGGTCTCGAGGAGCAGCCGCGCCGAGCCGTACACCGTCTGCGCCGCCAACTTCAGCGCCACGTGCCGCGACAGGCCCACCTTCACGCCCGCGTCCGACAGCGCCTCGATGATGAGGAAGATGTACGCCGGGCCGCTCCCCGACAGGCCCGTCACCGCGTCGAGCAGGCCCTCGTCGAGGATCACCGTCGTGCCCACCGCGTCGAAGATGAGCTTCGTCAGCTCGAGATCGGCCGGCGTCGCGTGCTCCCCACCCGAAATCGCCGTGGCCCCCAGCCCCACCAGCGCTGGCGTGTTAGGCATGGTGCGCACGATGCGCGAGCCCGCGCCGAGCCGCCGCTCGAT
>JALOQF010000360.1 GCA_025459425.1 Myxococcaceae bacterium | reverse complement strand
CATCGGCCTGCGCCTGCGAAAGGGAGACACGACCTACCGCGCGGGCGCGCTGGTCGCGGCGTGCGATCTCTCGACGCTCGCGCCGCTCCTGCCCGATGCCCGCAAGGGCCCGCTCGAGAAGCTCTCGCGGCAGGTGACGAGCCGCCGCGCCCTCTTCACCACCCACGCGGTGCTGCCCGAGCGAGCCCTGCCCCGCGGCCTCGGGGCGCTGGGGGTGATCGAGGGCACCGACGCCGAGCTGGGGCCGGTGCTCTTCGAGGTGAGCCCCGCGCGGCGCACGCACCAGGAGTCGGCGGACAAGGTGTTGTCCTTCACGGTGCGCGCGGCGACCCAGCTGCGCAGCGGAGGCGAGCCGGCCGTGCAGGCGCTCGTCGACCGCGTGTGGGCGTCGGTGCACGACGTCTTCCCCTTCACGCGCGCCCACGTGACGCTCCAGTCGTCTCCGTGGGTCGACTCGCCGCGGGTGGTGGCCGGCGTGGCCGAGCCGTTCCCCAACTTCGAGCCGGGCCCCGACTCGGTGCTGGGGATCTCGGGGCTGACGACGGCGTCGCCCTGGCCGCGCCTCTACGTGGCCAGCCGTCAGGTGTTGCCGGGGCTGGGGCTCGAGGGCGAAGCGCTGGCGGCGCAGCGGGCGATCGCTGCGGTGGAAAAGCGGCTCGTGTCGAAGAAAGATCCGCTCAAGGCGGGGAGGCCGGGATGAGCACCGTCAACGTGATGGCGCGGGAAGTGGCGGCGAAGGTCGTCTTCTACGGGCCGGGGCTGTCGGGCAAGACGACGTCGCTCAAGCGCATCTACGAGTCGATCAAGCCGTCGCTGCGGGGCGAGCTCATGTCGCTCCCGACCGAAGCCGACCGCACGCTCTTCTTCGACTTCCTGCCGGTGCGGGTCGAGAAGGTCGGCGACTATGCGCTGCGCCTGGCGCTGTACACGGTGCCGGGGCAGGTCTTCTACAACGCCACCCGCAAGCTGGTGCTGCAGGGCGCCGATGGCGTCATCTTCGTGGCCGACTCGAACCCGGGCGCCGACGACGCGAACCGCGAGTCGATGGCGAACCTGGAAGAGAACCTCGCCGAGCAGGGCATTCGGCTCGACGGGTTCCCGCTCGTGATTCAGTACAACAAGCGCGACCTGCCGACGGCGCTGTCGCTCGACACCATGCGGGCGGCGCTCAACGGCCGGGGCGTGCCCGACTTCGAGACGTGCGCCACCAGCGGCGAGGGCGTGCTCGACGCGATGAAGGAGATGGTGCGCCTCGTCATCAAGGATCTCCGGGCGCGCAAGGTGGTGCCGGCGCCGCGGCCCAGGCGCGAGCTGCCGCGGCTCGACGCTCCGGCCGAGGATCTCGAGGCGAAGATCCGCGAGCAGCTCAACGAGAAGCCGCAGGTGGCGCCGGTGAAGGGGGCGCTCCCGCCGATGGGGCCGGTCGCCACGCTGGCGCCGGCGGCGCTCGTCGATCCAGCGCGGGCCGCCGAGGTGTGCTTCGCGCGGGCAGACTACGAAGGGTGCGTGCGCGCCTGCGCCGAGGCCGTGGCGCGCGGGCTGTCGTTCGCGGGCGGCGCGGAGCGTGGGGCCCAGGCGTTCCTCCTCGGCCTCGATGGACGTGACGTGCTCGACCTCGAGCGTCGGGCCGCGGCGAGCGCGAACCGGGTCGATGACGCGGCGTTCGCGCTGTACGTGCTGGCCCAGACGTTCGTCCGCCTGGCCGACGCGGGGTTGCCCACGCCGCAGCAGTGAGGCCGAGCCCGACACCGGCCCCCTGGCCGGATCTCCAGGCCCCGTTCGTCTACAGGCCACGACGGAATGTCCGACGGCATTCGCCAGGCCTGGCAACGCTATTTCTCTCCGGTGCGGGAGAAGTGCCGCCGTGTGCTCGGCGACGGAGATGACGCGAGCGACGTGGCGCAGGAGACCTTCATTCGGTTCTGGAAGCAGGGCCCGACCGAGCCGCCCCGGGTGGCACTCGCCTGGCTCTATCGAACGGCGACACACCTCTCGGTCGATCGACTTCGGAGCCGGGCACTCCATGCCCGCGCCGTGCCCCAACCCGTCTATGGAACGGACCTCGAGGCCTCGACCGCCAGCCGACAGCTCCTCGCGCAGTTGGCTCGAGAGGCCGACGCCGAAGAGCTCGAGGCCGCGGTCTTGTCGCGCCTCGACGGGCTGACGCACCTCGAGATCGCCGAGGTGATGGACGTGTCGGAGCGCACCGTTCGTCGCCTGCTCGCCCGCTTCGACCAACGCGCCCAGCGACAGGAGGAAAGCCCATGAACCACCCCTCGTTTCTGGCGCTCGACCACTTCGCGCTCGAGCCCCGCGCTGGCGCCGTACAGGCGCACGTCGACGCGTGCAGCCGCTGCCGGGCGCACGTCGAGGCGGTGCGGGTCGCGGCGCCTTTTCCCGTGGCGCTCGAGGCCCTGCCCTCGCGACGACCCCGCTGGGCGTGGCGTCCCGCGCTGGCCTTCGGTGGGTTGGTGGCGGCGGCGTTCGCCGTCGGCATCGTGACGATGGCCACCCCGTCGACCACCACCTTCACGGCCAAGGGCACGCCCGAGGTGGTGGTGTGGCTCAACCGCGGCGGCGTCGTCACGAAGTGGGCGGGGCAGCCCCTCAGGGCGAAGGACGCGGTGCGGTTCGAGGTCGCGCCAGCGGGGTTCGACACCGTCACCGTGTACGACGAGGTGGCCCAGACCGTCCTCCACACGGCCGCCATCGCGCCGCACGGCACCAGCCTGACGCCGGCCTGGGCCTTCGACGGCGAGGCCGAAGCAGAGCGGCTGCGGGTCATCGTCTCGCGAGGCGCGGCGCCACCAACGGCGCTTCGGGCGGGCCCGTGCACCGCGCAGCGCGATCTGCTGTGTTTCCGGTTCGAGCTGCGCCGCGAAGGCACGTGAAAGGCGACGATGATCTCCCTCCTGTGCGCCGCGATCGTCGCTGCCGGGCCCACCGCCGGCCCGAGGCGCGCGGTGATCGTCGCTTCGAACGCGCCGATGGAAGGTCGTGTCGCGCTCCGCTACGCCCACGAGGACGCGCGGGCCATGGCCGACGTGCTGAGACGGCATGGCGCGTTCTCGGACACCGACGTCACGCTGCTGCTGGAGCCCGCACCGCAGGCCGTGCTCGACGCCCTCGACGCGGCGAGCGCGGCGCTCTCGAGCACACCGGGCGACGGGCTCCTCGTCTTCTACTACTCGGGCCACGCCAGCCAGCGCGCGCTCTTCCCTTCCGGCCAGGCGTTGCCGCTGGAAGCGCTGCGCTCCCGGCTCGCGGGCGGCGCCACGGGCGTTCGCATCGGCATCATCGACGCCTGCCGGGGCGGCGGCTGGACGCTGGCGAAGGGGCTGTCTCCGACCGAACCCTTCGAGGTGGGGCTGCCCGGGCTCGCGAGCGAGGGGACGGCGCTGCTCGCGGCGAGCTCGGGCCTGGAAGACGCGCACGAGACCGAGACGCTCCAGGGAAGCTTCTTCACCCACCACCTCGTGGCGGGGCTGCGCGGAGCGGCCGATACGTCATCCGACGGGCAGGTCACCTTGTCCGAGGCGTTCGCCTACGCGAACCGGCTGACCATTCGTGACACCGCCAGCCTGTCGAGCGTGCCCCAGCACCCGAGCTTCGACCTCCGGCTCCGGGGCCGGCAAGACGTGGTGCTCACCGTCCACGGCACGTCGACGACTCAGCTCGTGCTGAACCAGCAGATCGGCCCGCTGCAGGTGGTGCAGCTCTCGACGGGGCTCGCGGTGCTCGAGACGCCAGCGGGTAACCGGACCGTTCGAGCCGCGGTGCCCGAAGGCCCGTACCTCGTGCGTCGTTTGACCGGGGGGCGGGTGTCGTCGGCCGAGGTGCTCGTTCGCACTGGAGAGACGACTGCGGTCGACGAGGCGAGCCTCAAGGCGGTGGCGGCTGGCGTGCTGCCTCGCAAGGGCACCTCGAGCGGGCTGCGAGGCCTCCACCAGGTGTCCGTCGCTGGCGGCTTCGCGCCGTTCGACCCGTCGCTCGATGCGTGGAGCGTCGGCGTGCCGCTCTCGGTGGCGTACACGTGGTTCTTTCGGCCCTCGTTCGGGTGGACGGTGCTCGACGCGGGGCTCGTGCTCACCAGTCCGAGAGCCGTGCCCAGCGAGGTGCGTGCGGCGGCGATGCCGGCCACGTTCGTCTCGAGCGAGTGGGCCGCCTCGACGTCACTGCGGTGGGAGCCGACGCTGCTCGCCGGCGACACGGAGCTGCGCACGGGGCTGGCCATCGGTGGCGGCGCCCTGGGGCTGGTTCGGGGGAGCGCGAGCCACGGCACGCCGCTCGACCGGAGCGTGGCGCCAACCCTCGTGGTGGCTGCGGACCTGCTGTGGATGGGCCTGGGGTTCCTCGAGCACCTGGGCTTCGGGGTGAAGCTGTCGCTCTCGGAGCAGCTCGGCTTCGCCTCGACGGGGCTGGTGCACCTGCTGAGCCTGAACCTCGCGATCGTGGCGACGATGGGTCCCGCGCGCTGACGGCGCGTGGCCGGATCGGGAGCGGTCCTTCGTCTCACGGGCATGATCCGATCGATCCTGCTGACGACGATGCTGGTGCTGGGCTGTGGTGTCGACTCCGGGGTGCGCGCGACCGCGATTCGAGCCGGGCTCTCGGAGACGGCGGGCACCCGCTGCTTCAACTGCAAGAGCTCGTGCTGGTCGGCGCGGCAGAAGCTCATCGACCTGCACGGGGTGAGCCCCGACGAGGTGTCGTGTGAGACGCCGCGCATCGTGGGCGCTGATCGTTCGGTCGAGGCCTGTCGCGGTGCGCTGTGGGACGAGCTGGGCGTCACCCTCCGGTGACGGCGTCACCGCGTCTCGTTCACCGCGAGCACGCCCTGCCGCACGAGCTTGTGAAGGAGCTTGAGCGCGTCGACCTCGCGCTGCCCCGACGCGAGCACGATGGCGGACACGTCGAGCCCGGCGCGCGCCTGGTTCACGAGGTGCCGCTCTTCGGGCCGCAGCGCCTGCATCAGCTCGGGCAGCTCGTTGACGTCGAGGCGGGCCACGGGGGGAATCTCGCGGTACAGCGACGCCACGTGCTCGCGCTCGACCATGCGCGCGAACTCGCGCACCCGACGGTCCTGCGGGTCGCTCTTGAGGAGCGTCATGAAGACGAGGCCCGCCGCGTCGAACTGGCGCTCGCGCAGCAGAATCGCGCCCTGTTCGAGCATGTCGGCGACGGGGTCGGCCTGAGGTGCCTGGGCGCCCTCGACGGTCATGCGGCCGGCCTTCACCAGATCGAACACGGTGCGCCCGACGAGGGTGCGGGGCAGCCCGAGCGCGAGCCAGAGCCGCCCGAGCGACAGCGAGCCCTCCTTCGAGACGACCCTCAAGACGACCCGGTCGAGGGTGTGCGAGGCGACCGGCCCGGGCACGGCTCGGAGGAGGCGGGTGTCGTCGGGCAGGAGTCGCTCGACGTCGGAGGCCTCGTCGAGGCGCTTGACGGACTCGAAGACGGCGTGGCGCAGCGGCACCTCGAGTGACACCCACTCGTCCTCACCGCGATCGGGGTCTTCGGTCCAGTGGAAGCGCCCGCCCTGCGTCGCGGTGACGTCGGCGAGGGCGGCGATCAGATCTTCCTCGGCCACCTGGCGCACGGCCGTCGTCATGGGCCCGCTCGGCACCTGGCCGGCCTTGAGAGCGCCCACGACCTGCACGCCCTGGAACTCGTGGCCCACGTCGAGCACGCGGGCGATGCGCTCGTAGAGGCCCTGCGCGGCGGTCGCGACGATCTGCCCGCCGAGGAGGAAGAGCTTCCGCTCGCCCGCGTCCCACGTCAGGTGGAGCGCCCCGGTCTTCCGTGACGCGTCGAGCCACTGGAGCAGCTCGGGCACCGGGTAGCTGGAGCAGTCTCCATGAAAGGCCATCGCGCGTATTGTACGGAAGCGGCGCGCTCCGACGCGCACTTTTCAACCTCTTCGAGCACCTCCCCTTCGTGCCCCCGCCCTCCCAGGTCGCGCTCCTCTTCATCGACGGTGTCGGCGTCGGCCGGCGCGCGCGCCAGGTGAACCCGCTCGCACACGAGGACTTTCTGCTGTCGCAATTCGCCGACGGCTCGGGCGTGGCATTGCCGCAGGGAGGCCAGCGCTTCGACGTCGACACCACCTTCGACGTGCCCGGCCGGCCCCAGTCGGCGTCGAACCAGACGGCGATCTTCACCGGGCTGCCCGCGCCGCGGCTGATCGGCCGCCATGTGCTCGGGTACCCCACCCGCCCGCTGGTGCAGCTCCTTCAGTCGGACTCCATCGCGTCGCAGCTCGTCGCTCGGGGCCGCCGGGCCACCTTCGCCAACGCCTACCCGGTGGGGTACCTCGACGCACTCGCGCTGCCGCGCCGGCCGGGCTCGATGGGCGCCTTCGTGATGCCGGCGAAGTACCAGCGACGGCTCAAGCCCTCGGCGAGCACCCTCACCTTCGCGAGCGCACGGGTGGCGCTCCGTACGCTCGACGACGCCGCCGCGGGCCGGGGCCTCACCCACGACCTCGACGGCGCCACGGCGCGCGCGCGCCGCTTTCCCGTGCCCGAGCGCACCCCGGAAGCCGCCGCGGCGATCTTCTGGGGCCTCGCCGAAGACTTCACCCTCTTCGAGCACTACCTCGCCGACGAGGCCGGCCACGCGCAGGATCTCGAGGCCGCCCTGGCCACGCTGCGCACGTTCGATCGTTTCGCGCGCGAGGTGATCCGCTTGCGCCCGCCGCGCGCCCAGGTGCTCATCGTCAGCGATCACGGCAACGTCGAAGATCTCTCGACGCGCAGCCACACCACGAACCGGGTCGCCGTCTTGAGCTTCGGTGACGAGCGGCCGACCGGCCTCGAGACCGTGGCCGACGTCGGCGCGCAGGTGCTGCGGTGGCTCCCGTGAAGTGGAGCGTGGTTGCCCTGGTGCTGGTGTGCGGCTGCGCCACGCCGCTCGCGGCGTTGTCTCGAACCAGCACCGTCGCACCTGGAACCGCGCGCTTCGAGCTGAAGAGCCTGCCGACGGCCGTCGAGGACGAGACGCGCGTTCGGGGAGCGCTCGAGCGGGCGACGCCACAGCTCCAGCGGTGGGGCGGCCTGCCCGCGCCGGTCACCGTGCGCATCGCGCCCACCCACGACGAACTCGAGCGCGCCGTCAACCGCCGTGGCTACGACTGGCTGCGCGCATGGGCCCGGTACGACGACTTGATCATCCAGTCGCCCGGCACGTGGGCCGGCACCGACCGTGACGTCGACGAGCTGGTGCTGCACGAGCTCACCCACTGCCTCTTGTTCCAGCAGAGCGGCACCGCCCGGGACTGGGTGTCGAAACGAATCCCGCTGTGGTTCCGTGAAGGCATGGCGACGGTGACGGCGGACCAGGGGCGTGGATTCCCGTCACTCGAAGATCTCGCTTCGTGGCTCGAGCGGCACCCCGAGCTCGANGCTCGACGTGTTCGGCGACGCCGAGCACCTGTCACGCGAAGCGTATGGCCCGATCTACGGGCTGTCGTTTCACGCGATGCGCTTTCTCTTGCGGCGGCTCGGTGATCCCGCGGTGACCGGGACGATGGTGGCCATGAAGGCGGGGCTCGGCTTCGACGAGGCGTTCGCGCGGGCGACGGGCGTGACGCCCCGGCAGTTCCAGACCGACTTCCTCACCTACCTCAAGCTGCGCGGCTTCCGCGGCTTCGGGCTCAAGCGCCTCAAGGACCGTCGCCTCGACCCGCGCTGACCCGCCTCACGCGACCCGCGCGATGGGCTCGCCCCAGTCGTCGATGCGCCAGCCCTTTCGTTGTGCGTGCCGCCGCAGGCGTGGGTCGGGGTTGACAGCCACCGCCGTGCCCACGGCCTCCATCACGGACAGATCACTGAAGCTGTCGGTGTAGAAGACGGCCGTCTCGAGCGAGGCCGTCGCCCGCTCGGCCTCGGCGCGCGCGTGCACGAGCTTGCCCTCACCGAAACACACGCGGCCCTCGACCAGCCCGGTGTGGAGCCCGTCGGCGCCCACCGCCAACACGTTGCACAGCACGGCGTCGAAGCCGAGCTCGTCGGCGGCCAGGTGGCTCAGGTAGTTCGACGACGAGGTGAGCATCACCAGCCGATCGCCCGCGCGGCGGTGCTGCTCGACGTGCTCGAGCGCGCGTGGCCTGAAGGTGTGCCGCACCTCGGTCTGGTAGAACTCGGTCGTGCGCGCGCGGAGCGCCTGCGCCGGCGTGCCACGAAGGTGCGTCACGGCCTCGGCCACCATGTCTTCGCCCGACGCGAACCCGAGCTGGTACCGGGCGAGCCACCACATCGCCCGCATGGCCTGACGCTTGGTGATGTGCCCCAGGGCCACCTCGCGACGCACCCAGAGGGTGCCGGAGTTCACGGCGAGCAACGTGCGATCGAGATCGAAGAAGGCCAGGCGCATCGGGCGGGGGACGAGGCGTCAGACGATCTCAGAGCCGCGCGCCGAAGGCAAAGCTGCCCGTTCCCTCAGGGGCCTGCGTCACGCGGCGCGGAGCGAGCGCCAGGGCGGGCCGCGGCGCCCCAGAAGCGCCGGCCTGGTGGGCTGGCCAGCAACGTCGAGCGCACGCCGCCATCGTCGAGCGACAACCGGCTGATCCGGCCGACGTCGTTGAAGGCGTAGAGGTCGTCGTCGAAGGTCGCCAGGCCCCACACGTTCGCCAGGTCGATGGGGCCCAGCTGCTCGATCAGCGCGCCTGAGAGGGGGTCGATTCGCACCAGCTCATCGGGCCGATTGGCAGGCCAGGTCCGGTCGCGCACGCTCAAGAAGGTGCCGCCGTCGCTCAGCGCGGTGAGATCGCCACTTGGCACCAGGCCTCCCGAGAGCGCGCTGGTGCCGAGCCGAGCGGCCAGACCCGTCGTCGGGTCGAACTCCCAGTAGGCCGTCTCGCCGTAACCGACGAGCGTCTCGTTGAGCTGGTCGAGCACCCCGGCCGGCAGCACCGTCAGCGCGACGAGGGGCTCTGGCAGGCGGGAGATCGGCGTGCAGGTTCCCGACTGCACGTTCACGCGGAAGAGCCCGATGCCCGTGACGAGCCAGGCGCGGCCGCTGCGATCGATCGCCATGTCGGTGGCTCCGCGGCAGGACAGGCCCGTCAGCCGCGTGAGCGCTCCCGTGGCCGGCGTGAACGAGAAGAGCTGGTTCTCTTCGTTCACGTACAGCACGTCGCTCTGCGCGAGGCCCTGCTCGGGCCGCCCCGCGTCGAC
>JALOQF010000359.1 GCA_025459425.1 Myxococcaceae bacterium | reverse complement strand
GCAACCCGTGGTTGCTCTCGTTCCAGCGCCACCTGCTCCTCGGCACGCCACGCGCGCTGGCGCTGCTCGAGACGAACCCGTTCCCCGACCGCCCGCCCCGGTACGTGCGGACGACGAGCTGGGAATACCGCTTCGCGCCCTTCGGCACCCCCGACTGGTGGACGCGCTCGTTCGTCGGCCCCTACTGCCCGCCGCTCGCGGTGGACGAGGCCGGCCGCCTGCGCCGCGCCACCGAGCTCGAGGCCCGATGAGACGACAAGCGTCGCTGATGGTCGCCACCGGGGCGTGGCTTGCGCCAGGGGGCTGACAAGGCTACCTGCCAGCGCGTGATGACCGACTCACGCATCGAAGGCTGGGGCCGCACCGCCGTTCAGGGCAAGGAGCTCCAACCCGACAACCTCGAGCAGACGCCCCCGGTGCTCTTTCGTGGCCTGGGTCGCAGCTACGGTGACTCGTCGCTCCCGCCGTCGGCCAACCCCGTCGTCGTCAACACCACGCGCGCCAACCGCATGCTGGCGTTCGATGGGTCGACGGGGCTGCTCCGCGCCGAGGCCGGCCTGTCGCTGCTCGATCTCAACCGCACGCTGCTGCCGCGCGGCTGGTTCGTGCCCGTCACGCCGGGGACCCAGTTCGTCACGCTCGGCGGCGCGGTCGCGGCCGACGTGCACGGCAAGAACCACCACGTCGACGGCTGCTTCGGCGCGCACGTGCGGCGCCTCAAGATGCGCGTCGCCGACGGCCGCGTGCTCGAGTGCGGGCCCGATCTCGAGCGTGAGCTCTTCCTCGCCACCGTGGGGGGCATGGGCCTCACCGGGCAGATCCTCGAGGTCGAGTTTCCGATGGTGCGCATCCCCACGCCGTGGATCTGGCAGGAATCGGAGCGCGTCTCGGACATCGACGAGTACGTCGAGAAGCTGAAAGAGGCCGCGCCGAAGTGGCCGATGACGGTGGGGTGGATCGACTGCCTCACGCCCGGCAAACACATGGGCCGCGGCATCTTGATGAAGGGCCGCTGGGCCCACTCGCACGAGGCGCCGTCACGCTTCCCCAGCGAGCCGCCGAACGTGGCGTTCCCCATCGAGGCGCCCGAGTGGCTCCTCAACCCGCTGTCGATTCGGGCCTTCAACTTCGCCTTCTATTGGAAGCACCTGCCCCGCACGATGTCGGGCATCGTCAGTCCGTTCTCGTTCTTCTGGCCGCTCGACTTCGTCAAGGGCTGGAACCGCATGTACGGCCGGCGCGGCTTCACCCAGTACCAGTGCGTGCTGCCCAACGAGGCCGGGCCGGGTGCGGCGCGGCGCTTCCTCGACGTGTTGACCCGCCGCGGGGGCGCCAGCTTCCTGTGCGTCATCAAAGACTGCGGGCCCGAGAGCGCCGCGCTGCTGTCGTTCCCCAGGCCCGGCATCTCGGTCGCGCTCGACATCGCCATTCGCAACGACACCCAGGCGCTCGTCGACGAGCTCAACGAGCACGTGCTGAAGGAAGGCGGGCGCATCTACCTCGCCAAGGACACCTTCACGCGGCCCGAGCACTTTCACGCCATGGAGCCCCGCCTGCCGCGCTTCCTCGAGGTGCGCGAGAAGTGGGACCCGCAGCACCGGTTCCGCAGCGCCCAGTCCGTGCGCTTGTTCGGAGATGCGCCATGAAGCGCGTCGCCGTGCTGGGAGCCACCCGCGGCATGGGGCGCGCGCTCGCCCGGCGGTTCGCCGAGCGAGGTGACTTCGTCGCGGTGCTCGGCCGGGGCGACGACGAGGTGAAGCGGAGCGTGGCCGATCTCGAGGCCCGCGGCGTTCCGGGCACGCGCGTCGTCGGTGTGCCGTGCGACCTCGAGCAGCCCGAGTCGTTCAAGCCGGCCCTCGAAGCCGCGGAGCAGCGGCTCGATGGGCTCGACACGGTGGTGGTGACCGCCGGCGCCTTCGCCACCCAGGAGCAGCTCGAGCGCGATCCGGCCCTGGCCGCGAAGGTGCTCACCGTCGACTTCGCCAACACGGTGCTGTTCTGCGAGGAGGCCCGCAAGAAGCTGCTCATGCGGGGCGGCGGCACCCTCTGCGCGTTCTCGTCGGTGGCGGGTGACCGGGGACGCTCGCCGGTGGTGATGTACGGCGCGGCCAAGGCGGGCCTGTCGGCGTACCTCGAAGGGCTCGATCACAAGTACCGGCGCGAGGGCCTCGTCACCGTCTGCGTGAAGCCCGGCTTCGTGCGAACGGGCATGACCGATGGCCTCAAGACGCCCCCCTTCGCCGGAGAGCCAGAAGACGTCGCCCAGGTGGTGCTCGAGGCCATCGACGCCGGCACGCCCGTCGTCTACGCGCCGCCCGTCTGGCGCGCGGTGATGACGGCCATCAAGGCCATGCCGCGCTTCGTGATGCGCCGGGTGAAGTTCTAGCCCGTCACCGCTTGCGCTCGCGCACCACCATCACCGGGCACGGCGCGTGGTGCACGATGCGATCGCTCACCGACCCCAGCAACCAGCGTGAGCCGGCGCTCAGGCCTCGGGCTCCGACCACGAGCAGGTCGACGCCGAGTCTCTCGGCGAGCTCACACAGGACGTCGGCCGGAGCGCCCAGCTCGACCCGCGTCTCGACCGGGACACCGGCGTCGCGCGCCAATTCGTGCAGCTCGGCCCGGGCCTTCGCCAGGTCGGCCTCGGTGCGCGGCGGCGCCGTCATCACGTAGCCCGAGAGCGGCCCCACCGGGATCACCGGCGGCGTCTCGAGCACGAAGACCAGGGTCACCTTCGCGCGCGTCTGCCGCGCCAGCCCAAACCCCTGGTTGGCCGCGTGGTGCGACGACGGCGAGCCGTCGACGGCGATGAGGATGTGCTGGAGCATGCTTCACCCGTCAGCATCGTTCGTGCCGCGCCAGCCCGACTGGCGTCCGGGCGGAGCCCTGCAAAAGGCAGGTCGGTTTCCACCTCGCGCGCAAGCCTTGCGCGGCCCGTCACCGTCGCTTGAGCGTCACGGTGCCCGACCAGTCCACCCCGCCGTCGAGCTCGAGCACGGCGTCGGCGTAGCCCTTGAGCTTCAGCGTGATGCGGCGCGGCCCCGGGCCCACGTTCTGCCCCGCCCATGGCGTCTGGCCGACGTCCGCTCCATCGAGCCAGACGGTGGCGCCTGGCGGCTTGCTCTCGATGACGAGCGCACCAGCCGACGTCGGGTGCAGCGCTTGCGGCGCCAACGCCATCGCGAGCGGCCCCGGCCCGGGCAGCCGCATCTCCAACCCCGCCGCGATGACGGCGCCGGCGACGATGACCAGCGGCCATGCCCACGCGCGCCGGCGTGGAGCCGCCTCGTCCGGAAGCGGCGCCACGGTGGCGCTGGCGATGGCCCTCTCGCCGGGCCAGAGCTGGGGCTCGGGCGTCGCCGCCGCGTCCTGCGTCGGGACCGAGATGGGCGTGAGAAAGGGCGCGAGCCCATCGTCGGCGGGGGGCGGCGTCAGGGCAGGGCCGGGCGGCACCGCGGGCCTCGGGGCCATCGTGGCGAAGCGCTCGAGCTGGCCATCGACGGCGAGGGCGCCAGCCGGCTCGAAGCCCTCGCTGTCGACGAAGGGCAGGGCGCTCGAGGGGCTCGAGGGGGCGGCCTTCGGGCTGATCGGCGCCGGCAGCTCGAGGCCGAGCCGGGTGACGAGCGCGCCCAGCTCGTCGAGTCGAACGGGTGGCTGGCGGCGGGCGACGAAGGCCTCGAGCGCGTCGGCCAGCGCCTTCGCCGTGGGCCAGCGGCGCTCGGGCTCGCGCTCGAGGCAGCGGGCGATCACCCCGGCCAGCGCCAAAGGCACGTCGGGTCGAACGTCTTCGACGCGCCGGGCCGGCCGTGACACCGTCGCCGAGGCCAGCGCGCCGGGGTCGTCGACCGCGTGTGGGCGCTCTCCGGTGACGAGCTCGAACAGCGTCACACCCAGCGCCCAGACGTCGCTCTGCGCCGTCACCGGCCTGCCCAGCACCTGCTCCGGAGCCGCGTAGCCGGGCTTGCCGCGGAAGGTCTCGGCAGTGGTGAGCTGCACCTGCCGCTCGATGCGCGCGATGCCGAAGTCGGCCACCTTCACCGCGCCAGTTCGCGACAGCAGCAGGTTGTCGGGGCTCACGTCGCGGTGCACGACGCCGAGCGGCGCGCCCTGGTCGTCGCAGAGCGTATGCGCCGCGTGCAACCCATCGCTCGCCAGCGCCACCGCGCGCGCCATGAGGTGCACGTCGAGCGCGAGGCCGCTCGTCTTCGCGGCCTGCAGCACCTGGCGCAGGCTGGCCCCGTCGACGAGCTCCATCACCAGCACCAGCGCGCCGTCGACATCGCGGCCGAAGTCGAAGACGTGAATGAGGTTCGGGTGATCGAGCCGCGCGGCCAGCCGCGCCTCGGACTTGAACAGCTCGACCACCTCGGAGTTGTCCGAGAGGTGCGCCGCGATGCGCTTGACGACGACGTGCTTCGAGAAGCCCTCGGCGCCCACCACGCGGGCGCGCCACACCTCGGCCATGCCCCCCGCCCCCAGCTTCGAGACGAGCTCGTACCGGCCCAGCACCTTCGTCATTTCGGCCTCAGGGCGACGTGGCGGCTCGCTTCCTTCGCGCCGGGGATCAGCACCGTCGCGGGCCGGTGGCCGGAGAGGCGCAGCGTGAGCGTGGTGTCCGTCAGGAACGGGTTGTTGCCCGCCCACGGCGTGACGCCCAGCGTCGAGCCGTCAGGCAGGGTGATGGTGGCGCCCGCCGGCGTCGAGTCGATGACGATGGGCGGGCCGTCGAGCACCGGGAGCCGTTCGGCCACCGCGGCCGGCAGCGAGGGCACCTCGGGGCGGCGCAGCACCTTCGGCGGGGGCCGGCTCACGACGAACGCCAGAAGGCCCACCGCCACCACCACGGGCAGCCCGACGAGGAAGGGCCACCGGCGGCGCCGCGGAGCCGGCCCATCGCGGAACCGCCGGTCGAGCGCGAAGTCCGGGTCGCCCCTTGGAGGCCGCTCGACGAGCTCGAGCGGGTCTTCGGGCGCTGGCGAGGCCGCGGCGGCCACCGGCGCTTCGGCGGGCGCGGCGGCGCGCCCTTCGAGCACACCCTCTCGCGTCAGCCGTGGGCCGTCACCGGGAACGGGCTCGTCACTCACGCCGGCCAGTCTGCCTCAACTCGCGCGCCCAGCGGTGGCCAGGGTGCGCAGGTAGTCCCAGTTGAAGATGCCGGTGCGGTGCAGGTCGCCGAAGGTGAACGACAGCGCGTAGTTCCCCACCGGGGCGATCTCGATGATCTTCATGTCCGCCGAGATGACCTCGGGATCGTACGTGCGCTTGCCGCTCCACTCTTCGACGCACTCGGCGCACGGGCAGTACTGGCGCAGCACGCGCGCCGACACCGGGTGGTGCGCCCCGTCGCTCCAGGTGAGCGACAGCGTCTTCTGATCCGCCGACAGCTCGGCGCCGGTGACCTGGGGCGTTCGTTTGGCGGGCTTGAGGCTCTCCCAGAAGCTCATGGTGTCGACTCCTCTTCGACGAGCGTGACGATGGCGAAGGCCAGCTTCTCGACGAAGCCGTCGAGGAGCACCCCGAAGCGCGGGGCTTCGTCGGCGAACAGGCCTTCCTGGTACTCGACGTCGAGCGCGAAGCCCTGGGTCCGCGGCGGAAGCCCCGAGAGGTTCACCGCGAAGTCCGGCTGGGTGGCGTACTTCACCAGCCTTGGGCCCAGCGCCTGGTCGGCCAGGCGCACCAGGTCGACCTGCCCGCTCACCCGCTGCGTCTCTTCGACCGGCATCGCCGCGAGGATCTGCAGGGGCAACAAGACGAGCCCGAAGGCGAACGCCGAGTTCTTGAGCGTGCGGTCGCTCTGCACCAGCTCGTTGCCGTCGATGATGGTGCGCACCACCGTCACCGGGCCCCGCAGGTTCGGCGCGGCCGAGGGCCCCACCACCTTCCACGACGGCCGCAGCACGCCGATGGCTGGAATCAGCCGCTCGTGAATCGCCTTCAGCGTCGCCGGGCGCGCGAAGAGCGGCTTCTCGGTCACCGTGCGCGTGATGGCCACCGTCGTCGGCGCGCCGCTCGCCGTCATGCTGGTGCCCAGGCCCGAACCAACCGTGTTGACGAACTCGGTCGTCGTCGAGGTCTTCCACTCGGCCCGCTCGAACAACGGCTCGACCACCACCGTCCGCGGTGGGCCGGCCACCATCGGCTCGCGTGGTGGTCGTTGACCAACGAGGAACGCGGGCGCGCATCCCATGACGACCATTCCCACGCTGAGGGCGAGCATCACTCTCATGCCGTGCGCCCGCATATGCGCCGGGATGCAGGACGGTGTCCAGTCGCGCCGTGGGTTTACGCTGGAGACCCAGCCCGGAACGCCAGCGTCACCGGCCGACCGCTGAGGTTGGAAAGATCCAGCCTCTTGTCAGCACTCGAGTTGCGGGCGCAAGGTGCCTCCATGCCGCTGGGGGGACAACGACTCATGGACTGGCGATCGAAGCTGCCATTTTCGGGGAAGAAGCGCACCGAGCTGTCGCTCGCGCCTGAGCAGCTGACGCAGCTGGCGCGGGTGTGCCTCGACGTGCAGAACCGGTCGATCGAGGCGCTCGGCATGGCGATGAGCAAGGGCATGCAGGTTCGCCACGAGCTCTTCCTCACGTGGATCATCAGCTACCACGTCACCCAGCAGCCCAACGGCGTCGAGCACCACCTGTCGGTGAACCACGACGGCACCGTGCCGCCCGAGTTCCGCGACGCGATCCTCAAGGACGCGCTGCGCCTGCTGTGCTTCTGCGTTCGCATCTCCCGGCTCATGTCGACCGCTCCCTTCGACGTCGAGGTGGCGGGCGTGGGCGTGCGCCGCGTGCTGCTCGCCGACCAGTCGAAGAAGCTGCGCCGCGCGGCCGAGCAGGTGCCCTCGGCCGAGGCGCTGTCAGCCCTGTGGACGGCCGCCTGCAGCGAGGCAGGCCCGCTCGAGGCGCGCCTCGCCGAGCCCGTGCGCTCGTCCGTGTCCGGCCTGCGCCCAGCGCCGCAGTGATCGCGGGCGACGCTCGATGTTCGACGAGCTGGGCTTTCGATGGCGCGCAGCGATGCGGTGGTCGCTCCCGGCCTGGCATCGTCGGCGCTCCCTCGACGCCATCGCCCACGAGCTGACCGACGACGGCCGCCGGCGCCTGGCCGGGCTTCGGGCCCGGTTCGATTTCTCTCGATGGGAGGCCTGCTGCAGCCCACAGGCCTGGCGCGAGAGCCTCTATGCCCTCGACGTCGTCGACCAGCACCTGCGGCTCGAGCTGCCTGCGGGGCGCGCGCTCGACGTCGGCGCGAAGAATGGCGCGATGCTGGCGGGCCTGGCGACCGCGCTGCCCCGCGGGTGGGACGCCGTCGAGCTCGACGCGCACCGCCGCTACCTCTGGGGCAGCACCCGCCGCGTCTACGGAGAGGCCGTCGCGGCCGCCTTTCCCGGCTGCCGCTTCATCGCGGGTGACGTGCGCAGCCTCGAAGGGCCCTGGGCCGCCGTCACCTG
>JALOQF010000358.1 GCA_025459425.1 Myxococcaceae bacterium | reverse complement strand
TGGGGCGCCCATGAACGCTCCCTTGCCCCGGCTCACCCAGCTCTCGAACTGCGCCGGCTGCGCGGCCAAGCTCCGCCCCGACCTCCTCCACGAGGTGCTCCGGGGGCTCGCCTCGGCGCCGAAACCCAAAGACGCGCTCGTCGGCTTCGAGACGAGTGACGACGCGGCGGTGTACCGGCTCCGCTCCGATCTCGCCGTGGTCGAGACGGTCGACTTCTTCCCGCCGGTGCTCGACGACCCCTACGCCTACGGGCAGATCGCCGCGGCCAACGCGATGAGCGACATCTGGGCGATGGGCGCCAGGGCCCTCTTCGCGCTCAACCTCGTCGCGTTTCCGAAGGAGCTGCCGACCTCGATGCTGCGCGAGATCCTCGCGGGCGGCGCCTCGAAGGCGAAGGAGGCCGGCATTCCGATTCTCGGCGGTCACTCGGTGCAGTCGCCGGAGCCGAAGTACGGCATGGCCGTCACCGGCGTCGTTCACCCGAAGCAGGTGCTCACCAACGCGGGCGGCCGGGCAGGAGACATCCTCCTGCTCACCAAGCCCATCGGCACCGGTATCGCCACCACCGCGCTCAAGCGGGGCCTCGCGTCGAAGGCGCTGGTGAAGCGGGTGACGAAGCAGATGGCCACGCTGAATCAGGCCGCGGGCGAGGTGTTCGCGAGCCGCCGCTTCCGGGTGAACGCGCTCACCGACGTCACCGGCTTCGGGCTGCTGG
The DNA here is from genome assembly GCA_025459425.1 of Myxococcaceae bacterium. Classification (GTDB taxonomy): domain Bacteria; phylum Myxococcota; class Myxococcia; order Myxococcales; family Myxococcaceae; genus Xiheimicrobium. Next base: position 6,747 of record JALOQF010000358.1, on the reverse strand, counting down.
GCCACGGGCTCGAGGTGGCGCGGGGCGCGAAGCTGCGCGGGGTCATCGAGCTCGAGCGCGTGCCGCTCCTGCCCGAGATCGCCGCGCTGGCCGAGCAGGGCGTCGTGCCCGGTGGAACGAAGACGAACCTCGAGCACGCCTCGAAGGGCGTGCGCTTTCCCGACGGTCTGCCGGAGCCGATCAAGCACGTGCTCGCCGACGCCCAGACGAACGGTGGCCTCCTCGCCGCCGTCCCCGAGAAGGACGCAGCGAAGGCCCTGCGCGCCCTCGAGGCGAAGGGGGTCGAGGCCTGGGCGATCGGCTGGCTCGAGAAGGGCAAGCCCGGCCTCACCGTCCAGTGACGGCACGTTGACGCGCGCCGGGCCTGCTCTACCTCTGGGTCATGTTCCGCTGCGCGTCGTGTGGTGCGTTCAATCGGGTGAGTGCCGGCCACGCCGGTGTGCCGACGTGCGGCCGCTGCAAGAAGGATCTCGACGTCTCTGGCGCGCCCCAGGCCGTCGATGCCGAAGGGTTCTCCCGCGCCGTCGCCAGCTCGCCGGTGCCGGTGCTCGTCGACTTCTGGGCGCCGTGGTGTGGCCCGTGCCGCATGGCAGCGCCGATGCTCGAGCAGCTCGGGCGTGAGCAGGCCGGGCGCCTCGTCGTGCTGAAGGTGAACACTGACGATCACCCAGCGCCGTCGGCGCGGCTGGGCATTCGCGGCATTCCCACGTTCATCGTGTTCAAGAACGGCGTCGAAGCGGCGCGCCAGGCTGGCGTGCTGCCGCTCGAGCCCTTCCGCCGCTGGGTGCAGGCCCAGGCGGCGTGAGCGTCAGGCCGCCTTCACCGGGCTGTTCACCGATCGAAGCCCTCTCCGTTCCGTTGGAGACGGCACCGGCGTCGTCCCGGTGATGAGGCGCGCGCCGCGGCCGAACGTCGCCCACGCCCACGCCCACTGGATCATCACCAGCACCCGGTTGCGGAAGCCGATGAGGAACACGATGTGAATGAAGAGCCACGCGAGCCAGCCGATCATGCCGGTGATCTTGAAGCGGCCCTTCTGCGCGATGCCGAAGGCGCGGCCGACGGTCGCCATGATGCCCTTGTCGAGGTAGCGAAAGGGCTTCACCTCACGCCCACGCTGGCGCGCGACGATCGCTCTCGCCACGTACTCGCCCTGCTGCAGCGCGACGGGCGCGAGCCCTGGAAGCGCCGAGCCGTCGGGACTCTTGAAGTTCGCGAGGTCGCCGATCACGAACGCCTCCGGGTGGCCGGGAATGGAGCAGTCCTCGTTCACCGTGATGCGGCCGCTGCGGTCGGTCTCGATGCCCATCGAGCGCGAGAGCGCGGGCGCCTCGACGCCGGCAGCCCAGAGCACCGTGCGTGAGGCGAGGAACCCGTTCTCGAGCTTCACGCCCTCGCCGGTCACCTCGACCACGCGCGTGTTGAGCCGCACGTCGACGTGCAGCTCGCGCAGCGACTCGAGCGCCTTGTGTGAGAGGTCCTTGTCGAAGGCCGAGAGCACGCGGTCTCCGGCCTCGAGGAGGATCACCCGGGCCGTGCGCGGGTTGTACTTGCGGAACTCGTCGGCCACCGTGTACCGCGCCAGCTCGCTGATCGCGCCGGCCATCTCGACGCCCGTCGGCCCCGCGCCGACGATGACGAAGGTGAGATCGGCCGTCTGCTTCTCGGGGTCGGTCTCGCGCTCGGCGTTCTCGAAGGCGAGCAGCACGCGGCGCCGAATCTCGAGCGCGTCGTCGAGCGTCTTGAGGCCCGGCGCGTCGCCTTCCCACTGCGGCTTGCCGAAGTACGAGTGGCGCACGCCCGCGGCCAGCACCAGCGTGTCGTACGGCACCTCGGCGTCGGTCAGCTTCACCCGCTTGTTGGCGAGATCGACCGAGGTCACCTCGCCCATGCGCACCTCGACGTTCGGTCGCCCAGCCACGAGGTGCCGAATCGGCGTCGCGATGTCGCTCGGAGAAAGCCCCGCCGTCGCCACCTGGTACAGCAGCGGTTGGAACAGGTGGTAGTTCTGCCGGTCGATCAACGTGACTCGAACGTCCTTCTCCCGGGCGAGGCGACGCGCTGCGGTGAGACCACCGAAACCGCCACCAACGATTACGACGTGCTGTGTCATGTGCCTTCAACCTCCGGGGTTGGCTGATGATTTACGGGCTCGGGGCTCCGCGGCAGGGCCTTGGGTGAATTTGTAAACGAGTCAATTTATCGTTAAGAGTAGTTTGTCTTCTGTTTTGAGGTGAGTCAACGGGTTGGGTGCGGTCAGCGGGACCCCGGCTGCTGGCTGGAGGCGTGCGGCCGATGCTCCTACGCTTGGGCTCGTGCTGTTGACGCTGCTCACCGCTGCGACGCTGGCCCAGGGCCCGGTCATCGTCCTCGACCCGGGGCACGGCGGCTCGCAAGACGGGGCGACGTCGGCCGGCGGGCTGGTAGAGAAGCACCTGGCGCTCACGGTGGCGAAGAAGCTGAAGGCGCGGCTCGAGGCCGAGCTCCAGGCGAAGGTGACGTTGACCCGCGACACCGACGCGCGGCTCCACCTCGACGAGCGCGTCGTGCTGGCGAACCGGAAGAAGCCCGATCTCTTCGTGTCGATTCACGCGAACTCGATGCCGACGGCCACGCAGCGCCGGGTGAACGAGGGCATCGAGACGTACTTCCTGTCGGCCGCCGCGAGCGGTGAAGACGCGAAGAAGGTGGCGGCGCGCGAGAACGCCGAAGGGCGACAGCAGGCGAAGGGGCCGTCGGGTGACACGCTCGCGTTCATCCTGGCCGACCTGCAGAAGGCCGAGACGCACCACGACTCGTCACGCCTCGCCTACGCCGTGCACGAGGCGCTCATCGAGACGACCGGCGCGCAAGACCGCGGGGTGCAGCAGGCGCCGTTCTACGTGCTCATGGGCCTCGAGGCCCCGGCCGTGCTCGTCGAGGTCGGCTTCGTCTCGCACCCGCGCGAGGGCGAGCGGCTGGCCGACGCGAAGTACCAGCAGCAGCTGGCCGACGGCATCGCGCGCGGCATCGCGAAGTTCCTCGGGCAGGTGACGGCGCGTGACACACGCAAGGTGCGCGAGGGCGTCGTTCCAGCGCCCGAGGCACCGTGACGGAGGGCAGGCCATGGCGCAGGGGTGGTCGTTCGCGGGGCAGCGGGTCGAGTTCCGGGCAGCGCTCCCCGCGGGGAAGCTCGTGGTGCTGGCGCCGCCCGCGAAGGTCGTGCTGCACGAGGTGAAGCTCTCGCAGGAAGGCGAGTGGTCGGTGCCGGTCGCCGGCCAGCCGCTCAAGGTGGTGCGCAAGCGCAAGGGCCTCACGCCGGTGATCGAGGTCTTCGCGCCGGGCGGCACGATGCTCCCGCCGGCGGACCGACACGTGGCGCCGCGCCCGGCCCCCGCAGGCAGCCTCTGCCCCGCGAACCAGGCCCCTGCCATCGCCGCCTGCGCCCGCTGTGGAACGTTCATCTGTCAGGCGTGCGCGGGCGCCGATCTCACCCACTGCGCGAGCTGCTTCGGCACGCTGCACGAGGCGGCCCAGAAGAACGCCGCGGCGATGGCGTACTTCGCGCCCGTCATCGTCTTCGGCATCATGGGCGGGCTGCTCGGGGGCGTCTTCGGGGCGCTCGCCGGCGGCGCGGCGGTGGCCATCGCCAAACGCACCGAGAACAAGGTGGTGAAGATCGGCGCGGCGGTCGGGCTGTACGCGCTCGCCGCGATCCTGTGGATCGTCGTCGCCGTCCTGCTGCGTGGCTGAAGGCTGCTGGCCGGCGGCGCTTTCGGTGTAAGGGCCTCCGCCATGCGCTCCTTCAACCGTGGCTTCCTCGAGACCCGCCCCATCGTCCTGTCGCCCCACGTCAACAAGCACGCCGAGGGCTCCTGCCAGGTGGAGTTCGGTGACACGAAGGTGCTGGTGACGTGCTCGGTGGAAGAGAAGGTGCCGCCGCACGTGTTCGGCACCGGCGCGGGCTGGGTGACGGCCGAGTACGGCATGCTGCCGCGGTCGACCCACGAGCGGAGCGCGCGCGAAGCCGCGAAGGGCAAGCAGGGTGGGCGGACGCTGGAGATCCAGCGCCTCATCGGCCGCTCGCTGCGCGCGTGCGTGGACTTGAAGACGGTCGGCGTGCGCTCCTTCACGCTCGACTGCGACGTGATTCAGGCCGACGGCGGCACGCGCACCGCGTCGATCACCGGCGCGTACGTCGCGCTGGCGCTGGCGATGAAGAAGCTGCACGCGAAGGGCAAGCTGACGAAGCTCCCGGTGCTCAAGCCGGTGGCCGCCATCAGCGTCGGCGTGGTGAAGGGCCAGGTGTCGGTCGACCTCGACTACGACGAGGACAGCACGGCCGAGGTCGACTTGAACCTCGTGGGCCTCGAGGGCGGCGGGCTGGTCGAGGTGCAGGGCACCGCCGAGCACGGCACCTTCGACCGGCAGAAGCTCGACGCGATGCTCGACGCCGGCTCCGCGGCCATCTCGAAGCTCATCGAAATGCAGAAGCACGTGCTGGGATGAACGAGCTCGTCTTCGCCACCACCAACAAGGGCAAGCTGGTCGAGCTCGAGGGCCTCGTCGGAGCCCGCCTGCGGGTGCGCTCGCTGAAGGACTTCCCCGAGATCGGCGAGATCGACGAGACCGCCGACACCTTCGAGGGCAACGCCGAGCTGAAGGCGCTCACCGTGGCGAAGGCCACCGGGCGCTGGGCGCTGGCCGACGACTCGGGCCTGGTGGTCGACGCGCTGGGGGGACGCCCGGGCGTCTACTCGGCCCGCTACGCCCCGACCGACGCGGAGCGCATCACGAAGCTGCTGTCGGAGCTCTCGACCGTGGCCGACGCCGCGCGCACGGCGCGGTTCGTCTGTGCGCTGTGTCTTGCGAGCCCGTCGGGTGAGCGCGTCTTCCAGCGGGGCACCTGTGAGGGCCGCATTGGCTTCGTCCCGCGGGGGGCCCATGGCTTCGGGTACGACCCGATCTTCGTGTTGCCCGACGGGCGCACGCTCGCCGAGCTCACGCACGAGCAGAAGTCGGGGCTGTCGCACCGCGGCCAGGCGTTTCGGCTGATGGTGCCGGAGCTCGAGCGCCGCCTCCGCTGAGCATCAGGGCACGCAGCAGAGCGAGCCGGTCCACTTGCCTCCGGAGTTGATGCAGGCGCTCGACGTGCCGCTGACGCACTGCGAGACGCCCGAGACGCAGCAGGTGGTGCCAGTCCACCGGAAGCCGGGCCCTTCGCACGACGTCACCGTGCCGTTCACGCACTGCGCGACGCCGAAGACGCAGCACAGCGTGCCGGTCCACTGGAGGTCGATGCCGTCGCAGGCGTTCCGGGTGCCAGTCACGCACTGCGGTGCACCCGCGACGCAGCACTGCGACCCGGTCCAACGGCCACCCGCCTCGGTGCACGACGCGCTGACGCCGTTGACGCACACGGCGGCTCCAGCGGTACAGCATTCACTCCCCGTCCATCGAAGGCCCGCCAGCTCGCACGACGAGACGTTGCCGGAAACGCACTGCGACGTGTTCGAGACGCAGCACTGTGTCCCCGTCCACGTGAGGCCGGGGCCCATGCAGGCGTTGCTCGTGCCGCTGACGCAGAGGGTGGTCGTGCTCGGCACCACGCCGCACGACATGGCGAGGGCCGCGACGACCAGGAGAACGGTGCGGATCATGGGGCGGAACGTTCTGCACGAGAGCGCCCGGCCGCAACGGGGAATGGGGCCGCGCTGCGCTGGGACCCGGGCCCGACTCTCGTTGCAGCAGGTGGTTCGTGGAGCGCGCTGCGCCCCGGGCCGCTCGCGCTGACGCTCAGGTCGTGCCGGAGCTCGACGGTGCGCCAGGCCCCGCGCCACTTCGGCGGAGGTCCCACTCCTTCGCCACCATCCGGCTGCGCTGGGCTGGTCGTGCGTGCCCGCAGCATCGAGCCGCCCTGCGGTGCTGTGTCATGTGTGCCGATGTGGTTGCGCGGCCTGCGTCGCCTGTGGCACAGGCGGGCCCCATGAACCGAGCCTGGGTGAGTCTCGTGGTGTTCGCGGTTGGCTGCGGCGTGAGCGAGGTCGACATCGACGATGGCGCCGAGGGGGTCGAGGCGTCCGAGGTCTCCGACGAGCTGTCGGCGTTCGGCAACACGGTGGTGACGCTGCGGCGGGACACGCGACGGTGCGTGTCTCCGATGTGTGGCGGCTTCTTCGCCCGTGACGTCAACCGCAGCACGGCCGAGCAGTACGTGAGCGGGCTCGACTTCTCGCGCTCCGGGCTCGACGCGCAGACCCAGCAGGACGTGCTCGATGGCGCCGACGGCGAGGTGCTCGTACGAGGCCGCCTCGGCCCTGCGGAGTCACGCTTCAACACCCGTCCGCTGATCGTCCTCGAGGCGTGGCGCGGGCTGCCCGGCGTGACGGTGCGCGCCGGCGACCCGTTCTACCGCGTCGATCGCCAGGCCTTCTGCGTGGGCGCTCCGTGCCGCTCGTGGCGTGCGACGCGGCTCAACGTGGGCACGTTCGGTGGCTTCAACGAGCTCGTGACGAGCCTGTCGGCGACGCCGTTCCTCGACACGCCCTGGCTGTTGAACGAGGCCCTCACGAACGGCGCGCTGGTGGCCGGCACCGTGAGCCGGGTGCGCACGACGTACTGGGTCCTCGACGCCAGCCAGATCTTCCTCAAGCTGCCCCAGCGCGCGAGCTGCCGTTCGTCGACGCCGCGCGCCTGCACCGGAGGCCGGGTGCGCACCTTCGAGCGCGGGCTCGACCGCTGCCTGACGCCGGCCGCCTGCGTGCTGCC
>JALOQF010000060.1 GCA_025459425.1 Myxococcaceae bacterium | reverse complement strand
GAGGAGCCCCTGCAGCACCGGGTCGACGGACCTCGGCTCGGGCCTGGGGAGGAACTGCTCGATGCGGCGCATGCGCTGGCCGTTCAAGTCACCCAGCCCACCCATGAAGAGGTCGATGGGGGCGTCACCGCCGCTCTCGACGGCCAGCGCCTCGAGCACCGCCGTGCTGTACAGCTTGCAGCGCATGTAGCGCACGGCGAGCGCGATGTTCCGCGCGGCGGCGTCGACGCGGGCCTGGTGCACCTGGGGCGCGGGCTCTCCCACCTGGGTGCGGAAGACTCGGGCGGCGGGGAGCCCGGCGAGGAAGCCCTCCATCTTCAGCAGCGCCACGCGGTACTCGACCACCGTGTAGGTGATGGGCGTGTGCAGCGTCGGGTTCGTCTCGGGGAGCAGCTTCCACGTGTTGTCGAGGAACTTCGCCGGGTCGGCCTCGGCGAAGTTGCCGACGTCGTTGTTGGCGAGGCGCACGGCGCGGCGAACCATCTCGACGCGCTCGGCCTCGGGCACTCCCAGTGCGCCGAGGCGCTGCTCGAGCTGCAGCTTCTCGGGGGGCCGGAAAGGAATCGTCGCCTCGATGCAGGCGGCGAGGGCGAGCTGCTGCTCGTTCGAGAAGACGCCCTCGAACTCCTTGGCGGCGACGAGGCCCGAGGCGAGCTCGTTGAGGCCGTTGTAGGGCGTCAGCACCTGGCCCGGCTGGTGGCCGAACACGTCGAGCACCAGCTTCGCCGTCGGGTCGACGCCCGCGTGCGGCAGAATGCGCCAGCCGTCCTTCTCGCGGCTGATGAGCGGGAGGAGGATCTCTTCGTAGTGGGGTGGCACCCCGAGGTCGACCTGCACGTAGACGATGTCGTGGTACAGCGCGGCGATCGTCTCGATGGGGTCGGCCTCGACGATGAGGTCGAGCACGTGCTGGTGCGTGTGGAACTCGCGCGCGCGCGACGACAGCGCCTGGTGCACCGCGACGCCCCACTTCTCGACGAAGAGCGGCGGGACTCCGAGGCCGAGGCCCTGCACTGCGCCGTGCAGGGCGTCGATGATGCGGTGCACGGGAGAGCGGGCCGTTCCGGGGGTCATCGTCAGAGAGAGGACATGTAACCACGGCCTGAGTCCGGGCCGAAACAAACGCTCGTGGTGCTACAGCCCTGTGGGAACGCTGGCGCACGCGTCGGTCGGGCCGAGCGACCGCGCGAACGGCACCGCGACGGCGTCGACGAGGTCGGAGCACCCATGAGGCGACCGCCCCGGCGCTCGGGCGTCAACGGCGCGAGGCCCCTTGGGGTGGCGGCCCGGCGCCAGGCCACCGGGACCTCTGGGGCGGCTCGTCGCCTCGGGCGGCCAACGCAGCGATGGGGCCCTCGTCACGCGGCCTCGACCGGGGAGTTGGCTGGCCTCGCCAATGGTGTCCGGTTATCCCCGCGGCCATGCCTGAGCTCCCCGAAGTCGAGTTCGCCCGCAGGTCCCTCGTGAAGTGGACCGACGGCCGCCGCATCGTCCGCACCGAAGCCGACCCGAAGGCGCGCACGTTTCGCAACTCACGGGTGCCCGACGTCGAGGCGCTCACCGGCCGCCTCGTGCGCGCCGAGCGCAGGGGCAAGTTCCTCATGCTCACCTTCGACGACGGCCGGGGCGCGGTTGCGCACCTCGGCATGACGGGCAAGTTCGTCAAGCGCAGCCCGGGCACCGAGACGAAGTGGAGCCGCGCGCGCTTCGTCCTCGACTCGGGCGAGGTCATTCACTTCCAGGACCCGCGGCTCTTCGGCCTCATCGAACCGGTGCCCGCGACCGAGCTGACGACGCACGAGTCGGTCGCGAAGCTCGGCGTCGACCCGCTGGTCGACGGGCTGACGGTGGAGCAGCTCCGCGAGGCGCTGGCCGGCTCGAAGCAGGAGCTGAAGGTGGCGCTCATGGACCAGGAGCGCATCGCCGGGCTGGGCAACATCCACGCGGCCGAGGCGCTGTTCCGCGCGAAGGTGCACCCGTCGCGCAAGCCCGACACGCTGTCCCCCGCGGAGCTGACCGCCCTCACGAAGGCGATTCACGAGGGCATCTCGTTCGCGCTCGAGGTCGAGGACGGAGAAGAGATCGAATACGTCGAGGAGCCCGGCGCGAAGAACCCGTTCCTCGTCTACGGCCGGGCCGGCGAGCCGTGCTCCCGCTGCCGCACGCCCATCGAGCAGATGCCGCAGGGCGGCCGCACCACCTTCTTCTGCCCGAAGTGTCAGAAAGCCCCGGAGAAGGCGCGCGCCGCTCCGACGAAACGCCCGGCCCCGAAGGCCCGCTCGAAAACCCCCGCCGCCCGTGGCAGGAAGCGCGCATGAGCACCAAGGGACTCGACCACGTCGCCATCGCCGTGAAGGACCTGGACGTCGCCGTGAAGTACTACGTCGAGGTGCTGGGCTTTCCCCCGCCCGAGATCGAGGTCGTCGAGGAGCAGAAGGTGACGACGGCCATCTTCGGACACGGCATGGGGCGCATCGAGCTCATCTGCCCGACCGACCCGAACAGCGCGGTGGCGAAGTTCCTCGAGAAGCGCGGCGAGGGCCTGCATCACGTCTGCGTCGAGGTGAGCGACATCGAGGCCACGCTGGCGGGGCTCAAGGCGCAGGGCGCGCAGCTCATCGACCAGAGCCCGAAGATCGGCGCCGGCGGCGCGAAGATCGCCTTCGTGCACCCGAAGGGCGCGCACGGGGTGCTGACCGAGCTCCGCCAGGGCCGGCCGACGCACGAGTGACGGCGCAATCACCGCACGCGCCGCTCGTTCGCGCAGGCCGGGTTTTCCTTTGACCACTCATCATGCAGCGGCGGCTTATCTGCCGCGGCCTTCGACGTCCTTTCTCCTTCGGCCTCACGCCGGAGCCGCTTCTCGAGAGTGAGCCTGATGCTGCGCGCGAGTCTTTCGACGCTGGTGGTGTTGTTGACCTCGACCGCGTTCGCCCAGGCCGACGGAGGCGTCGCCGTGGGCATCACGCCCCCTTCACCGACGGGCGACACCGAGGCGCTCAAGCGCGAGTTCGAGCAGAAGCTCGAGGCCGCGCGGCGCGAGGTCGACGACCTGCGCAAGGAGATGCGCGCCCAGCTCGCCACCCAGTCGGTCGCCCAGGGCTGGCAGGAAGACTGGGTCGACGAGAAGCGCAAGCTCGAGCTGGTGACGCTCGACGGCTACCTGCGCGTGCGGCCCGACCTCTTCTGGCGCTTCGACCTGGGCTCGGGCAACGACGCCTCGGGCTACAGCCTCTGGCCGCGCAACCCGAACTCGCCGGTCGACCGCACCAACGTCGGCGTCAACATGCGCTTCCGCCTCGAGCCCACCATCAACGTGTCGGAAGAGGTGCGCATTCGCACGCAGATCGACGCGCTCGACAACCTCGTGTGGGGCTCGACGCCCGACTACGGGTTCTCGCGCAACGGCGGCTTCGGCTACTGGAACGACCGCAACGAGTTCTCGGTCTTCAGCCAGTCGCAGACGGCGCCGCGCGCGGGCATCAACTCGCTCAACGACTCCATCATGCTCAAGCGCGTGTGGGGCGAGGTGTCGACGCCGGTGGGCATCTTGCGCTTCGGGCGCATGGGCAGCCACTGGGGCCTCGGCATGCTGCACCACGACGGCAACGGCATCGACAACGACTGGGGCGACACCGTCGACCGCGTGATGTTCACCGCCGAGCCGCTGCAGGGCTTCTACGTGACGCCGATGCTCGACGTGAACATCGTGGGCAACACCTCGCTGCGGCTCCCCGAGGGCGGCCAGCCGTTCAACCTGTCGAACTTCGACGACGGGCTGAACTACATCCTCGCGGTGGCGCGGCGTGACACCGACACCGAGGCGCGCGCGAAGCTGGACTCGGGGCAGACGGTCTTCAACTACGGCCTGCACTTCAGCTACCGCAACCAGCGCGTCGACTCGGTGGACTTCCTGTCGCAGCCGTTCGGCACCGATGGCGTCAACACGGCCACGTCGCCCGGCGGGCAGTCGGTGCGGCGCGAGGCGAACCTCTTCATCCCCGACGTGTGGGCGAAGCTCGAGCGGAAGAACTTCCGCATCGAGGGCGAGTTCGCGGCCTTCATGGGGTGGATCGACAACCGCGCGCTGAGCGGCGCAGCGGGGCTGCAGCCCGGCTTCAACCAGCGCCTCGACGTCTGGCAGTTCGGCGCGGTGCTGCAGGGTGAGTACAAGCTGCTCAACGGCGACCTCGAGATCGGCGGCGAGGTCGGCTTCGCCTCGGGCGACCGGCAGCCGGGCTTCGGCAACAACCCGCGGCGGCGCGGCAGCGGCGCCAACGGCTCGACCAACCCCGGCGACATCGAGGGCCCGCAGTACAACTGCTCCGCGAGCGGCGCCTGCGGAGATCGCGTCATTCGCAACTTCCGGTTCAACCGCGACTACCGCATGGACATGATCCTCTACCGGGAGATCCTCGGCGGCGTCACCGACAGCCTCTACATCAAGCCGAAGGTGCAATACCGCATCACCCAGGGCTTCAACGCCTTCGCGGGCATCATCTACTCGCGCGCCATCTACGCCGAGTCGACGCCGTCGGCGGCGAACGTGACCGCGACCACCCCGCCCGACCCGAACCTCGGCCTCGAGATCAACGCCGGCGCCCGCTACGAGACGGAAGACGGGTTCTACGCGCAGGCCCAGTACGGCATTCTGTTCCCCCTGGGTGGCTTCAACCGCGAGGGCGGCACGGGCTCGAACCTGGTGAACGCGCAGGCCTTCCGCGGCGTGTTCGGCATTCGCTTCTGATTCAGAGCGCGGCGCGGAACGCTGCGGTGATGGCGTCGACGACGAGGCGCACCCGCGGCACGTCACGCGACGCGCGCTGAAAGACGAGCCACACGGGCACGCTCGGCCCCGGCAACGGCGTGGTGAGCCGCACCAGGTCCTTCTCGGCGTTGCCCACGAGCTCGGCGAGCACAGCGACCCCCTGCGAGGCCTTCGCCGCTTCGACCAGCACCGCGTCGGCGTTCGAGCGGAAGACGAAGCGCTGGGCGCCGAGCTGCGAGAGCCACACGTTCTGCGGCAGGCCCGCGAGGTCCTTCGTGTGGGCGATGACGTCGGCGCGGGCGAGGTCGTCGCGGCCGAGGGTGGTGGTGCGCAGGCGCTCCTCGACGTAGCGGCTCGAGGCGTAGAGCGCGAAGTGGAGCCGGCCCAGGGGCTTCTCGACGAGCACCGCGGACTGGCTCCGGGCCGTGCGCACCGCGACGTCGGCTTCACCTCGCGCCACGTCGGCGAGCCGCGCCTCGGCTACCAGCTCGATGGAGAGCCCGGGGTGGACGCGACGGAGCGCCGCCAGCACCGGGGTGAGCGCGCGCGCGAAGCCGTCTCCGGTCGACAGCCGAACCACCCCCGCGGCCCCCTCGGCCCGGCGACCGACCTCGGCGAGGCCCAGCTCGACCTGCTCGGCGAGGGCCACCAGCGGCAGCGCCGTCGGCTCCAGCGACGTACCCGAGGTCGAGCGCACGACGAGCCTCCGGCCCAGAGCCGCCTCGAGGCGATCGAGCCGCCGCGCCGTCGTCGAGGTCGACTGCCCCAGCGCCTTGCCCGCCGAGAGGAAGCTCTGGTGCCGGTGCACGGCGAGGAGCACCCGAAGGTCGTCCCACGTCAGGTCGTCGATTTCCATTGATAGAAATCAGCTTACGACTGCTACCTGTTCCCGGAAAGCCCTGGCCGTTGAACATTCCGCGTGCACCCACACAGGAGGTCCACCCATGGACTGGTTCGACGGCAAGACGGTCATCATCACTGGCGGTTCGACGGGCATCGGAGCGGCGTTCGCAGAGGCGTTGGCGCCGCGCGGGGCGAGGCTGGTGCTCGTCGCGCGAAGCAAAGAGCGGCTCGAGACGCTGGCACGTGACCTTCGCAGCACGCACCGCGCACAGGTCGACACGGTCGCGCTGGACCTGGCGGCTCCGGGCGGCGTGGCGCAGCTGGTGTCGGCGCTCGAGGCCGCCGGCGCCACGCCCGATGTCCTGGTGAACAACGCGGGGTTCGCCACCTACGGCGCCTTCGCCACGCAGGGCCTCGAGCCGCAGCTCGACGAGGTGGCGCTCAACGTCTCGGTGGTGGTCGAGCTGACGCACCGGCTGCTGCCGGGCCTGGTGGCGCGACGAGGCGGGCTGCTCAACGTGGCCTCGACGGCGGCCTTCCAGCCGGTGCCCTTCATGGCGGTGTACGGCGCGACGAAGGCCTTCGTCTTGTCCTTCACCGAGGCGCTGTGGGCCGAGTACCGGAGCCAGGGCTTGCGCGTGCTGGCGCTGTGCCCGGGGGCGACCGAGACGCCCTTCTTCGACCGGGTCGGCGCGGCCGAGGCATCGGTGGGCGCGAAGGCCTCTCCGCACGAGGTCGCCGCGCTGGGGCTGCGCGCGCTGCTGGAAGACCGACCGAGCGTGGTGCACGGCTTCGGCAATCGGCTGGGCACGCTGGCGCCGCGGTTCGTCACGCGGGCCCAGGCGGCGCGCATCACCGAGTCGCTCATGCGGCCCCGCACGACCGCGGCCCTTCCAGCGCCAAGGAGCGCGCCATGACGGTCCTCATCGTCGCGCTCCTCGCGGCGAGCCCGGGCGCGAGCTGGACGTTGTCGGTCGAGACGGACCCGGTGTTCTGGGTCGGCACGGTTCCGAACGGGCCGGCGGTCGACCTCAACGTCGACGTGACGCTCGCGGCGGTGCCGGGCCTTCGGGTGGGCGTGCTCGGGTGGTCAGGCCGGTGGAGCGGAGACTTCGGGCGCGCGGCGGTGCTGCCGTCGGCGTTCTCGGAGCCGGAGTGGGCGGTGCGCTGGAGCGGCCTTGGCGTCGAGGCGCAGTACCAGTTCCGCCTGGGCCTCGAGCGCGGCGGGCTGGGGCCAGGCGTTCGCCTGCAGTGGAGCCGCTTCGCGTTCGACCGCGGTGCCGTCGAGGCGGTGGCGGATCATTTCGTCATCACGCCGCAGGTGGGGTTTCAGTGGTTCCCTTTCCGCGCGCTGGGGCTGTACCTGTTACCGTGGGCCGGCGTGCAGCTGCCGGTGGCGGGGACAGGCACGGTGATGACGACCGAGGGCGCGCGGGACACGAGGCGGATTTTGCTCGTCGTGACGGCGCACGTTGGTTGGGCGTTCTGATCATCCGCGCGGTCCCGTCCAACTCGCCCGGAGCCGCTCTCTCGCCAGCGGCACCTCGTCGAGGAAGACCGCCAGCGCCTGAGACAGCCGCTTCACCACCTCGGTCCGAGGCGCAGGCACCAGCGGGTTCGGCGCCCAGCGGCTGGTGCGTCGATGGGCCGAGATGACGCCGGTGACGTGGTGTAGCGGCGCGGGCTTCCGCGCTGACTTCAAGTCGACGGCCGCACGGAGCGCTCGACAGAACGAATCCCGAGCCACGTGCTGGTCGGGACGAACCTCATCGGCGTTCTCGAGGAAGCGCAACGGCGCTTCCCGCTCGTCGCTGAAGCCGATCGCCAGCTGAACCCTGACTTCATCGAGGTTGACGTCGAATACCAGAAGGCGGTCTGACCAGAGGGGTGTCACGCCGATGATCTCGCGGGCAAGCGGCTCGAGGTTGGGGAAGCTGATCAGCGTTCCGTTCACGCGCAAGGAGGTCGGGACCGACATGGCCACTCGGGTCGCCTCGTGCTGCACCATGGCGAGGGTGAGGGGCTTCCCGAAGATCGTGGGGTCGGGGGTGAACTCGAACTCAACGCCACGCGCGCCGACAAGAGCGCCAAATTTCTCAACCGCACCCGCGCGTCTTCCCGCACGCCATCGCTGGTGTTCTCGAGTTTCTGCCGTAGCCACTTTCATGGAGAACAACGACGAAACTGCGTTTGCAGTCGCGGCTGCGGAGCCCAAAAGCCCCTCCGGCGCATGAGTGAGCGGCTCGGCAAGAGCGAATACATCGAGGTCTCGGAGGTCCTCGGCAATCACGTGGGGCGACCTCAAGAGCAACGAGTCTCCTCGGAGTTCCAACTCGAGACCCATTCCTCGACCCGCAACGAAGTCATCGGCCCACGCCCGAAGGAGCACTCGCACCAGCACACGCGGATCTTCGACGCTGCCGATGTACCGGGTGGGCCAGAGCCGAACGTCTTGGAGGGCCTGGATGAGACGAGCATGAGGTGGATTCGAGCCAAATTCACTCGGCGAAATCGAGGTTTCGAGGGACAGCCTGTATTCGTCGTGCGCGAGGACCTGAAGCTCGGTGAAGAGCTGGTTTGCCGCCTCACTGTCGAGTGGCGGCCCCTCGAAGCGAAAAAGAACGAAGGGCCACTCTACGGCGATGCGCGCGCCGGTTGGGGCACCTGCGAGCCACTGGTCGATCGCCTCCGGCGCTATCGGCCCGGCCAATCTCAGCTCGAGAACGCAGCCGCCCTGTTCGAACACATCGAGCGCTCCGCCCTCGAGCGCGTTGGAGCCGAAACCAAGTCGAAGGCAGGCGAGCAGCGCTTCCCGCATGAACGAAGCGTAGCTGAGGTTCCGACCTCACGAGCATCCTGCAAGGTCGCGCACGACCTCTGAAATCCAGAGCGCGCAACCTTCGGCCGGCTGGCGGGTTCCTGAAAGCACCACCCGTCGTCCCAAGGAGCCTCCCCATGAAGTCGCTGATGTCGCTGGTGTTGCTGGTCTCGTCGGTCTCGTTCGCAGCGGCCCCACGCGTTCGGGCCGCCAACCAGCAGGCGCGCATCAGCCAGGGTGTTCGCTCCGGAGCGCTGACGGGCCCCGAAGCCGCTCGGCTCCAGGCGCAGCAGAACCAGCTCGATCGCCAGCGCGTTCGCGACCGCATCGACGGCGGTGGCCTGACACACGCCGAAGCCGCCCGCCTCGACGCGAAGCAGGACCGCCTCAGCCGTCGCATCACCGTGCAGAAGCACGACGCCCAGCGTCGGTTCTGACCCGACGGAGCACGCCTCTGACGGCGCTCACAGTGCAGCGGCGGGGTTCGGCGTGGGAAGGCACGACGCCGAACGCGATGCTGACTGCATCGTGAGCTCGCATCGACTCGTGTGGGGCGGCTTCGTCGTCGCGTCACTTGTGGGTTGTCCCCCTCGCGAGCTTCGCGACTGCAATGCTGCGCGCGACCTCAGCCCGTCAGAACACTGGCGAGCCTGCGCGCAGCTGTTCAAGGACGCGACCTGCCGCACGCCGCGACCCTTTCGTATGGGGGCCCCGCGCACCTGTCCGATTTTGTCGAGGCCTGCCGCCCGGCCTACTGCCCGCACATGAGCGGGAGCATCCGCGTCTGCGCGGGGGCCCTTGGGACGCCAGCCGAAGGATACGGCGGCGAGGTCGAGTTCATCCAGGCGGCGCTCGTGGTCGATTACGACCGTCGGGCGCCCGAAGCGGTGGCCGCGCTCGGCGACGCGGCCGACCGGCTCGCAAAGGAAAGCGAAGCCTTCCATCTTCAGCGACGCGCGGCCTTCGACGCTCGCGTCCGCCTGGACGTACACCTCAGCGGAGACGCTCGACAGGTCGAGTTCACCACGCTCAGACCCACCAGCGACCAGTCGATGACCATCGACCCCGGCGGGTTCGACCGCCTGCGCTGCCGGGAGTTCATCACACGCGCCCTCGATGGCGGATCGCTCCCTCCGGGTTCCGCCGCTCGGGTGACGGCGTCGAAGCGCGTTCAGTACCGGGTGATCCGATGCATCCTCGACGCGGTGGAGGACGCGGGGGTCGCACGCGACGACATCTCGTTCTCGATCGACCGGGCCCCCTGACGAGAGGCCCGACGAAACACCGAGACAACACCAGGGCGCGCCTCGGGGCTCCCGCTACCGGAACGCCACGGCTCGCACGTCGTCGACCGTCGCGCGGTCCTTCCGCAAGAGCCCCATCGGCACGTGCCGCGCGAGCACCCGGCGGGCCGCGCGCAGATCGGTCTCGGTCCCCGCGCCCGTCGATTTCGCGCACGTCGCGGTGACGGCCCACAACACCGCCGCACGGTCGGTCCAATCGCGGAACGCGTGCTCACCCCGCGGGTCCTGGCTCAGCTCCACCAGCGCCTGCTTCGTCTCGTCGAGGAGCGCCCCCACCCGGCTCTGCACGTCGCTCGGCGCTTCCTTCGCCAGCCGCTCCACCTCGGCGAACAGCACCTCGTGCGCGCCTTCTTTCTTCAGCGCGCGGAACGCGTCGAGCACGAGGATGTTGGTCGTGCCTTCCCAGATGGGGAGCACCTGCGCGTCACGCAGCACGCGCGCCATCGGCCAGTCTTCGATGTACCCGTTGCCGGCCAGCACCTCGACGCCCTCGCTGGCGATGCGCACCGCCCACTTCCCGAGCACGTACTTGAGCAGCGGGGTGAGGATGCGCAGCGTGCGGCGCTCCACCTCGGTCGCGGTGCCACCGTCGAGCTTGTCCATCAGCTCCACCCCGCGGAACGCCCACGTCAGCGCCACGCGCTGCTCGCTCGCGAGATCGAGCAGCGTCTCGGTGAGCAACGGGTGCTCGATCACCTTCTTTCCGAACGCCACGCGCTGCTCGGCCCAGTCGATCGCCTCGAGCACCGAGCGCCGCATGACGCCCACCGAGGCGATGGCGTTGTAGAGCCGCGAGAGGTTCAGCATCTCGGCCATCTGGTGGAAGCCCTGGCCCGGGCCGCCCAGCAGGTACGCCTCGGCGCCGTCGAGCGTCACCTCGCCGGTGGGGAAGCTGCGCTCGCCGAGCTTGTCCTTGATGCGGTCGATGCGGAACCCGTTGCGCCGCCCGTCTTCGAGCGTGCGCGGCAGCACGTAGAGCCCCAGGCCCTTCGTCCCGGGCCCCGCGCCCTCGGGCCGCGCGAGGATCATGATGACGTCGGCGTCGACGTTCGAGCAGAACCACTTGTCGCCGAAGAGCTTCACCGCCTCGCCCGGCGTGCCCGAGCCGCCCTTCGCCACCGTGGCCACCTGCCCGACGTCGCTCCCGCCGGCCTTCTCGGTGAGGAACATGGCGCCGGTGAAGAGGCGCTCCATGTCGGTCGAGGCGAGCCGGGGCACGAAGCGCTCCTTGAGCGCGGGCGTGCCGAACTTCACCAGCAGGCGCGCGGCACCGTCCGTCATGCAGATCGGGCAGAAGAGCCCTGCCTCGGCCTGCGCGAAGAGGTAGCCGAGCCCGAAGGTGAGCGCCTTGGGAGCCTGCCCGCGCTCGGCCGCGAGCGCCGGGTCGTACGTCGCCGCCACGATGCCGCCGCCGTAGCCGAGCTGCTGCAGCGCCCGGTAGCTGTGGTGGTAGTCGATCTCATCGACGCGCGCGCCGGTGCGGTCGTGCGTCACCAGCCGGGGCCCCTGGTGGTCGGCTTCGTGCGCCCACACCGCCCCCTCGTTCGCCGCGCGCTCGCCCATGCGCGACAGCCGCGGGCGCGCCTTCTCGAAGCTGCCCCCGAGCTGCCTCGACAACAGCCGCTGCAGCGCCGCCTCACCCTCGAACCAGCCCGGCTTCCGTGTCGTCGTCATCGCGTCTCTCCTCGTCCGTCCAACAGCGAGTTCCACACCCGCGTCACCTCGGCCTCGCGGGCCAGCACCACGTCCACCGCGGCGTCACCGAAGCGAGCGCGCTCGGCGTCGAGCGACGACACCTGCTTCGCGCGGGCCCGCACGTCACCGAAGGCCTGCTCGACCTTCTGGCGTTGCTCCGGCGCCAGCCCCTGGGTGACCCGCTCGAACTCCTTCACCGCCTCGGCGCCAGTGAGCGTGGCGATGGTGCGCTGGGCCACCACAGCCGCGACGATCTCATCGGTGCGCTCGAGGTCGACCTCGGTCAGCCCCAGCCGCCGCCGCGTCTCGAGCTCTGCCCGTGCACGGGCCAACGGCTCGAGCGGGCCTCCGTCACCCTTCGACCCCGCCTGGCGATGGTACGCCAGCCAGGCCTCGAGTCGCTCCGGCGTCAGCCCCCACCCGGCGTCGCTCGCCTCGGGGCCCGGCCGGGGCGCGGACATGGGTGTCTCTTTTGTCAGACGGCCCTCGCTCGGGCACGCCGAGAGGATCGCCACGAGACCTGCGGTGCATGCCCTTCGCACGAGGAGCGTCATACCGTCACCGCGGCCCGAGGGACTGTCTGAAGATGGAGACGACGCGGCGAGCCGTACAGCAGGATGGAACGGCTTTGACCGTGGTGGACCGGGTGACCTAGAGCCTCGCCGCTCGATGCGAGTCTTTCTGGTGAGGCACGGCGACGCCGACGCAGACATTCCCGACGGGCTCGACGACGAGGCCCGGGCGCTGACGGCGCGGGCGCGCACCGGCCTGCCGGCTCACTTCGAGCCGCTGGTGCCACTCATCGGAACACCCGACGTCATGGTGATGAGCCCGCTCGTGCGCGCGGTGCAGACCGCCACCATTCTCGCCCGCGCGCTCTCCTACGAGGGCCCGATGCGGGCCACCCGGCTGCTCTTTCCCGACGGGCCGGTGGGCGCGCTCGAGCAGCTCCTCGGCGAACACGAGGGCAAGGCCGTCGTCCTCGTCGGGCACCAGCCGTCGATGGGCGCCGCCGCCGCGCACTTCCTGGGCATGGCGTCGTTCCCGAAGCCCGTCACCCCCGGCACCGTCATCGGCATCGAGCGCCCCGACGGCACAGGCCCCGGCACCCTCTTCCTCTACGCCGCTCCCGGCCAGGCCATCGTTCGGCAGCTCGAGCGCGAGAGCTGACGGTCACGCCGTCTGGTCGCTGGCGCGCGTGGGCGTTACAAGGCGCGTCGTCATGGAAGAAGCCGCCTACTCCGCTGCCGTCGCGCAGGTGTTCAAGAAGCTGGTCGCGGCCATCGACCAGGCCGACCCCGACCTCGTCGAGTGCGATGCCACCGGCGACATGGTGACCATCACCGCCGCGAAGACCGGCGAGAAGGTGGTGGTGAACACCCAGCGCGCGGTGCGGCAGATCTGGGTCGCGGGCAAGGGCGTAGGCGTGCACTTCTCGCTGGGCGCCGACGGGCGGTGGGTCGACGACAAGCAGAAGGGGCTCGAGCTGCTCGGGTGGATCGACGAGTGCGTCGGCGCCGCGAGCGGCGTGCGCCTGGGCTGGTAGTCACCCCTTCCGGGCCCGTGGGCGCGCGGCTAAGTGGCGCGCATGCTCTCGTTCCTCACGAGCGTCGTGCTGGCCGCGTCGGTCTCGGCACCTGTCGGACAGCTGGGAGCCCCCGAGGGCCGCGCGGCCCGCCTGGTGGCGCAGGCCGATCTTCCCGCGCCACCGCCGCCCCCACCCCTCATCGCGCCCGCGACGTCGCAGCGCATGTCGGCGCTCCAGAACGAGATCGACGACCTGTCGAGCCAGCTGCTCAAGCTGCCCTCACGGTTCTGGCCTTCGTACTCGGTGGTGTTGACGGTGCTGGGCGGCCTCACGCTCGCTGGCGGCCTCGTCGCGACCTGGATTCTGGCCACCGTCACCGTCCCGGTCGTGGGCATCGCCATCTCCGTGGGCGGCCTGGCGCTGCTCGTCGTGGGCATCGCGACCGGCGTGTCGACGGTGGGTGCCGCCGACGCCGAGCGGGAGCGGCTGCTGGAGCGGCGTGATGCCCTCGAGCTCGAGCTGCGCACGCTCCGCCGGCAGAGCGCGCGACCTGACGTCGAGCCGACCCTCGAGCTGGCGCGCTTCTGACGATGCAGCCCTTCTTCAGCGAGCGGCAGCCCCCGCGCGGCGCCGAGGCCTTCGAGTCGAATGGAACCCTGCTGCTGCGCTGGCCGGCGAGAACGGTCGAGCTCCGTCTGGCGTTGACGGGCGCGGGGGGCGTGCTGGGCCTGGTGCTTGGCGGAGTCCTCGCGCCCCATGCACCGAAGGACATCAGCGTGGTCACGTCGCTGGTCGGCGGCCTGGTGTCGGGCCTCGCGCTGAGCGGGATCGCCGCCATGGCGGCGTTTCACCGCGCGCGGGTCGTGATGCTGGTGACGAAGCACCAGGTGCGGCTCGGCCTCGAGGGGCTCGTGCCGTGGCCCGAGTGGAAGCTGGTGCGCGCGGCGCTGCGCGACATTCTCGTGGTCCAGGAGCAGGTCGGCACCAACGAGGGCCGCCCCATCATGGGCTGGCGCCTGGTCGCGCCCCGCCGCGCGGGTGGCCGCACCGTGCTCGTGAGGCGGTTGAGCCGGCCCGAGTTCGGCCATTGGGTCGAGGCCTGCTACGCCGAGTGGTGTCGGCTCGGTCGCTGACGGCTCCCGCGCGTCGTTTGCCTCGACGGCGGCAGCGCCGTGGGGCACTTTGTGCTCCGTGTCCGACGAACGCCTCACGGCCCAGGGCCTGATGAAGACCTACGGCAAGCGCCGGGTGGTGAACGGCGTGAGCCTGTCGGTCGCGCCCGGTGAGGTGGTCGGCCTGCTCGGCCCCAACGGCGCGGGCAAGACGACGTCGTTCAACATGGTGGTGGGCCTGGTGCAGCCCGACGCGGGAGAGGTGACGCTGGGTGGCCGGTCGCTCACGGGCCTGCCGATGCACCAGCGGGCCCGCGCGGGCCTGGGCTACCTCCCGCAGGAGGCGTCGATCTTCCGCAAGCTGTCGGTGCGCGAGAACATGCTCGCGGTGCTCGAGCTGCAGCCCGGGCTGTCACGCGAGGCGCGCGAGGCGCGGGCCCAGGCCATCATTCAGGAGTTCGGCCTCGGCCACGTCACCTCGAGCCTCGGCGAGACGTTGTCGGGCGGTGAACGACGCCGCGCCGAAATCGCCCGGTGCCTCTTGCCGAACCCCCGCTTCATCCTCTTCGACGAGCCCTTCGCCGGGGTCGACCCCATCAACGTCGGGGAGCTGCAGAAAGAGATCGCCCGGCTCAAGACGAAGGGCCTTGGCGTGCTCATCACCGATCACAACGTGCGCGACACCCTGCGCATCTGCGACCGCGCCTACATCATCGCGGGCGGCCAGATTCTCGAAGAAGGCACGCCCCAGGCGATCGCCGCCAGCGACCGCGCCCGCGCCGTCTACCTCGGCCAGAACTTCAGCCTGGGCTGACGGGGCCGCGCGCCTTGCAGGTTGTGTTCCCAAGCCCGCGGAAGCACAGCAGCACGGAAAATGCCAGCGTCAGAAAAATGACGAAATCACCAATAAAAACAGAGTTCTCTGCCGACTCTGTTGTGCTTGGCACGGGCCTTCAATACCCTTGGCATACCTTTTGAGCCAACACGGGGACCGACCGACATGGGCATGGAGCTGAAGCAGAGCCTCAAGATGTCGCAGTCGCTGGTGATGACGCCGCAGCTGCAGCAGGCGATCAAACTCCTGCAGCTGTCGCGCATGGAGTTGCTCGAGCAGGTGACGGCGGAGATCGAGCAGAACCCGCTCCTCGAGACGCCCGACGAGACGGTCGAGGGCGACATGGCCGACAAGGCGCCCGGCGAGGCGTCGCTCGAGGCCGACACGCGCGAGCAGCCGGCGGAGTTCGAGGCGCCGATTCCCGAGAAGGCCCAGGAAGTGACGCCCGAGAAGGGCCCCGAAGAGATCGACTGGGACCAGTACCTCAACAGCTACCAGTTCAACGAGCCGACGACGCCCTCGAACAAGGGCAACGTCGACATGGAAGATCTGCCGTCCTTCGAAGCCAACATGGTGAAGAAGGAGGACCTCGTCGACCACCTGCACGAGCAGCTCTCGGGCGTGCGGCTCAACGACGCCGAGCTGCGCATCGCCGAGCTCATCATCGGCAACCTCAACGACGACGGCTACCTGACGCTGCCCGAGGTCGAGGGTGATCCGCTCATTCGCCTCGCGAACGAGGCCGACGTCGACATGCGCGTAGCCGAGAAGGTGCTCAAGCGCATTCAGCAGCTCGACCCCAAGGGCTGCGCGTCGAGAGACCTGCAGGAGTGCCTGCTGGTGCAGCTCCAGGCGCTCCACGAGCCGGGCGCGCCGCTGCTCGGCACCATCTTGAAGAAGCACCTCAAGCTGCTCGAATCGAAGAACTACCCGGCCATCGCGCGCGACCTGAAGGTGCCGCTCGACGAGGTGGTGCAGGCCTCGAGGCTGTTGCCGCGGCTCGACCCCAAGCCGGGGCGCAACTTCTCGGGCGACGACGCGCAGTACATCACCCCCGACGTCTACGTGTACAAGATGGGCGACGAGTACACGGTGGTGCTCAACGACGACGGCCTGTCGAAGCTGCGCATCTCGGGCGCGTACCTGCAGGCGCTCAAGGGCGGGCGGCTGCCACCGGGGCAGACCAAGGAGTTCGTGCAGGAGAAGCTGCGCTCGGCGCACTGGCTCCTGCGCTCGATTCACCAGCGCCAGCGCACCATTCACAAGGTGACCGAGAGCATCGTGAAGTTCCAGCGCGACTTCCTCGACCGCGGCATCGCGCACCTCAAGCCCCTCATCCTGCGCGACGTGGCCGAGGACATCGGCATGCACGAGTCGACGGTCTCGCGCGTCACCACCGCGAAGTACGTGCACACCCCGCAGGGCATCTTCGAGCTGAAGTACTTCTTCAACTCGTCCATCGCGCGCACCGGCGGCGACGACATCGCCAGCGAGGCGGTGAAGAACCACATCAAGCAGATCGTCGGCCAGGAAGACTCGAAGAACCCCTACTCGGACCAGAAGATCGTCGAGCTGCTCAAGGCCCAGGGCATCGAGATCGCCCGGCGCACGGTGGCGAAGTACCGCGAGGTGCTCGGCGTGCTGCCGTCGAGCAAGCGCAAGAAGTACATCTGACGCGCCCACAGTCGACAGCGCGCGTGGGTGGGCTACACCGGTGTGCGTCGCTTCCTTTTCCCGTGGGGGAGTTCCATGGCTGACGTGCTCATCGTCGACGACGACCGCCTCTTGCGCACGATGCTGGCCGACGCGCTGGCCGACGTGCCCTGCACGGTGCGGGAGGCCAGCTCGGGTGACGCCGCGCTGGCCGCCATCGCCGAGAAACCGCCGCAGGTGGTGCTGCTCGACCTGGTGATGCCGGGCAAGAGCGGGCTCGACCTGCTCAAGACGTTCTCGGCGAAGTACCCCGGCATGCGCGTCATCGTCATCTCGAGCCTCGACACCGAGTCGCTGGTGCAGCAGGCCTTGAGCGACGGCGCCCACGGGTTCCTCTCGAAGCCGTTCCACCCGCTCGACGTGCAGAACGTCGTGCGCGCCGCGCTGGAGGCGGCCGGGGCGTCATGAGCGCGCAGTACTGGCTGGCCGACAGCGAGGCGCGGGTGCTGGGCCCGGTGGCCATCGACGTGGTGCGCGACCTGGCGATGCGGGGCAAGCTGAACGACGTGCGCGCCGTCTCGCGCGACGGCAAACAGTTCGTGCCGCTGCGCGAGGTGCCCGAGATCCAGGCGGCGCTGGCGCCTCCACAGGGCGACGAGGTGGCGCGCGCGCAGTACGAGGCCACGCGGCAGATTCGTGAGTGGCTCGAGAGCATCAAGGACCGCCCCACCCACGAGGTGCTGCGGGTGCCGGCCACCGCCTCGAAGGAAGCCGCCCGCGCCGCCTTCTTCGCGCTGGTGCACCGCTACCTGCCCAGCCGGCTGCCGCCCGAGGCGACGCCTGAGCTGCGGCTGGCCTGTGAGGACGCCTTCCTCGTGCTCTCGGAGCGGATGGTCGAGTTCGAGCGGCGCGGCAAGACGGCGCCGCCGCCCATGCCTGCGCCGGCGAAGGCCCCGCCGCTCCCCGCGAGCGCCGCCTCGGTGAGCTGGCGCGGGGGCATGATTCACGTGAAGCTCTCGCTCCACCGCGGTGACGCGCGCCCCTTCACGATGGACGACGGCGCCAACTGGAAGTCCGACGCGCTCTTCGTGGTGTCGGGCGAGAAGGTGATGGTGGGCACGCCGACCGAGGTGACGCTCGCCTTCGAGGGCCACGTCACGCAGATCCACGCGACGGGGCGGGTCATCGGCGTCACCGCCAACGTCGGCTTCGCCGTGAAGATGCTCGACCTCGGCGAGCACCAGCGCAGCATCATTCGCACCTGGGTCGCCCGCGCCCAGGCCTGAAGCGGCCCGTCAAAAGAAAAGCGTCAGCAGGCGAGAAGGAATGCGGCGAACGCACATTGCGTTTGTCGGCGTCGTGACGTGGAATCCACATCGAGGTCACGGGCCGCTTCAACCCACCTGACGCCCGGGCCTTCAAGGAGGAACGCACCCATGCAGATGAACATCACCTTCCGGCACGTCGACCCGATTGATTCGCTCAAGGCGTACGCCCAGGAGAAGGTGGAGCGGGTGAACAAGTACCTCGACCGGGCTTCCGAGGCGCACGTCGTGCTCTCGGTCGAGAAGCATCACCACCAGGCCGACATCACGATTCACTCGGGGCCCTACATGCTCCGCGGCAAGGAGCGCAGCCAGGACATGTACGCGTCGATCGATCTCGCGATGGACAAGATCGAGCGGCAGCTGAAGAAGTACAAAGAGAAGCTGAAAGAGAAGCACGGCCGTGACCGCGTGCACCACCGGCAGGATCTCGTGGAGCAGATGAAGTGGCGGCACCAGGTCATCGAGCACGCCGAAGAGAACACCGACACGGGCCCGCGGCTGATCAAGAAGAACGAGTTCCTCGCGCGGCCGATGTCGGTGGAAGAGGCCATCATGCAGATGGACCTCATCAACAACGACTTCTACGTCTTCACCAACAGCACCACGATGGAGATGAACGTGGTGTACCGCCGGAAGGATCACACCTTCGGCCTCATCGAGGCGTCGGGCGTCGAGCGGAAGTCGCTCGTCGGCTGACGAAAAGCACCGATGTCGACCGCGGACGCCGAAGACGCCGAGCTCACCGGCATCAACGTGACGCCGCTGGTCGACATCGTGCTGGTGTTGCTCATCATCTTCCTGGTGACCGCCAACTTCGTGGTCCGGGAGACCATCGAGGTCGACGTACCGGCCGCGGCGAAGGGCCCGAGCGCGCCCACGACGCCTCCGCTGATGATCTCCCTCGGCCCGGGCGGCGTTCTCTTCCTCGACGGGGTCGCGGTGGACGACGGCTCGCTGCGCCTGGCGCTGGCCCGGGCCGTCGCGCAGGACCGCGAAGTGCGCGCCGTGGTCGCCGCCGACCCCTCCATCGAGTACGCGCGGGTGGTGCGCCTCGTCGACCTCGTGAAGGCCGCCGGCGTCGCGCGCTTCGCCTTGAACCTCAGTCGTTCGCCCTGACCTGCGCGGGCGCAGCAGGCGGCGGCACCTCGGCCCGGGCCACGTCGGGCAGGGGCTTTCCCGAGAAGTCGAGCCCGAAGCCAAACGGCATGCGCGGCATCGCGACCGGGAGCCGGCCCGCGGGCGCCAGGCTGCCCGTCAGCGCACGCGCCGCCGCTTCGGCCATCGAGTCACGGTACGAGTAGACCGAGAGCACCGCCGAAGCGCCCGGCACCTGCGTGCCGAGGTACGGCGCGCCCATCACCACCACCACCACGGGCTTGCCCGTCAGCCCGGCCACGGTGACGAGCTCGAGCTGCTGGGCGTTCACCACGCCCACCACCACCACGTCGCTCTGCTGCGCCAGCGCCTGGGCCTGCCGCTTGAGCTCGCTGCGCGCCGCGGCCGGGGCGAAGGCCGGCACCACCACCGAGCGCACGAGCGGCACCCGGGCTTCGAGCGCCGTCGCCAGCGCGCGCTCGGCCGTCAGCACCGCCACCTTGCGCCCTGCCGGCAGCGGCAGCACCCGCCGGTCGGCCTTGAGCAGCGTCACCGCGGCGCTCGCGATGCGGGTGACGACTTCCTGCTCGGCGCCGAGGCTGGCGAGCCGCTCGGCCCGGGGCGGCAACGGCTCGAACACGCCGCGACGCAGCTTCGCTTCGATGATGCGTCGCACGGCCTCGTCGACGCGGGCCATCGACAGCACGCCGGTGTCGACGGCGCTGCGGAGCGCCTGGGCCACCTCGGCGATCTTCTCTTCGCGCCACGGCACCAGCACCATGTCGGCGCCCGCGTTCACCGCCATCACCGCCGCGTGCCCGACGCCCCAGCGCGCGTCGATGGCGTCCATCTCGAGCTCGTCGGTCACCACCAGGCCCTGAAAGCCCAGCTCGTCGCGCAGCACGTTGCCCAGCACGTGGGAAGACAGCGTCGCCGGCGTCGCGTCGCCGTGGGCGAGCGTGGGCGTGGCGATGTGCGCCGTCATCAGGCCATCGAGGCCCACGTGCATGGCCGCCACGAACGGCTCGAGCTGTCGGCGCAGCGCCGCCTCGGGCAACGTCACCACCGGCAGGGCCTTGTGCGAGTCCGAGTCGACGCCGCCGTGCCCGGGAAAGTGTTTGGCCACCGTCACGATGCGCGCCGCCTGCTGGCCCTTGACGAACTGCGCGCCGAGCTCGCTGACGAGGCCCACGTCGTCAGAGAAGGCGCGAATGCCGATGACGGGGTTGCGCGGGTTCGAGTTGACGTCGAGCACCGGAGCCAGGTTCATGGTGAAGCCCAGCCGCCGCAGGTCGTTGCCCTGCGCCCGGCCGGCCTCGTAGGCCAGCTGCCCGTCACGGGTGGCGCCCAGCACCATGTTGCCGGGCAGCACCACGTTGCGGTCCGACAGGCGCACCACGTTGCCGCCTTCCTGGTCGACGGCGATGAAGGGCGGCAGCTGGCCCTCGAAGAGCGCGCGCACGTCGTCGTTGAGCCGCGCCACCTGCTCGGCCGACTGGATGTTGCGCTTGAAGAGGCAGACGCCTCCGACGCGCCGGCCCTTGAGGAGGCCCGAGACCGTCTCGTCGACCGCGTAGCCGTCGAAGCCCACCATGAGGAGCTGCCCGAGCTTGTCGTCCACCGACAGCCGCGCCAGCCGCGCCTCGGCCTCGCCCTCGAGGGCGGGCGCCGCGGCCTGCACGGACCGGGGCGTGGGTGCATCGACCCGGGTGGGCGCCCGGGCGGGGGCGGCTTTCGTCTGCCAGAAGGGCTGGTCGCTCGTGGCGCGGCCCACCCGCTCGTGGGAGCAGCCCAGGAGGCTCACGGTGACGAGGAGCAGCGCTCGCGTGGGAGAGGACGACATCGCGCAGGGCCGAGGCTACCCGCGCACCGGGACCGACGCACGAGATTGGCGGGCCCCACCGACGCGCGTATTGCGGGCGCCCGCGCCCCTCGGCTATCTGCGCCTCTCGATGCGCATCGCGGAGTTCCTCAAGGTCGAAGCCGTCACCCCGGCCCTCTCCGCGACCTCCAAGGGCGACGTCCTCCGCGAGCTGGCCACGGCCCTCGCCCGCGCCTGGCCGCAGGTGCCCGAGAGCCGCTTCCTCCAGGTGCTCGAGGAGCGCGAGAAGCTGGGCTCGACGGGCATGGAGAAGGGCGTGGCGATTCCGCACGGGCGCCTGGCCGAGCTGCCGACGCTCATCGCCTGCTTCGGTGTCTCGCGCAGCGGCGTCGACTTCGACGCGCGCGACGGCCAGAAGAGCCAGTTCTTCTTCGCGCTGGTGGCGCCCGAGAACTCCGCCGGCCTGCACCTCAAGGCGCTGTCGCGGCTGTCGCGCATCTTCCGCTCCGACGCGCTGAAGGACGGCATTCTGGCGGCGCCCGACGCGCCGGCCGTGCACGCGCTCCTCTTGAACGAAGACGCCCGCGCCTGACGGCGCCGTCGTCGCACCTCGGCGCACCCCCACGGCGGCCATTCATCGCATGACGGTGGCAGGGGCCCTGCCTACAGTCAGCTGCGCCTCATGGAAGTCGTACTTCGCCCCATCAACGACCAGTTCCTGCGCAAGGTCGTCTTCCCGGCGTTCGAGCTCGGGGTGGTCGACGCGGCGCCTGCCATCGAGCACCTCTTGCGGCAGCTCAACGACGAGGGCACCCGCGTGCTGCTCGAGATGCTGCTCGAGCACTCGGTCGATGGCAGCTTCTTCGGCCTCACCGACGCGCGCTGGAGCGAGGCCGTCTACCGCCTGCTCTTCTACGAGTGGCTGCCCGACAGCGACGGGTGGATCATCTCGACGCAGTACAGCGGCTACGCGGGGCCGTGGGAAGAGACCTTTCACCTCGCGCTGATGCTCGAAGACGCGCAGTACCCCTACGCCGACGACGAGAAGGCCGACCAGTTCCGCCGCGCCTTCTGGGGTGCGCCCCGCAAGAAGTTCGGGCTGGCCACGCTGCTCACCGGCACGTGGGACCCGATTCCCAACTTCCCGCCCGACCAGGTGCTCACCGTCGAAGGCAACGGCGTCTACAACCCGAAGGCGGGTCTGGCGCGCGCCGACTGGGCGTGGCGGCCGATGATCACCGTGAGCGAGTGGGCGGCGCGCCTGCCTTCGGCGCTCAACAACCTGCTCGACCGCGAGTCGAAGCGCCTGCGCCCCATCTCGGCGCCCGAGAAGCACGAGGTGCTCGACTACTGGCTCGGCCGCACGAAGGAGCCGCCCCTGCTCGCCGTCTCGTTCTCGGGCCTGGGGCCCCGCGCCAACGAGTGGATTCGGGAGATCGGCGCGCTGGCCCACGTGGTGCGCAACGCCGCCGACGCCCAGCAGGGCCTCACGGCCGTCATCAGCCGCAAGGGCAAGACGATGGACAACCTCATCGACGATCGCTGATCGCGAGTGCCAGCCCTGCTATGCGCGCGGGCCATGAAGCGCGTCTACGACAACGTCCTCGAAGCGATTGGCCACACCCCGATGGTGAAGCTGAACCACCTCGTCGGGCCCGACGACGCCACGGTGTACGTGAAGCTCGAGTTCATGAACCCCGGCGGCGCCGTGAAGGACCGCATGGCGGTGCACATCGTGAACAAGGCCGAGCAGGACGGCCGGCTCAAGCCGGGCGGCACCATCGTCGAGAACACCTCGGGCAACACCGGCTTCGGGCTGGCGATGGTGGCGGCGGTGCGCGGCTACAAGTGCATCTTCACGATGCCGGACAAGATGTCGTCCGAGAAGGTGAACCGGCTCAAGGGCATGGGCGCGCAGGTGGTGGTGACGCCGACGAACGTGCCCGCCGACGACCCGCGCAGCTACTACGAGACGGCCAAGCGCATCGTGAAGGAGACGCCGAACTCGTTCTACCCGAACCAGTACCACACGCCCGACAACATCGAGGCGCACTACCTGTCGACGGGCCCCGAGATCTGGGCGCAGCTCGAAGGGCAGCTCGACTACTTCGTCGCGGGGCTCGGCACCGGCGGCACCATGAGCGGCGTGGGCAAGTTCCTCAAAGAGAAGAAGCCCGCCGTGCAGAACGTCGGCGTCGACCCCATCGGCAGCATCTACACGGGGTACTTCAAGACCGGGAAGGTGGGCGACTCGCACGTCTACAAGGTCGAGGGCATCGGCGAAGACATGGTGTGCGGCGCGATGGACTTCAAGGTGGTCGACCAGGTGCGGCAGGTCGACGACCGGCAGAGCTTCGTGATGGCGCGCAGGCTCGCGCGCGAAGAGGGCATCTTCGCCGGTGGGTCGTCGGGCGCGGCGGTGCACGTGGCGGTCGAGCTCGCGAAGGAAGTCGGAAAGGGCAAGACCATCGTGGTGGTGCTGCCCGACTCGGGCAACTCGTACGTCTCGAAGTACTTCTCGGACGAGTGGATGCGCGACAACGGCTTCCTCGAAGAGAAGGGCCCGGGCACCGTGCGCGACATCATCGGCAAGAAGCCCCGCACGTTGGTGACGGCGAAGAAGGGCGAGCAGGTCGGCCAGGTCATCGAAGACATGAAGCGCCACGGCATCTCGCAGATGCCGGTGCTCGCGGCCGACGGCACGGCGCTGGGCATGATTCACGAGTACGACCTGCTCGACGGGCTGGTGCAGGGCCGCGTGAAGAAGGGCGACGCCATCGACGGGCTGGTGGCGCCGCTCGACGGCGTGGTGACGATGGAGACGACGCTCCCGCAGCTGCGCGCGGTGTTCGCGCAGGACAACGTCGCGGTGGTGCGTGAGGGGCAACGAATCGTCGCGGTCGTCACGCGCGTCGACCTCATCGAGTACCTCGCCGGGTGACGCGGGCATGACGCTCGACGAGGTCGAGGGTGACCTGCTGGACCAACCCGTCGACGCCCTCGTCAATGCGTGGAACCGCAACGTGCTTCCCTGGTGGCTGCTGCTGCCGCAGGGCGTGTCGGGGGCCATCAAGCGGCGGGCTGGAACGGCGCCGTTCCGCGAGGTGGCGCGACATGGGCCGATGCCGCTGGGGAGCGCGGTGACGACGAGCGCCGGGCGGTTGCCGCACAAGGCCATCATTCACGTCGCGGGCATCAACCTGCTGTGGACGGCGACGGAGACGAGCGTTCGCCGGTCGGTGCGCAGCGCCATCACCGAAGCGGTGAAGCTAAAGTTCCAGTCCGTGGCGTTTCCGGCCATCGGCGCCGGGAGCGGCCG
This sequence comes from Myxococcaceae bacterium, assembly GCA_025459425.1. Taxonomy (GTDB): domain Bacteria; phylum Myxococcota; class Myxococcia; order Myxococcales; family Myxococcaceae; genus Xiheimicrobium. The sequence goes on along the minus strand of JALOQF010000060.1, from coordinate 3,872 downwards.
CTTCGACGAGGCGCGCGCCTTCGAGCTGATGCGAGCCGAGCTGGAGACGCTCGAGTTTCCGGGCCGGGTGGTGCTCGTGCGGTTCCGACCCCCGAGGTGAGCGGCGGGCACGCGAGGCCGCTATGACCGCCGGCGACGCATGACGGAGCTGGAGCGACAGGTGCGGCAGTCCCTCGCGGCGCGGCCGGAGGACGTCGAGCTTCGGCGGCTCCTCGGCGAGCTGCTGGTCGAGCGCGGCGACCCGGCCGGTGAGCAGCTCGCGCTCGAAGACGCCATCGCGGCCCGGCGTGAAGGGTGGCGCGCCTGCGCCGAGCGCTTGCTGGTGCTGGGGCTGACGCACGGCTTCGTCCGCGTGCCAGACGATCTCGACGCCCGGCTCGTCGCGTTCGGCTGGCATGGGGGTGGTTCACACCCGGTGCAGTTCGAGGGCCTGTGGGAAGGCACGGAGTGGACGGTGCGCTACCGGCATCGGGTGCTGACGGTGTCGCGTCGAGACGAGCGCCTCGCCGAGGTGCCGCTCGACTTGTCCAGCGACATTCTCCAGCCCGAAGAGGCGAACGTGCTGCTCCACTGCGTGAGCGACGCCATCGTCGAGCGGCGCGTCGAGGCGCTCGAGTTTCCACGCGCGGCAGACCTGCCAGCCCACCCCGCGTGGCGCGTCGGCCCGTGCCCGTCGTACTCGGTGGACGAGCGGTTTCGAGGGCCGGGAAGGTGGCTGCGCGCGCGGGACGTGACGCGGTGGTGGAGCCTCTTCTGGGAGTGGACCGATGAGCCGCGTGACGACTGAGGCGCGCTCAGTGCGTTCTGACACGAGGCATCGCGCTGGTGCGTTCGTGTCGAGCGGCTCGGTGTGAGGCAAAGACGCTGGTGCCTCGAGCAAGTGCGACTCGTCAGCGAAGTCCCTCGCCGTGGCCGTGCGACTTCAAGGGTGCCGGTCGATCAACCGGTCGGAGTGCCCAGGAGTTGGACCAGCTCGGAGAGGCGACCTCCGAGATGACGATGAGCCAACGGTCTCTCCCTTTCCCGAGGAGTGCTCGAGGCACCACGCAAACTCCGCCGACCGACCGGGACGCGCGAAGGCGACTGGCGCGAATGACAGCTGCTGGCGTTTCCCGCTTCACCGCTCCAGCACGAGGAGCGGTGAGTTGACCGACACCGTCGGGAAGTCACCTGGCAGCACCTCCACCGTCGCCGCGCTCGAGCGGTACAACGTGCCGAGCCCGCCCACCGCCTGCGCGAAGAGCTCGTACCGCCCCACCGGCAGCAGCGAGAACACCGCCGCGCCGGCCTCGCACGGCACCGCCACGCCCGCATCGGGATAGAGGAACACGCCGTCCGTTCCCCGGAGGTTCAAGAACACCTGGCTCGCGCCGGCCTGGCTGCACGTCTGGGCCAGCCCCATGTTCGACAGCGCCCACCGCACCGCGAGGCCGCCCACCCGCCACGTCAGCCCGAACTCCGACGCCACCGTCGCGCCGACGAGCACCTGCACCGTCCCCTGCCCCGAGGCCAGCACGCTGCCCTGAGCATCGAGCGCGAAGAGTGAGACCGTGGTCGCGCCGACCGGAAGCGACAGCTCGAGGCCACCCACCTCACAGCGCGCGACGAAGGGCGTCGACCGGCCGGAGACCTGCACCGCCACCTGGCTCGCCCCCACCGCCGTGCAGGGCTCCAGCGACGCGTTCACCACCGGCAGGCGCCACGACACCAGCACGCGCCCGGTTCCACCCGCGACCGGCGTGAGGTCGATGCGCTTCAGCACCGGGCCGTCGACGGTCACGAAGCCCTGCTCCTCGTAGAGCGCCGCGCCACCCGCCGTCAGTCCGCGCGCGGTGAAGCGGTAGAAGCCGGGAGGCACCGTCGACAGCGTCACGCCGTCCGCCGCGCCCGACGAGCACGCGAAGACGCCTCCGTTGGGCAACGTCAGCCCTGGAACGTCGAGCGTCACGACCGACACGTCACGCACCACCGCGCAGGCCTGGCCCGAGAAGCGCCAACGGAACGTGAGGTCTCCCGCCTGCGGAGGACGCGCGGGCGTGGTCGACGTCTCAGGCTTCGCGCGGCACTGGTTGAACGAACACACCTCGCCGCCCTCGCACGTCGAGCAGACCGTGCCCGACGTACCGCACGCGCTCACCGAGCTCCCCGTGCGACACAGCCCGTCGCCGTCGCAGCACCCACTGCACGTGTCCAGGCACTCGGCCAGGGGGTCGACCGGCTCCGTACGCGAGCGGCCCGTCGACACCACACAGCCCGAGAGCAGCACCACCAGCACCACCCGAAGCGTCGTCATGCACCCGAAGACCAGGCCCGGACGGGCCGAATTCACGGCCCTCGCCGCCGTGAATCAGCGGCCGCTCGCTCCGTCGAAGGGCCGTGTGGCGCGCGCTGAGCCTCGGCCTTCTGCTGTCGACGGCCTGCGGCCAGACGACGCGGCTCATTCCCGGCACCGGCAACGCCTCTCGGCACGCTGGAGACGAGCGGTGCGGGCCCGTCGGGCTTCGTAGAACGGCGCTCGGCAGCCGATGGGGTGAGTTCTTCCGGGTGCGGGTGAAGACGTCGGCGACGCTCGTCGGCCAGGCCCGCCTGCACGTGGCCAGCCGGCCCGCGGAGCCGCGCACCTTCTTCGTCGGTGACGGAGAGCTCGTCTACGACGTGCGCTGGCCGAACGAGCGGCTCAGCGTGCCCTCGGCGCTCGAGGCCGACGCCGTCATCGACCTCACCCTCACCGACCTGCACGCGGCCGAAGGAGACTGCCGGGCCTTGAGCTTCACCGTCGAGCAGGGCCCCCTGGTGCCCGAGGTGAGCGAGGAGCGGTGGATCGCCGAGCTCGAGCGCCGCGGCGGCCCCGACGTCGAGGCGTGGCGGGCGGCGCAGCGTCGGCGGGCGAGCGACCTGCGCCAGGTGCGCGCGCCTCCACCGCCGCCGACGACACGCACGCCGGGCGCGCCCATCACGCCGTCCGAGGAGCGCGAGTGGGCGGCCTTTCGCAGCCAGCCCGACACCGACGCCGACACCAGCGAGTGGAGGCCCTGGCCACTCACCGCCCGCATCGCCCCACCCGTCGATGGCTCACCCCTGTCGAAGGGCGCGTGGGTCGCCTGGTCGAGTCAGCCGCCGCTGGTGCGTGGGGTGGCCCAGCAGCTCGCCGCCGAGCTCGAGCTCCCGCTCGAGAGCCCGGCCCACCTCGCCCGCCTCGTCGAGCGCCTTCGTGGAGAGCTCGTCACCGACGAGGCCGTCGCCCTCGCCCTCTTCGTCGGCCTCCCCCGTGCGCGGCTCGCCGCCCTCCGCGCCGGGCCCGAGGCCACCCTCACCGCGCTCGGGCGTCAGCTCCCCGGCCCTGACCGCGAAGCGATGGGCCCAGCCGCGATGACGCTCACCTATGCGACGGCGTTCGGCCTCGGCTGGCCGCTCCCGCCCGGCACGCGCGTCTCGTCACCCTTCGGCCCACGGCAGCACCCGCTCCTCAAGGGCACGCGCCTGCACACCGGCGTCGACCTGCCGGTGCCCGAGGGCACCCTCATTCATGCCGCGGGCGCTGGCACGGTGGTGCGCGCGGGCGACGACGCCGTCAACGGCCGCTTCGTCGTCATCGACCACGGCCACGGCGTCACCACGGCGTACCTGCACAACTCGAAGCTGCTGGTGATGCTGGGCCAGCACGTCAACGCCGCCGACCCGGTCTCGGAGTCGGGCAACACCGGCCGTAGCACCGGCCCCCACCTGCACTACCAGCTCGAGCTCGACGGCCAACCGGTCGACCCGCTGTACTTCCGCCAGGGCGCAGCGCTCGTGTCGGCGCGGGAGCACCCGGCTCCGGCGCGCCACGTCGACTGACGAGGACGGGGCGGCCGAGTCGTGGAACAGTCCCG
>JALOQF010000357.1 GCA_025459425.1 Myxococcaceae bacterium | reverse complement strand
ACGTAGGACACCGGGGCGTCGGGCGGGCGGCCCGTGTCGAGCCACAGGGTCGAGGGCCAGGCGCTGCGAATGAGCGTGTAGGGCCCGCCCGCGGCCGGCCCGCGGTAGATGGAGTACCCCGTCACGTTGCTGACCTCGCTCCACGAGACGAGGGCGGTGGTCGCGCCGGTGAAGACCGTCGTCGTCCCTGGCGGCGCCGGGCGCGCCGGCGTCGGCATGAGCCGCGTCTCGCTCGAGGGCGGCGTCAGCCCGAAGGGCGTCACCGCCTGCACCGAGTGGACGTACTCGAGGCCGTTGAAGAGCCCGTCGTCACGAAAGGCGTTGCCGGTGACGGTGAAGGTGGTTCGGCTCGTCCCGCGCACGCGCGTCACGACGTAGTGGGTTGCGTCGCGCACCGACGTCCAGGTGAGCTGAATCGCCTGGTTCCCGAGCGTCGCCGCGTGCGCCGGGGGATTGGAGCCGGTGGTGAACGTCCACGAGTCGGCGCTCGTCAGCGGCAGGCCCGTCGCGCTCCGCAGGCCGGTGCCGAGCCAGACGCGGTAGGTCGTCTCGAAGGCGAGCGGGGTGGCGGGAATCACGCCGAGCGTGGGACCAGCGGCCGTGATCGAGGCCGGCACCACGCCGCCGTCCATCAGTTCGAGGCGCACGTTCGTGCTCGTCGCCGTGGTGCCGTCGAGGTCGCGGTCGAAGCGCACGTCGACCCGGCTGCCGACGCGCACGTTGGTGGTGTCGATGTCGGGCCGGCGCGACAGCACCTCGGGCGTGGTGGTCGACGGGAGCGCGAGCGGCGTCGCTTGCGCCACCGCCGACGGGCCACTCTCGCCGACGGCGTTCACGGCGGTGACGACGTAGAAATACGTGACGCCGTTGGTGAGACCCTGGTGGAGGACGGGGCTCATGACGGGCCCCAGGCTCGTACTCGACGGCGACACCGTTGCGGTGGTGCCCCAGTAGGCGCGGTAGCTCAACGCACCCGGTGAGGCTGAGAACGTGAGCGTCACCTGCCCGTTGCCTGGAATGGCCGTGAGGTTGGCCGGCGGAGGCGGGCGCATGGGGAGGACGCCGCCACCGGCAGAGCCGCCTGCGACACCACCAGCGGAGCCGCCCGCGACACCACCGGCGGAGCCGCCCGCGACACCACCGGCGGAGCCGCCCGCGACACCACCGGCTGTGCCACCCGCGACACCACCAGCGGAGCCGCCAGCGACACCACCAGCGGAGCCGCCCGCTGCGCCACCAGCGGAGCCGCCCGCGACACCACCAGCGGAGCCACCCGCGACACCACCAGCGGAGCCACCCGCCGCGCCACCAGCGGAGCCGCCCGCGACACCACCGGCTGTGCCGCCCGCGACACCACCAGCGGAGCCGCCCGCGACACCGCCGGCTGTGCCGCCCGCGACACCGCCAGCGGAGCCGCCCGCCGCGCCACCTGCCGTTCCTCCGCCCGGTCCTTCGACGAAGCCTCCGGCGCTGCCACCGCCGGCGCCCATCATCGGCGGCGGCCCCAGCACGATGTCGGGCAGCGTCACCCGGCCGCTCGTCACCAGCACGTTCGACACGCGCGCGACGGTGGCGTCTTCGCGGCTGGCAGAGACCGAGTACACGCCCGGCGGCAGCTCGGTCACCTCGAACGCGCCATCGTCCACCGTCACCGCAGACTTCATCGTCGTCGGGCTCGCGGCGATGACGGTGGCTCCAGCGGCTGGCGCGCCGCTCGACAGCCGAATGCGCCCGGCGATGCCGACCGGCGCCGGCACCGTCGGGTCGACCTCGAGCGTCACCGTGCGCAGCGCGCGCTCTTCTCCGCTCAGCAGGGTGACGCTCGAGAACCCATTCGGCCGGTACCCCGCGCGGAAGAACGCCAGGCTCAGCGTGCCTTCCGGCAGGTCGTCGAAGGTGAAGCTGCCGTCGTCCGACGAGGTCGAGGTGAAGGGGCCCTCGGGCACGAAGACGAGCGTGCCGGCGTGGCCGCGGTCGGTGGGCACGTCTCCGCGCAAGACACGCCCGCGCAACGACGCGGACTCGGCCAGCACCACGTCGGGCAACGTCACCTGACGCCCCGGGCCCACCCGCACGGCGTCGAGGGTGATGAGCTTCGAGCGGTCTGCGCGCCCGTCGCCCGACAGGTCGGCGCGGAAGAGCGCCTGCCGCGCCTCGCGCACGATGCCGCCGAGGCGGAAGAAGCCGTTCTCGTCAGAGGTGGTGACGAGCCCGGTGCCGAGCAGCTCGACGCGCGCGCCTCGCACCGGCTCGAGCCGCCCCGCCTGGCCGATGGGCACCGCCATCACCCGGCCCGACAGCGCGCCCGGCGCAGGGGGCCCCGGCCGTGGCGGTACGCTCAAGTCCAGACAGCTCGCGGCGAGGGCGAAGAAGACGACGAAGGTTGCGGTGCGCACGGGCTCTCCCCACCGGTGACGGCCTGTCGTAAATCCAAGCACGTCGCGCGCGGACCTTCATCGTCTCAGGCGCCCGTCCGGCGGGTTGTCTGTGCCATACCATGCAGTAGAGCATCTGCATGCGCTCGTCCGCTTTGCTCCTGGTCTCGTGTCTGGCTCTGGCCTGCGCGCCGAAACACGTCGAGCCGTCCCACGGCCACGCCCACCACCGCTTCGAGCACGCCGAGGAATGGGCCGCCCGCTTCGAAGACCCGTCGCGCGACGCCTGGCAGAAACCCGACGAGGTCATCGCCGCCCTGGGGCTGCCGAAGAACGCCTCGCTCGCCGACCTCGGCTCGGCCACCGGCTACTTCTCGGTGCGCTTCGCCCGCGCCCTGCCCGAGGGCCTCGTCTACGGCGTCGACGTCGAGTCCTCGATGGTCGACTACCTGAAGGCCCGCGCCGAGAAGGAGGAGCTGAAGAACCTGAAGGTCGTGCTGGCGGCCTTCGACGACGCGAAGCTGCCCGAGCCGGTCGACTGCATCCTCATCGTCAACACCATTCACCACATTCAGGAGCGGCCGGCGTACTTCACGAAGCTCGCTGCGTCGCTCAAGCCCGGCGGCCGCCTCGCCATCATCGACTTCAAGAAGGGCAGCAAGCGCGGGCCGCCCGACGCCGAGAAGCTCACCGTCGAGCAGGTGACGGCGGAGCTCGCCGAGGCCGGGCTGGTTCCCCAGTCGTCCTGGGCCTTCCTGCCCGACCAGTACTTCGTCACCTTCGGCAAGGCGGCGAAGGTCAGTACACGGTGGTGACGAAGCCGCCGAGGCCGCGCACCAACTCGACGCTCGACCAGCTGTTCCCGCTCACGTTGACGCGCGAGCTGGGAATCGCGGGCAGGTCGTGCTGCGAGCCGTAGACGTCCCACCACCAGCGCGCCGTGGGCTGCGCGGCGTCGGGCTCGAGCACCGCGATGTCGTAGCCGGGGTACGACGACCACGAGAGGCACAGCGTGTTCACGAAGATGCGCCGGCCCGAGACCGCGATGGCGCCCTCGGTGGTGCCATAGGGGCTGACGTCGGAGCGCCCGAGGATGCGGCGAATCGGCCCTGCGCCCTCGAGCACGTACACGCTTCCGCTGGCCACCGCCGCGAACCCGGTGCCGAAGGGCGCGATGGCCGAGATGCTCGCGGTGGGCGGAAGGCTCGCGACGTGGTCGAGGCGCGCCAGGGTGCCGTCGGACAACCAGACTTCGTTCTCCACCGCGACGAAGGCGAGGCCGCCCGGGGCGAGGGCGAAGGCGCTGACGCTGCTGCCTCGAGGGCCGTTGACGACCGGCACCGCGGCGCCACCCGTCTGGCCGCGTGGCGCGGTGCGAAACAGGCCGTCAGAGGTGAGCACCCACAAGCGGCCGGTGGTGGCGTCGAGCTGGAGCTGCCCTTCGCCGTCGCCCGAGCCCCGATACTGGGTGGTGCCCGGCGCCTCGTAGACGCTCTGCGGGCGGCCCTGACCGCCGACGTACCGGGTGATGGTGGTGCGGCCCCGGCCGCCGCTCGAGACCGAGACGACGACGAGCACGTCTTCTCCGTCGAAGCGCACCTCGACCAGGCCTTCCTCGTTGGTCGTCAGCTCGCGCGGCGCCGCGGTGCCCGTGGCGACGAGGAGCGTCCGGCGGCGCCCCGGGCCCTCGCTGCGCAGCCACGCCACCCGGTCGCCATCGGCGCCCACGGTCCAGACGCTCTGCCCACGGTCGAGCACGCGCATCGCGCCGTCGCGCCCCACGACGCCCAGACACGGCCCGGCGCCTGGCGCGCACTCGGCCGGCCGACGGAGCCCTCGCTGGTACGCGTCGCCCCGGCACCCGCCGTCGATGTCACGCTGGTCGGTGTCGGTGGCGATGGCTGGCGGGTTGGGGGCCAGCGCGTCGACGACGGCCGTGATGGGCGTGGGCGGCACCATGGGCGTCACGCCGGCGTCGACGGGAGTCCCTGGGCCCGCGTCAGGCGCCGCGGGCTGCGTCGGGTTCAGGGGCGTGGTGGGCTCGCTGGGGCCGGGAGTCAGTGGCTCCTCGGGCGCGACGAAGCAGGCGGCGAGGGACAGGCAGAGCAGGGTCGTCAGGAGTCGCATGACCACCCAGGTGCCAGCGCCCCGTCACGGCTTCATGAAATCGTGAAGAACGATGAAGGCCCCGGGCGGTCGGGCCGGAGCGCGGTTACAACGGTGGCTCCATGGCTGATGCTTCCGAGACGACGGCGCCCGAGGGGACCGAGACCCGCCCCGCCACGCTGAACGAGATTCCGGTGTTGCTGTTCATCCGGGGGCTCACGTTCCTCACCGTGATGATGGCCGTCGTGGTGGGCCTGCACTGGTACCTCGGCGACCGGCTGATTCGTGGCGCGGGCCTGTCCGAGGTGGCTGCCTCGGCCGCGTGGACCGCGCTGTGGGCCTGCTTCGGCAGCATCTTCGTCGGCTTCATCGGCGGCCGGGTCTTGCCGCGCGCCCTGGCGAAGGTGGCGCAGTGGGTCGGCTTCGTGTGGATGGGCGCCTTCGGCCTGTTGCTCTCGGTGACCGCGCTGTCGGACCTGGTGATTGCCGTGCTTTCCCGCACCGGCCCGTGGGACGCGTCGTGGCTGGCGCTGCGGCCACTCGTGGTGCTCGGCGTCGTGGTGCCCGCGCTGGTGGTGGGCTTCGTCGTCGCGCGCGCGCCGCGGGTGAAGCGGGTGACGGTGGCGATTCCCAACCTGCCTGCTCGCTTCGAGGGCTTCCGCATCGCGCAGATCACCGACGTGCACATCGGCGAGACGCTCACCCGCGACTTCGCCGAGACGGTGACGCGCACGGTAAACGGCCTGGACGCCGACGCAGTGGCCGTGACGGGCGACATGATCGACGGCTCGGTGGCGAAGCTGCGCGACGAGGTGGCGCCGCTCGGCGGCCTGCGCGGCAAGCACGGCGTCTTCTACGTGACGGGGAACCACGAGTACTACCACGGCGGCTCGAGCTGGGAGGCCGAGGCCCGACGGCTCGGCATGCGCGTGCTGCACAACGAGCACGTCGTCCTCGAGCGCGACGGGCAGAAGCTCGTCATCGGTGGAGTCCCCGACGTCGAGGGGGGCCGCTTCTCGGCGCAGCACGAGCCTGACGCGGCGAAGGCCTTCGATGGCGCGCCGGTCGATGCGCCCCGCGTGCTGCTCGCCCATCAACCGCGCTTCGCGCGCCGCGTCGGTTCCACCCGCGTCGACCTCATGCTCTCGGGGCACACGCACGGCGGGCAGATCTTCCCCTTCATGGTGTTCGTGAAGCTCCAGCAGCCCGTCATTGCCGGCTTCAAGGTGTTGTGGGGCGTGCCGACCTACACGAGCAACGGCACCGGCTACTGGGGGCCTCCGTTCCGCATCGGACCGCGCGGTGAAGTCACCGAAGTCACGCTGAAGCGCGCGTGAGCCGAGGTCGGCGTCGTGGAGCTGGGTGCCCACACGAGTGATCAGCTCGTCCGCTGTTCACTCCCGTGCCCAGTTGGAACGAGCGCAGCGCTGTGATGGTGTCTTGCGAATGCGCTGGGCACCGGTGGTTCTCCTCGTGGTGGCGGCCTGTGAAGGGTCGGTGCTGGGCGGCCTCGATGGGCTCCCGGCCGTGGGTGGCGTCGACCCGGCTTCACCCGGCGGTGGAGCGACGCAGCCGGTCGACCCGCTGGCCGTGCGTTGCCGCGACGAGCGCGCGGTGGCGTGGGGCCCGCTGCGCCGCGTGACGCACGAAGAGTACGACTCGGCGGTGCAGCGGCTGCTCGACACCACCGCCACGCCCTCGACCAACTTTCCGGCGCAGGCCCGCGCGCACGGCTTCACCAACGGGAGCGCGCTCCAGACGGTGGGGGAGCTGCAGGTCGAGCGCTACGCCGACGCGGCCGAGGCGTTGGCGACCGCCGCGACGAGCGACCTGCCGCGGCTGCTGGCCTGCGACGTCGCGTCCCAGGGCGAGGCGACGTGCGCCCACCGCTTCATCGACCGCTTCGCGCCGCGCGCCTTTCGCCGGCCGCTCGAAGACGCCGAGCGCACGGCGCTGCGTGAGGCCTACGCCCGCGCACGACGAGAGCAGCTGTCCTTCCGCGACGGCATCGAAGTCATCCTGCTGTCGGTGCTGCAGTCGCCGAAGTTCCTCTACCACCTCGAGGAGGGCGCTCCGGCCAGCGATGGCCTGGTGAAGCTCAACGGCTCCACGGTGGCGGCGCGGCTGGCGACGGCGCTGTGGCAGAGCCTGCCGGACGACGCGCTCACCGCTGCGGCGCTCTCGGGCGAGCTCGACACGAAAGAAGGCGTCGAGGCGCAGGTGCGCCGAATGCTGACCGACCCGCGCGCGAAGACGGTGCTGGTGCGGCTCTTCCTCGAGCTCACCCGGGCCGACGAGGTCGACCGCATCGAGAAGGACGCGCGCCTGTTCCCCACCTGGAGCGCCCAGCGGACCTCGCTGAAGGGTGAAGCGGCGCGCTTCCTCGAGAGCGTGCTGTTCGACGGGGACGGACGGGTCTCGACGCTCCTCACCGCGCAGCACACCTTCGTCGACGCCGAGCTGGCGCGGCTCTACCAGCTGCCCGCGGTGACGGGGTGGACGCGGGTGTCGCTCGACGCCTCGCCGCGCGGCGGCCTCCTCACGCTGGGCTCGGTGATGGCGGTGAACGCGAAGGCCAACCAGAGCTCGCCGGTGCTGCGCGGCCTCTTCGTGCGGGAGCACCTGCTGTGCACGCCGCCGCCGCCTCCACCCCAGAACGCGAACATCGTGGCGCCCGACGTGGTGCCGGGCGTCTCGACGCGGGAGCGGTTCCGCCAGCACATCGCCGACCCCTCGTGCGCCGGCTGCCACCAGATGATGGACCCCATCGGCCTCGGCTTCGAGAACTTCGACGCCGTCGGCGGGTGGCGCACCACCGACGAGGGCTTTGCGGTGACGCCCGACGGCTACCTGTACGGCAGCGACGTCGAGGGCCCGTTCCTCGGCGCAGAAGACCTGGCGAGCCGGCTCGCGCGGAGCGCCCACGTCACCGACTGCATGGGCACGCAGGCCTTCCGCTTCTTCGCGGCGCGGCACGAGGCCGACGCCGACACCTGCAGCATCTACCGCGCGAACGA
>JALOQF010000356.1 GCA_025459425.1 Myxococcaceae bacterium | reverse complement strand
GCAGCCTCGAAGGGCCCTGGGCCGCCGTCACCTGGTTCCTCCCGTTCCTCACGCCCGCGCCGCTCGAGGCGTGGGGGCTGCCAGCCCGCTTCCTGGCGCCCCTCGAGCTGCTGCGGCACGTCACCTCGCGCGTCGCGCCCGGCGGTGTCCTGCTGGTGGTGAACCAGGGGGAGCACGAGGCGTCGCTGCAGGGAGCCCTCTTCGAGCAGGTCGGAGGCTCGCTCACCCGCCTCGGGCGCATCGACTCGCCGCTCTCGCCATTTCGCCTGCCACGGTTCGGTTGGCGCTGGCAGCCCTGAGCCGTCGTCAGCGGCCGAGGAGCGCCTTGCCGCCCTCGAAGACGAACTGCACCGCGATCGCCGCGAGGATCAGCCCGAACACACGCTCGAGAATCGCGATGCCCGTCTGCTTGAGCACCCGCTTCACCAGGTTCGCGCTGCGCAGCAGCAGGTACGTCACGAAGAAGGTCACGCCGATGCAGGCGATGACGATCGACGCGTTCAGCCAGTCAGCGCCGTACTCGGCCATCAGCACCATCACCGTCGCGATGGCGCCGGGCCCCGCGAGCAGCGGCATCGCGAGCGGGACGATGGCGATGTCTTCCTGCTCCGCGCCTTCTTTCGCCTCTTCGGGGCTCGTCTTCGTCGCGGGGTGCTGCGCGCGCAGCATGTCGAGCGCCGTCAGCATCAGCAGCAGGCCGCCAGCCACCCGGAACGCCGCCAGCGTCACCCCGAAGACCTTGAAGATCACCGTGCCGAAGAGCGCGAAGAACACCAGCACGCCCGTGGCCGTGAGGCAGGCCCGCCGCGCCATCGCCCGGCACTTCTCGGGCGGATCGTTCGCGGTCATCGCGACGAAGAGGGGCACCACGCCGATGGGGTCGACGATGAAGAGCACCGCCGGCATGGCGATGAGGAACGTGCCCCACATCGGTCACACCGTGAAGCGCAGCTTCCACACCATCTTCACCGCCTCGAGGAAGATCTTCCGGCTCATCTTCGACTGCCCGACGCGGCGGTCCTCGAAGACGATGGGGATCTCCTTGATGGTGAAGCCCTTCTTCAGCGCCCGGTAGCTCAGCTCGATCTGGAAGCCGTAGCCGCTCGACTGCACCTCGTCGAGGTTGATGGCCTCGAGCACGCGCCGGTTGAAGCACTTGAAGCCGGCGGTGACGTCTCGCAGCGAGATGCCAAGCACCGTGCGCGCGTACATCGACCCGCCGCGCGACATCACCTGCCGGCCGATGCCCCAGTTCACCGTGCCGCCGCCCTCGATGTACCGGCTGCCCACCGCGATGTCGGCCGTCTTCGCCGCGTCGATGAGCGCGGGCAGGTACTTCGGGTCGTGCGAGAAGTCCGCGTCCATCTCGATGATGAAGGCGTACTGCTTCGCGATCGCCCAGCGGAAGGCCGCCAGGTACGCGCGGCCCAGGCCCTCTTTCTTCTCGCGGTGGAGCACCTGAATGCGGGGCTCCTTCGCCGCCAGCTCGTCCGCCAGCTGGCCCGTCCCGTCCGGCGAGTTGTCGTCCACCACGAGAATGTCGACCCGGCCGTCGGCCGCCAGCACCGCCGAGGTGATCGGCCCGAGGTTGTCGCGTTCGTTGTACGTGGGAATGATGACCAGGGCCGGGTTCATGAGCGGCTGCGGCGCTTAGCGTAAGCGGCGGCCGAGGGGAACCGTGGTAAGGCACGGCGCTCACCCATGGCTGAGACGCTCGGGCCCTATACCCTCGACAAGCGCATCGGCGCCGGCGGCATGGCCGACGTCTTCCTCGCGCGCGGCCCCGACGGCGTCTGCGTCGTCAAGCGCCCCCACGCCCACCTCTGCGCGAACCCCGACTTCGTGCGCATGTTCCTCGACGAGGCCTCGATCCTCGCGAGCGTCGTTCACCCCAACATCGCCCGCATCTTCGACCTCGGGCAGGTGAACGGCGTCTTCTACCTGGCGATGGAATACGTGCCCGGGTTCGATCTGATGACGATCAGCCTCGAGCACGAACGCCAGGGCGAGCTGATGGCGCCCGAGCTGTGCGCGCGCATCATCGCCGACGTCGCCGGCGCGCTGCACCACGCGCACGAGGCCAGGCACCCGAAGACGGGGCAGGCGCTGAACCTCATTCACCGCGACGTGTCGCCCCACAACGTCCTCCTGTCGACGACGGGCGTGGTGAAGCTGATCGACTTCGGCGTCGCCCGCTTCAGCACCGCCACCCACAAGACGCAGGCCGGGCTGGTGAAGGGCAAGTACCCCTACATGGCGCCGGAGCAGATCACCGGCCAGGACATCGACCGCCGCGTCGACGTCTACGCGCTGGGCCTCGTGCTGTACGAGCTGCTCACCAACACCCGCGCCATCGCCGGCAACACCGAGGTCGAGCAGATCGACAACGCCCGGGCGGCGCGCATCAGGCCCATCGAGCAGCTGCGCCCGAACCTGCCCATGCCGCTGCGGCAGATCCTCGCCAGCTGCGTGCACCCCGACCGCGAGGGGCGTCTCGAGAAGTACCTGCGCTTCGTCGGCCAGCCCATCGGGCAGGAAGATCTGCTGCGACTCTTCCGCGTCGTCGCGGCCGAGGTCGCGCACCTCGAGCCACAAGCGGCCCCGTCGCTCGCGCCCGGTGATGCCCAGCACACCTGGGGCGGCGCCCGTACCGAGCAGGAGCTTCCGTCGGACCCGCATGTGCCCGAGCAGCCCGACGTCGGCTTCGCGCCCACCGCTCCGTCGATGCGGATGCCGGCCGTGCCGCCGCTTTCGGCGCCGAACCCACCGGTGGTGTCGAACAAGGCCACCTTCGGCCCCGAGCTGGGCCTGGCCCCCGTGCCGACCGAACCCGAGCTGCCCAGCAGCCAGCAGTCCACCGCGCTGCTGCCCGACCGCGATCGCCGCAAGGTGAAGGACGCGGTGGCCCAGGCCGCGGCGCAGCCGACCCAGCCAGCGCCCTCGTCGAATCGGTGGGCGATGCTCGCGGCCTTCGCGGCGCTCGTCGTCATCGCCGCGGTGGGCCTGCTGGTGCGCAAGGGGCCGGGCTCCGTGGCGACCCCCGATGCCGGCGCGCCGCTGGTCCTCGCGCCGTCGACAGACGCGGGCGCGCTGGCCGAGGTGCTCCCCGTCGCCGACGCAGGGCCCGACGAGGTGCTGCCCGCCGCCGACGACGCCGGCGCGCTGGTGGCGACCGGCCTCGAGGCAGACGCCGGTGAGGCCCCCGACTTTCGCGCCGCCACGCTCGAGGTGGAGGCCGATCTCCCGATGCAGGTCCGCGTCGAGGGCCACGAGTGGGGCACCACCGGCAAGGCGCCGCTCCGTCTCGAGCTGTCGCCGGGGGCCCATCGCATCGAACTCGCGAACGCCTCGTCGTTCTGCAAGCGCACCGTCGACGTCGAGCTGGCACCGGGTGACGCGAAGGCCATCATGGTCAAGAACCCTCGCGGGACCCTCGAGCTCCGCGCGTTGCCGGCTGGGGAGTTCAAGCTCGACGGGCAGCGCGTGCCCGGCGTCGCCTCGATGTCGAAGGTCGTCACGGTCTGCGCCGGCGACTACCTGGTCTCCGTCAGCCTGACGGGCGCGAAGTCGCAGAGCCGGAGGGCTCGCGTCAGCGCGGGGAACGTCACGCTCGTCGACTTCGGCCAGCTCCAGCCGCCGTAGCGGCTCGGTCGTGCGCAGAGCCGCTGGAACCTCGAACGAGTTCCACCTCGCCAGCACCACGCTGCCTTGATGATGAAGGGCGTCGCGGCCTGCGCCGGCGACGACCCGGTCTCCGTCAGCCTGCGGAGGGCTCGCGTCAGCGCGGGGAACGTCACGGTCGTCGACTGTGGTCAGCTCCAGCCGCCGTCGCCTCGGCTCAGTCGTGAGCAGATCGCCTGGAACCTCGAAGGAGTCCCGCTTCCCCACCATCGTGCGGCCTCGATGACGAGGGGCGACGCGCCTGCGCTAGCGACGACCTGGTCCCCGTCAGCCTGCGGAAGGCTCGCGTCAGCGCGGGGCAGGTCACGGTCCTCGACCTGTCAGCTCAGCCGCCGTCGCCTCGGCTCAGTCGTGAGCAGATCGCCTGGACCCTCGGAGGAGTCGCGCCTCGCCAGCACCACGCGGCCTCGATGATGAAGGGCAGCGCGACCTGCACCGGCGACGACCTGATCTCCGTCCGCCTGCGGAGGGCTCGCGTCAGCGAGGGAAACATCAGGGTCGTCGACGTGGGCCAGCACCAGCTCGGCTCGATCGTTCTCGGCCGCGCCTCGATGGCCGCAGGACGAGCGCCGCCTCGCCAGCACACGGCGCGTCGTCTCGGCTCTGGGCACGTTCCCCCGGTGCATCTTCGAGACGAACTGCTCGCTCACCAGCGACACCTGCTCGCCTGGCCACCGGTCGCGGCCAGCCCTCCGCGCGGGCACCTGACGCTGTCGGTTCCCCAGGCGTCGAAGGCCGAGCTCAGGGCCGTGCCGGCAGCCGCGCCGCGAGCCGCTGCGCCACACGCCCAGCGGCCCCAGGAGGCCCCAGGAGCGCGCGCACCTCATCCAGGCCCGACAGGCAGGCTTCGCGCTCCGGCCCGGCCCACAGGGGCTCCAGGGCCTCCACGACGCGCGGCACGGTGACGTCGCCCTGGAGCAGCTCTGGCACCACCCGGCGCTTCGCCAGCAGGTTCACCAGACAGAAGAAGGGAATGCGCACCAGCGCCTTGCCGACCGCGTAGGTGAGGGGCGAGACCCGGTAGATGGTCACGAAGGGCCGGCGCATCAGCCCTGCTTCCAGGGTGGCCGTCCCCGATGCCACCAGTGCCACGTCGCAAGCTCCCACCACCTCGGGCGCCCGGCCGTCCACCAGCACCACCGGCGCGCCCTCGAACGCCTCACTGACGAGCGCGCGGTCGAGGCCCGGCGCCACCGGCACCACCACCTGGAGCCCGGCGTGGCGCCGCGCGAGCTCGAGCGCCACGTCCCGCATCACGCGTCCCAGGCGCGCGATCTCGGAGCGGCGACTCCCGGGCAGCACGGCCAGCACCGGACGACTGACCTCGAGCCCCAGGGCCCGTCGGAACGTCTCGGCCGGCGCCTGCGGCGGCACCTGCTCGAGCACGGGAGAGCCCACGTACGTCGCGGTGACCCCGCGCTCCCGCAGGAAGGGCTCTTCGAACGGGAGAATGCAGCACACCTCGTCGACCAGCTTCGACAGGCGGCGCGCGCGGCCCTCGCGCCAGGCCCACACCATCGGCGCCACGTACGACACCACCGGAATCGACAGCGCCTTGAGCCTGGGGGCCAGCCGCAGGTTGAAGTCCGGCACGTCGATGAGGAGCGCCACGCTCGGCCGCCGCTCGGCTGCTGCGCGCTCGAGGTCGGCCATCACCGAGAGGATGCGCGGGATCTTCGGCAGCACCTCGGCGATGCCCATCACCGAGATCTCATGCGCGCCGTGAATCAGCTCGACCCCGGCGGCCTTCAGCTTCGGGCCGCCCATGCCGAAGAACGTCACCTCGGGGCGGAGCGCCTTCAAGGCCCGCACCACGTCGGCCCCATGGCCATCACCCGAGGCCTCTCCGGCCACGACGAGCACGCTGGGAGCCGAGGCCGCCACTGCCTGGGGCTCCTAGCAGGCCGGGCGCCTCACCGCGCCGCCGAAGCGCTCGAGGGCTGCCACCGCGCCCGGGTTTGAGGGTAGGAGCCCCGTCGTGTCGTCGTCGTCCTCTCCGCTCGTGGGCTCGATGCTCAAGCTGCTGGCCCTCGGGCGGCCGCACCGGCGCCTGCTCGTCGTGGCCTTCGCGTGCATGGCCGTCGTGGGCGTCACCACCGGCGCCTACGCCTTCTTGATGGGCCCCGCGCTGCGCTTCCTGCTCACCGGGGGCGTCGATGGCGTCGGGTTCCTCGGGCGCATGATCCCCGGCCTGTCCACGATGCCCCGGGCCGAGCTCGTGCAGCTGCTGCCGTGGGTGGTGGTGGTCGTCGGCGCCGTGAAGGGCGTCGGCTACCTCGGCCAGTTCTACTTCGTCGGCCTCTTCGGCCAGCAGGTGGTGAAGGATCTGCGCCGGCGCCTCTTCGAGAAGCTGCTGGCCCTCTCGCCGGCCCAGCGCGCCGGCCTCTTGTCGGGCGAGCTCTTGAGCCGCTTCACCAGCGACGTGGCCGCCGTCGAGACCGCGGCCACCTACACCGTCGCCTCGTGGCTGCGGGACACGCTGCAGATCGCCATCCTCGCGGCGGTGGCGGTGTCGCTGTCGTGGAAGCTGTCGCTGCTGACGCTGGTGGCGGTGCCCATCGCGGTCGTCCCGGCGTCTCGGCTCACGCGCGCGCTGATGCATCGAACCCGCGAAGGTCAGGAAGCGCTGGGGGCCCTCGCCGGTCAGGTCCAGGAGGGGCTCGGCGCGCTCAAGGCGATCCAGGCCTTCAACGCCGAAGCGGCAGAGGCGCACCGCTTCGATCGCCGCACGCGGGGCGCGCTGGAGGCATTGTCGAAGGCCGGGTGGGCGCGCGCTGCCGTCCCCGGCGTGATGGAGATCCTCGCGTCGCTCGCCATCGCCGGAACGCTGGGGTGGGCGGCCTCGACGGCGGCGGTCGAGCCCGAGGCGCTCGTGTCGTTCCTCGGCGCGGTGATCCTCCTCTACCAGCCCGCCAAGGACCTCGGCCGCGTGAGCCAGTTCGCCATCGCCGCGGGCGTCTCGCTCGAGCGGCTCGACGCGCTGTTGTCCCTGCCGGCGCGGGTCGTCGACGCTCCAGCGGCCACCGCCGCGCCGCCCCTGACCCGGAGCCTCGAGCTCGACGACGTCCACTTCCGCTGGACGCCCGAGCGGCCCGCCCTCGAAGGGGTCTCGTTCACGCTCCGCCAGGGCGAGGTGACGGCCCTCGTCGGTGAGAGCGGCTCCGGCAAGAGCACCGTCGCCTCGCTGCTGCTCGCGTTCGAGCGGCCGACCGCGGGGGTGCTGCGCCTCGACGGCGTCGACCTGGCCTCGCGCACCGTGGCCAGCGTGCGGGCCCAGTTCGCCCTGGTGACGCAAGAGGCGTTCCTCTTCTCGGCCTCGGTGCGCGAGAACCTGCTGCTCGCCCGGCCCGACGCGAGCGACGGCGATCTCGAGGCGGCGTGTCGTGCGGCGCAGGCCTGGGACTTCGTGTCGGCCCTCCCCCAGGGGCTCGACACCCCACTGGGCGAGCGCGGCGTCACCCTGTCCGGCGGCCAGAAGCAGCGCCTCGCCCTCGCCCGGGCCCTCGTGAGCGGCGCCCCGGTGCTGGTGCTCGACGAGGCCACCTCGAACCTCGACCCCCACTCGGAGCGGGAAGTGCAGGCCGCGCTCGAGCGGGTGCTCCCCGGCCACACCGCGCTCGTCATCGCCCACCGCCTCGACACCGTTCGGGCCGCGCACCGCATCGTCGTGCTCGAGCGTGGCCGGGTGGTCGAGCAGGGCACCCACGAGGCCCTGCTCGCGCGCGATGGCGCCTGGGCCCGCCTGTGGCGCGCGCAGCACCCCGCCGGCTGACGCGCGGCTCGACAGCCACCACGCGAGCGAATAGGGCCCGATCTCGTTCGATGCGGCTGCTCTACGTCCTCGCGAGCTACCTCGCCTTCGCCTGCCTCTTTCCGGCGCTCGCGCTGATGAAGAAGACGCGCGATGGGCTGTGGCAGCGCTTCGGCTTCTATGCGCCGGGCCACCTGCCGCAGGGCCCTGGACCGCGCATCTGGCTCCATGGCGCCAGCGCCGGCGATCTCCTCGCGCTGAGCCCGATGATCGATCGGCTGCGCGCGAAGTACCCCCACGCGAAGGTGATCCTCTCGACGATCACCAACACCGGCGCCCTGATGGCGAAGGAGCGCCTGTCGAAGCAGATCGACGCCATCGTCTTCGCCCCGTGGGATCTGTTCGGTGCCACGCGCCGGGCCGTCGCAGCCATCGAGCCCGACGTGCTGGTGCTCGAGTACACCGAGATCTGGCCGAACCTCATTCGCGCCGCGCACGCCTCGGGGGCCCGCATCGCGCTCACCAATGGCCGGTTCTCCGCCCACCACCTGAAGCGCTACCGGCTGTTCTTCGACCTCATCGGCAACCCGCTCGAGGACATCGACCTGTTCCTCATGCGCGAGCAGGACGAGGCCGAGCGCGCGCTCTTTCTCGGCGCGCGGCCAGACGCCGTGCACGTCACCGGCAACACCAAGTTCGACGCCCTCGTGCCCTCGAACGAGGCCGCCGAGGACCAGGCGCTCCGAACCGCGCTCGGCCTCGACGCCGCAGGCCGGGTGTGGATCGCCGGGAGCACCCATGAAGGCGAAGAAGAGACGCTCCTCGAGGTGTACCGGCGCCTCACCGCCGAGCTGCCCGACCTGCGCTTCGTGATCGCACCGCGCTACATCGATCGCGCGCCCCGCGTCCTGGCGCTCATCGAACAGGCCGGCCTCCACGGCGGCCTCCGCTCGCAGGGCAACCCGCAGCGCGCGCCAGTGGTGGTGCTCGACAGCATCGGCGAGCTGGCCCGTGCCTACCGCCTGGCCACGGTCGTGTTCGTCGGCGGCTCGTTCACCACCCGCGGGGGCCAGAACATCCTCGAGCCCGCCGCGCAGGGCCGCCCGGTGTTGTTCGGGCCGCACATGGAGAACTTCCGCGACTCCGTCTCGGTGCTGATGGGCCGCGGCGGGTTGCAGGTGAAGGACGCCGACACGCTGCACCGGGTGCTGGCCGAGCTCTTCTCGCGCCCTGACTCGCTCGAGTCCCTCGGCGCGCTCGCCCGCTCGGCGGTCCGGCAGGTGTCCGGCGCGAGCGATCGAAACGTCGCAGCGCTGGCGAAGCTGATCGAGGGCCGCCCGTCGTGAAGGTGCTGCACCTGCTCGCCTCGCCCTTCTTCAGCGGCCCGGCCGAGTCGTTGACCCAGCTCGCCCTCGCGCAGCGCGCCCGTGGTCACCAGGTGCAGATCGCAGTGGACACGAAACGGCGCTCGACCGCCGCCGAAGAACTCGCCGTGCCCCGCCTCGAAGCGCTCGGGCTCTTGTCCGACGCGGGCCTCGAGCTGAGCGTCAAGTCGTCACCGCTCGCCGTCGCGAAGGACATCGCGAGGCTCAAGCGCCTGTCGGTCGACGTGGTGCACTGTCACTTCTCTCACGATCACCTGCTCGCCCGCTGGGGGCGCCCGGCCGGTGCACGGCTGGTGCGCTCGATCCACGCGCCCCGCTCGCTGCGCCGGGTGATGCCCGTCGCCGACGCATGGACGGTGCCGACCGAGGCCCTCGCCGCCCGCCTCGCCGACCAGCACGTCAGGGTGCTTCCGCCGCTGGTCGACGCGCGCTTCGCCCCGCCCACGTCGCGCGCCGAGGTCCGCCGCCGCCTCGAGCTCCCCGACGTGCCGCTCGTCGGCATGCTCTCGACCTTCCAGCCGTCGCGCCGGCACGACGTCGCCGTGGCCGCGTTCGAGCAACTCGTCCGCAGGCGCCCCGAGACCCACCTCATCCTCCTGGGTGATGGAGCGCTCCAACCCGACGTCGAAGCCGATGTCCGTCGCAGGGGGCTCTCGGCCCGCGTTCACTTCGTCGGCTACCAGCCGGTGGAGTCCTTCGTGCACTGGGTGCAGGCGCTCGACGAGGTGTGGATTCTGGGCCTCGGCAACGACTGGGCAGGTCGCGCTGCCGCCCAGGCGCGGGCGTGCGGTGTGCGCGTGGTGGCCGTCGACGAAGGCGCGCTCGCGACGTTCGCCGACGCGGTGGTACCGGCCGAGCCCGATGCGGTGGCTGCCGCCGCCCTGGGGGCCGAGCGGCGTTCTGTCGTCCTCCCGTCGCCCTCGGACGTCGCGGTGACCCTCGACGCGCTCTACACGGGTGGGTCGTGAGGCAGCCCCGGTCTTCGAGCCGACGCTCGGTGCGCGACTCGAGGGCGCGCCTGCCATGATGTTCGACCGCCTCTGGTTCGGCGAAGCGCCAGGCTGGCAACGGGCTTTGGGCCTCGTCGCGCTTGGGCCGCCGTCCATCGCCTTTCGGCTCGGAGTCGGGGTCCGCAACGCGTTCGGGTGGCTCGTGAGGCGGCCCTGGTCTTCG
>JALOQF010000355.1 GCA_025459425.1 Myxococcaceae bacterium | reverse complement strand
TTCGTTCTGGGCCGACAGCCCCCGCGCGGTGCGCGCGTCGAGCCCCTGGAGCAGCCCCTCGGCCGCCCGCACCAGCGGCGCCCGGTTCTCGGGGTGCCTGGGGCCCGGCACCAGCTTCTCCTTGAGCGTCTGGGCCAGCGTGCTCGCCACCGCCGGCGACCAGGTGCGCGTCATGGCCTCGGCCGAGGCGAGATCGTCGCGCATCTGCAGCTCCGAGGCCTCGCGCTCGGCGGCCTGCTGCAGCATCGGCGTCACCTTCGTGAGCGACTCGGCGAAGGCCTTGTGCTCGACCCTGATGATCTCGAGCTGCGCGCGCTCGCGCGGGTCGACCGCCACCTTGAGGAGCTGGTCGAGCTCGGCAGGCGGTGGCCCACCGAGCAGGAAGAACGACTCGAGCGCGGCGAGATCGCCCACCTCGGCCACCAGCTTTCGATCGGGCCGCTTGTAGAGGCGATCGCGCACGACGGCGGCCTTGAGCGCCCACAGCGCCTTCACCATCGTGCGCTGAGAGAAGTACTTCGTCGGCACGTAGTCGGGCAGCCGCGTCACCTGGGCCGCGAGCTCCTTCTCGAGGGTGTCGGCCAACACCTCGAGGCCTTCGGTCACCACCGCGGGCACCTCGACCGCCGCCACCGCCGCCTGCAGCACGTCCAGTTGCTGCAGCGTGAGCCGCTCGTGGAGCGCCGGGCGCTGGCCGCTGTTGGCCCGCCACAACATCTGCGCGCGGCTCTGCTTGCGGGCGAACGAGCGCGGCGCGAAGCAGATGAACGAGATGCGATCGGCGAAGGCCTGCAGCGTCTCGGGCGAGCGCTGGAGCACCTCGGACAGGTAGCGGTTCGACGTCATCACCGCGCACTCGCACTTGCCCGCCGTCACCTTGCGGCCGTGCTTGAGCTCGCGCTCGTGCAGCACGTTCAAGATGCTGCGCAGGAGCATGTCGCGACCGTCGAAGATCTCGTCGAGGAACGCGTGCACGGCGCCCAGCATGCCCTCCTCGGTGAGGTACTCGGTGCGCCCCGTCTCGGTGAGCACCTTGAAGTCCACCGGGCCGATGAGGTCGGTCTGCACGGTGTTCTCGGCGAGCTGCTTGGCGAACAGCGAGGGCCGGTTCGTCTTCTCGTCGACGATGCGCCCCAGCACGGCCGAGGCCACGGCGCTCTTGGCGGTGCCCGGGGGCCCGATGACGAGGCAGTGCTCACGGCACAGCAGCGCCAGCTCGAGCTGGGTGAACAGGGCCTCGCGCTCGAGGAAGGCGTCACGCAGCTCGACGAAGAAGCGGCGAAAGGCAGCGGCGGCCTCGGCGAAGGTGACGTCGGGCATCGAAGCGGGTGCGTTCACGGGTCGTCTTTCGGGCGTCGAATCGGGCCGCGACGGAGCGGGGCGCCAGTATAACGAGGCCCGTCTGCTTTCCCTCCCGGGAGTGCCGTGTCTCACCCGTCGACCGAAGAGGCCCTCGTCACCCCACCCGCCTTTCAGGTGGCCCTGGTGGGGCTGTTCTCGGCGGCGATCCTCTTCGTCACGCTCGGCGCCACGGCGCAGGCGCTCCACCTCGCCTGGGGTGTGTGGTTCTCCGAGGTGTTCGTCTTCCTCGCCGTTCCGGTGGTGACGCTCCAGCTCACGGGCCGCAGCGCGTCGCGGTTCACCGGCCTCGATCAGCCGAGGGCCAAGGGCCTGCTCGCGGGCTTCGCGGTGGGCGCGTGCAACTACGCCGCCTGGGCGGTGCCGCTCATGTGGGTCGCCGAGCAGGCCTTCCCGAAGGCCATCGTCGAGCGCTTCAGCGGAGCGCGGCTGTTCGAGCGGCAGAGCCCCATCGAGCTGGTGATCATCGTCCTGGGCGTCAGCCTGGCGGCGCCGGTCTGTGAAGAGGTGCTCTACCGGGGCCTCGTGCAGGCGGGGCTGGCGACGCGGGTGGGCTGGCCGCGCGCCGTCGTGGTGACCGGCCTGGTGTTCAGCGTGATGCACTTCGACCCGGTGGGGCTGCTGGCGCGCTTCGAGCTGGGGGTGCTGTTCGGGCTGCTCGCCTGGCGGGGCGGCTCGCTCTGGCCCGCCATCGGCGCCCACGCGGCCAACAACCTCACCTCGTGCGCCGTCTACTTCCTCTCCGGCGGACAGGACTCGGACGTGCCCTGGCCCGTGGTCGCCGCGCTCTTCGTGGGCGGCAACGCGGCCCTGGCCGGCACGCTGGTGTGGCTCCGACGGAGCGACGCCTGGACGGCCCCACGACCGGCCGCCGACGAGCCGTCCGAGTTCCGACCGCTCGGCAATGCCGTGCGGCCCTGGCTCGTCGCCGGGCTCTTCGCCATCGGCGTTCTGGCGGTGGTCGATCTTCGTGGCGCCCAGGTGAATGTCATCGACTTGATGCACCCGGTGTCGGCACCGAAGGCCGACGCGAGCGCGGGCGAGCGCGCCGCGTGGGCAGAGCTGAAGGCGCTGCGAGAGCGCGTACGTCGGGGGGAGGCTGACGTCGGCGAATACCGAACGATGCGTCAGCTCGCTGCCGAGCGTTCGACCGACTGACGCGTCACCGCGTACCGAAGCGCTCCGCGCACCAGGGGTCGTCGGTGGCGATCACGCTCTTTGCGGAACACGCCTCCGCTCATGGGAACGGGAGCGACCACCGCACCACGGCGGCCCCGAAACAGGCGACGCCGGCACACGCGCTGGCGGGAGGAGCCACACCACAGCGTCCGTTCGGGCGGGTCGACACCGCGCGAGCGGGTTCAGCGGAGCTGCGCAGGGGCTTCGCCCCAGGCACCGCGCGCAAGGGGAAGCTCTCACCGGGCCGCGAGACGACGACCTACGGCTGACGCGGTACGACCGGGCCGTGATGGTGCCCGAGCAGGTGACCGGCTCCTCGCGGCTGGAGTCCGGGCCCAAAACGAACACGGACGTCTCGGAGGGGACGGACGACCGAACCCCAAACGTGCCCCTCGGCGCCGACCACGGTCCTCTCGGAGCAGCGCCTCGACCGCAGCCGAACGGCGGCCATTCTTGACGGCCCCGCCGCGCGGACACGGACACCGGGCGCGGGCGCGCACGAAGGCGTGATCCGGGTCGAGTTCGACGGGCAGGGGCTGGTGGCGGCGCTGCACGGAGAGGGTGAGGTTCGTCGCGGTCGTCACCCTCTCGCTCGATTCCCTCGGGGCGCCCGAGCCATCTGGGAAAAAAGGAGGAGCTCAGAGTGAAGGACTTCTCGCCGCGTGTCGGGTCATCGTCGAACACCAGGTTCGAGGCCCTGGTCCGAGCGGCGTCCGCAATCAACGAGCGCAACACTCCCCCGTGTCGTCGCGACCCCGAGCGAACAGCCGGAGTTCTTCACTGACGTCGCCGTAGGGCCTCAGCTCGACCACCCAGTGAATGCTGCGCTTCAGGCGCGCCCTGGAACTCGAACTCGACGGTCTGCAACGGATCCACGCGGGGAAGGCTCGATGGTCTCGGACTGGCCACAGGCAAAGAGCATCACCCCGAGGAACGTCGAGCTGCCACGGCAGAACCATGAGCGAACCCTGTGTCGACACCGGCCACCATCGGTCGTTGCCGAAGTGGGGCGTCGGCCCGCAACGTCGCCTCAGATCAGAGGAAGCGGTACTGCTTCACCACGAAGCGCGGGCCCACCATGCCGAGGTTGGGCGACTCGGCGTCGACGTCACCGTCGACCGAGATCCGCGCGCCGTCCTTCTTGATCTTCCGATCGCCGCCGGCGAGCAGGTACGTCCGACCGTCGTCGGCTTCGAGCAACCAGAGGCCCGTCTCGAGATCGCGGAAGCGCACCGTGCCGGTCTTCGTGGTCGCCATCAGGCCGTCTCCCGCTTGAGCATCGCGCGGGCCACGAAGAGGCAGACGAGCACGTTCACTGCGAGCCATGGAATCGCGAGGAACGTGAAGGGCAGCCACGACAGCGCCGGAGCCTTCGCCCACAGCGTGTACGCGAGGATTCCCGCGAACCCGAGCGCGACGCCGCCGACGGCCTGCCGCATGGCCTTCACCTTGATGGCGACGAGCGACAGCACCGTGGGCACCAGCGCG
Source organism: Myxococcaceae bacterium (assembly GCA_025459425.1). Lineage (GTDB taxonomy): Bacteria > Myxococcota > Myxococcia > Myxococcales > Myxococcaceae > Xiheimicrobium. The sequence goes on along the minus strand of JALOQF010000355.1, from coordinate 3,508 downwards.
CTGTAGACGAGCGGGTTGGCGAGGGAGCCGCGACCGAAGATGATCTTGTTGAGCCAGTCGGGGATGGGCAGCGTGAAGCTCGTCGACAGCTCTCCCGCGGGAGCCACCCAGCGCACGAAGAAAACGCCCATCGTGGTCAGCGCCAGCGGAATCAAGAAGCCCGGCGAGACGAAGACGTTGAGGTAGCCCGGGCGCTCCTTGCGGCCCAGCGTCAGGAGCACGAAGGCCAGCATCGCCGCCGCAAAGGCGAAGGGCTTCCAGTCGAGCGCGCCGTAGGCGAAGGCAGACACGTCCGAGACCTCGGGCTCGGCCTGGGCCACCTGCACCTCGGTCGGGAGCAGCTCCGACACGTCCGAACCGCCCTGCAGCTTCTTGAGCGCCTGCAGCGCCGCCTCGGCATCGATCACGCCGTGGCCGTACTGGTCCGTCCACCCGGTGGCGCCCTTCGGCGGGTGCGCACTCGCGAACAGGGCCTTCTCGACCTGGTCGGGGTTCTTCGCCCCCGCGGCGAAGAGCAGCGCGGCCACGCCAGCCACGTGCGGCGTCGCCATCGAGGTGCCCTGGTACGACGCGTAGACCGCCTGCGACACGTCCTTCGGGTCGATGGTGTTCTGAATGATGCCGGCCTCTTCACCCTGGCGCTTGTCGCCGCCCGGCGCCGCGACATCGAGCTCCTTGCCCCACGACGAGTACGGCGCGCGCTGGCCGCCCGGGCCCACCGCCGCGACCGCCACCGAGCCGGGGTACGCCGCCGGGTACTCGACGATGCCGCGCCCGCCGTTGCCCGCCGCGCAGATCACGACGACACCCTTCTTCCGCGCGTACTCGACGGCCTTCTCCATCACCGCCGAGCGCCCGCCGCCACCCAACGACATGTTGATGACGTTCGCGCCGCGATCGGCGGCCCAGCGAATCGCGTCGGCGATGTCGGCCGAGGTGCCGCCCCCGAAGTGGTCGAGCACCTTCACGGGCATGATGGCGGCCTCGAAGGCGACGCCGGCCACGCCCTCGCCGTTGTTGGTGGCCTGCGCGATGGTACCGGCGACGTGCGTGCCGTGGCCGTGGTCGTCGTTGGCGTGTCGGTCCTTGTTCACGAAGTCGTAGCCCTCGACGAACTTCGTGCCCTTGAGATCGGGCACCTGGCGGAAGTCGTCGTGGTCTTCGAAGGCGACACCGGTGTCGAGCACCGCCACCACCACGCCCTTGCCCTTCGACCGATCCCACGCCTTCGGCATGTTGATCATCTTCAGGTTCCACTGCCTGGCGTACGCCGGATCGTTGGGGACGAAGCTCGCCGCGAAGCGCATGAGCGGCTCGGCCGCCTCGACCTTCGAGTTCGCCCGAATGCGCGCGAGCAGCCCGTCGACGTCACCCTGGAAGGTTCCCACGGTGATGGCGCTGTCGACCCCCTCTTCCTCGTCGGCCAGCTCGAGATCGAGGCCCCAGTCCTGCTCGATGGCGTCGAACTCGGCCTTCGTCGTGCCGTCGAGGAAGTCGACCACCACCACTTCGGGCACATGGAAGGCGACGTCGTCGGGCTGGGCCGCTTCGTCGATGACGGGGCGCTCGAGCGAGCGCAGCGAAGCGGGCTCGGCCGCGTCGCGCTGACACCCAGCGAGGAGGAACAACGTCGACAGCGCGGCGGCGACAGGCAGGGTTGGGCGCATGGGCGGGCTCGTGCAGCTACGAACGTTCGGGGAAACGATTGGATCTCGGCGACTGTTCCAGAACCGCCCGTGAAGTTGGGTGAAGTGTCTGAAGCCTAGTGTGAGTCAGGGGTTCCCCGTCGAGGCCGCGACGCGTTGCAGCAGCGCGACGACTGCCTTCCCAACCTGAGGAAGATTGCGGTGATAGCTCTTGTCGGCGCCCAGCACGACGGTCAGGGCCCCCTCGTCCAGCCGGGCTGCCCAGGCGGCGCGCGCCTTTGGCCCCTCGAGCTCGGGGAGCACGACCGCCACTGGCACGGTCACCCGCAACTGCGCGGGCGTCAGCGCTGGGTGAATCAAGACGAGGCCTGCACCAGGCGCCTGCTCGAGCAGCGCCACCGCCACCCGATCCGAGCCGCCCACCGCGACGACGAGCGGCACCGTGCCCTCGGTGTTGTCTCGAGCGAGCTCCCAGGCCGCGTGGGCATCGGCGAGCAGATCTGCCGGCTCAGCAGAGGGCCGCCCCTGGCTCCCGCCCACGCCGCGGTAGTTGAAACGAAGGCAGGGGTGCCCGGCGCGCGCCACGGCGAAGGCGAGCTCGGCGCCGACGACGTGGTCCATGCCGCTCCCCTCGGCGGGCGGCGGCGGCAACACCAGCACCCCGGGCCGGCGCTCGCCGCGGTGCGAGACGCCCTCGAGGACGAGGCCGGAGGGGAGCGGCACCAGCGTCGGCCGCTCGAGGAACTGGCCCTTCATCACCATGCACGTGCTCCCCAGAAACGACTTCGGCGGCCAGAGCGAGCGCCCTGACCGCCGAAGCGACTTCGAAACTGCCGTCGTCCCTTACGGGACAGGGGTCGAGCAACCGGCGCCGTCGCAGCCGTTGTTGCTGTAGTTGGTGGCCTGCGTCACGTCGATGCGGCGCGCGACGAACGAGACCTGCACCGAGCAGTTCGCCGCCTCACGGCCGACCGGGTCTCCGCCACCGCCGCGGGGGCACTGGTCGCTCTGCATCTGGCCGTTGTCGACGCACTTGTACTCGGAGTTGATGGTGATGAGGCCGGTGGCCGCGGGGTTGTAGTTGTCCCACAGCACGGTGATGCGGCCCACGAGGGTCTCGATCGCGTTGCGGCCGCGCTCCATCGGGCCAAAGCGGGCCACCTGGCGCTCGGCGGTGAAGCTGCGCAGCGCGGCGTCGCCTTCGATCACGTCCTCGACCACCACCTCGGGCGAGTCACCGAGCTTGAACTTCGGCGTCCCGATGTCGAGGTACTGCTTGAGCTGGCCGCTCTGGTCGGCCACGCCGTCCCAGATCACCCAGTTCGCGTCACGGCGGTAGTTCGACTGCGCCGTACGCGCCTGCGGCACGCGGTTACCGATGTAGCAGCTCGAGTTGTCGACGAAGTCGACGCGGCTCGTGTCGTACGCCACGCGCCAGATGCGAGGCTGGCCGGTGTTGCAGCCAGTGACCAGGAGGGTCGCCGTCACGGCGCCCAGGAGCTTCACGGAGTTCATCGTTTCCCCTTCGAGAGTTGGCCCTGAAACAACGGGCGGTCGTTTGTCCTACATGCAAAGGCAAGTCAACGCTTTCGCACCCCGACAGACACGGGACCACCGAGACGAGTGCAAAGTCGTTCGATTCAGAGGTCGCGCGACTGGAGCACGAGGAACTTCAGGTACCTGCCCTCGGGGAACTGCAGCCGAATGGGGTGATCGGGCGGCTGGTAGCGCTCCTCGACGAGCGTCAAGTCGACGCCGGCGTTGAAGGCGCCCTCACGCACCGCATCGAGGAACATGGACTGGGAGACCCGCGCCGAGCACGAGGCAGTGGCCACGAGCCCTCCCGGCCGAAGGAGCGCCAG
>JALOQF010000354.1 GCA_025459425.1 Myxococcaceae bacterium | reverse complement strand
CGTCGACCGGCTCCCGGCGCCCGGGGTGTGCCTCGAGGTCGACGCGCTGGGCCGGGTGCCGCTCGACGAGCCCTCGCGGCTGGTGTTCCGTCACGCGCGCGAGCTCGCCGCGAAGACGGGCGCGCTCTACGAAGCTGGCCGCTTCGAAGAAGCCGAGGCGCTCTCGAACCCCGGTGACGCGGGTGTGCCAGCCATCGTCACGTCCCTCGTGCACTACGAGCGCGGGCGGGTGCTCCACAAGCTGGGCCGACTCGACGAGGCCCGCCTGCTCCTCAAGGCCAGCGCGCTCGCGTCGACCGGGCTCCGGGACGATGACATGGCGGGAGCCGCGTGGGCCGAGCTGGGCTTCCTGGTGGGTTTCCTCCAGGGCAAGCCCGCCGAAGCCAGCGAGTTCGTCGAGCTGGCCCGCGCGCACCTGCCGGCCTCGAGAGACCCGCGCGCCGAGGAGCGGGTGGAAGGCAGCGTCGCGAACATTCTCACGCGGCAGGGCCGGTTCGCCGAGGCCGACCCCCACTTCGCCCGCGTGCTCGAGCTGGTCGAGCGTCGCACCGGCCCCGACAGCTTCTTCACGGCCCGCTCCCTCACGAACCTCGGCAACGGGCGGCTCCGCCAGAAACGAAACGCCGAGGCGCTGCCGCTCATCGAGCGGGCGCTGGCGCTCTTCGAGAAGACGCTGGGGCCGCAGCACCCCGATACGTTTCAAGCGCTCAACTCACTGGGCGCAGCGTTCGGCGAGGCCGGCCGGCTCGAGGAATCGGTGGGGGTCTTCCAGCGCGTCGTCGACGGGTACCTCGCGACGCTGGGGCCGAAGCACCCGAACGTCGGCACCGCGCACTTCAACGTCGCCGAAGCCAACGCGCGGCTGGGCCGTCACCGAGACGCGCTCGTGGCCTACGAGCGGGCCCTCGAGGTGTGGACGGCGGGGCTTGGCCTCGACTCGGCGCATCGGGTGAGCGCCCTCGCCGGCATCGGGAAGTCCACCCGCGGGCTCGGCGACCTCGCGCGCGCGAGAACGGTGCTGGACGAGGCGCTGATGGTGTGTGGCCGGGTGGAGTGCGAGCCGTCGGATGAAGGTGACGCTGCCTGGTGGCTGGCCGTCGTCGCGTTCGAGTCGAAGCGGCCCTGGGCCGAGGTTGAGGCTGCGCTGCTGCGAAGCAAGCGGGCCTTCGCGGTCACGGGCAGCGCAGGAAGCGCCGAGCTGGCCCGGTGCGACCGCGCGCTCGCCACGAGGCGCGTCGAACAACCGTGACGAACTCCCGGTGAGGGCCCCCTGTGCTCACACGTGGACGTGAGGCGAACGGGCGGGCGATGCTGTCGCATGCTCACGTTTCTGGTGTCGGTCGCGCTGGCCGCCAGTCCCCCGGTCGATTCTCCCGAATACAAGGAGCAGCTCACCGAAGCGATTCGACGACATGACGGCGGCGACTACGAGGGCGCCATCACCGTGTACCGATCGATGCTCACGACCTGGCCGCACGAGCCACGCCTCGTCTACGAGCTCGCCCTGTCGATGAACGCCGCGCGCACGCGACCCGACGAGGTCGTCGCCTTCGTCGAGGGCGAGTTCAAGCTGATGAAGGCCCCCATTCCCGAGCTGTACTCGCTGCTCGGCAGCCTCTGGGACGCCCGGCGCGAGGTGAAGACCGGTGAAGCGTGGTTTCGCAAGGGGCTGGCGAAGTTCCCGAAGAGCGCCGAGCTGCGGTTCAACCTCGGCATCAACCTCGCCGTGCAGGGTCGGTCGAACGAGGCCGAGAAGGAGCTCCTCCGGTGCGCGCAGACCGAGCCCCACCGCGCGGGCCTCTGGCGAACGCTGTCGATTCTCGCCTTCCAGGACGACCGGGTGACCGACGCGGTGCTGACGAAGATGCGCCTCGTGGTGCTCGACCCGCGCTCGAAGTGGGGCCGGGCCGGAGCCGCAGAGGTCGACGAGCTGCTCCGGCGCGCGGTGTCAGTCGAAGACGGCAAGGTGACCATTCGGGTCTCGAACCCCGACGACATGGTGTTCGGCATGGTGGTGGCCGCGAGCCGCACGAAGGAAGGCCTCACCCCGGGCGAGCAGTTCGTCGAGGCGATGCGCATGCTGCTCGAGGTCGTCTCGGAGCAGCCGAAGACGCCCCTCCGCCGTGCAGCCGTCAGCCTGTTCCTCGAGGCCAAACGCGCGGGCGTCCTCGAGGCGGCGCTCTGGGAGCTTCGCGCCGCCGCCAACGACCCCGAGGCCGAGACGTGGTTCTCGACGCACCAGTCAGAGGCCGAGGCCTTCGAGGCCTTCCTTCGTGAGCCCCGGGCACAGGCACGACGCAACAGCCCGCTGTGAGCCCGGCCCGGCCAACGCGCGTTGGCTTTTTCGAGGGCCACCAGCGCAAACTCCCGCGCCGTGTCCGAACCGCTCGTCTTCGACACCTCCATCGAGGCGCTCTACGTGCGGGCGCTCGGGCCCCGCGTCACACCAGCGCTCAAGCACGACCTGCGCGCGCTGGGGCTCGACCTCGACAAGAAGCTCCCGCCGGGTCTGCCGCGCGAAGCCTGGTACCGCGGCATCGACGTCACCGCGCGCCACGTCTTCCCGGCCCTCGCGCTCGACGACGCGCACCGTGAGATGGGGCGGCTCCTCATCTCGGGCATGAGCGACACCACGTTCGGCAAGGCCCTCGCGCCGGTGGTGAAGCTCCTCGGCGTGCGACGGGTGCTGGGCCGCGTGCCGCACAACATCAAGACCGCCAACACCTTCGCCACCGCGACGCTCGTCGACGAAGGCCCGGGCGTGCTGCGCCTCGAGGTGAATGACGTCGGCTCGGCGCCCGGCCTCATGCGCGGCTCGCTCGAGGGCCTCATGCGCTGGGCCGGCGCCTCGTCGGCCGACGTCGAGGTCGCCCAGTCGGCGCCGCCCGCCGCTGTCTATCGGCTGCGCTGGAAGGAGTAGCGCCGTCTCGAGCGGACGAAGAGCGCGAGGCCGAGCAGCGACGCGGGAGCGAGGGCCGAACTCCCGCACCCGGCCGCCGGCGCTCCGGGCAAGGGCGACAACCGCTTCGCCGGTGGGTCGAGCGACGATGCGGCGGCCCCGTTGCGGCCATCGGCCCGCGTCGCCTTCACCACGAGGCCGCGGTCGAAGACACCAATGAGCTGTCGACGCCGGGCCCGCCAGCACATCGGCCGGAAGACACCCCTCGTCCAGGTGGCCGGCATGGCGGATGCCGTCTCTGCCCTGGCGATGCTCGACGCGATGAAGGCGGGCCTCGCCGCGCTGGCGTGACGCTCACTTCACGGCAGGCGTCGAGACGACCTCGAAGACCTCGGCGTCCTTGAGCGTCAGCACGACGCGGCCGTTCTCGAGTGCCTTCTCGCGGGGCGCGTTGAGGAACCGGGTAACGAAGGCCTTCGCCGGCTTCAGGGTGACGCTGGCGCCGGTCTTCGCGTGGGTGAAGGTGGTGGTGAGCTGCTCGAGCGACGCTTCCTCCAGGGCGAGGTTCAGCTTGCCCACGCTCGCGCCCGTCGCGGCCTGCGCCCCGTCTGCCACGCACGCGAACTGCGGCGTCTTCGGCGACCGGTGCACCACGCGCAGTTCGTGGCTGTGCGCTGGCAGGCCCAGCGTCTTCAGCGCGAAGCGGCCCATGCGGTAGCCGGCGACCGCCCACGGGCCGGCCTCTCCATGCACGGCGGCCACGGCCAAGAGCTGCGCCTCGGGCGTCTCGGCCGGCGCCGGGTGGTGCTGCGACAGAACGAGGGCGAGCGTGAGCGCGAACATGGCCGCGTCGTAGCCCAGCTCGTGATGGCAATGGCGTCGCTGGTGCTTCGTGACGACAATGCCATCCATGCTGCGCGGCCTCGTGTCGCTTTTGTCCACGCTGTTCCTCGTCGCCGTTCCGGCGTTGACGGTGTGGCTCGCCTCGTCGCTGGTGGCCTTTCACGGCGGGCCGCCCGAGGCCTCGCTGGCGGCCGGGCTGTTGCTCTTCCCCGCCCTGCCCCTGTGGTGGGAATGGCGCGCGAGCAGAGCCTGGCGGGAGCGGCTTGGACGAAGGAAGCAGTTCGGCGTCGCACCGAAGCGCACGTTGACGGCGCTGGCGCGGGTGTCGCTCCGCACGCTGGCCATCGGAGCGCTCTTCCTGGCCGGCATGGTGGCCGCGTTCCCCAAGACGACGTTCGCGGCGTTGTCGACGCGCGGAGACTGGTTCTTGCCCGAGGGCGAGCGCGGAGAGCCCTGGCGCAGCGGCGCCTTCTTCCTCGCTCAAGGACTCGAGGGGCTCCACCGGCTCGCCAACCCGAACCCCTACGCCACGGAGGAAGACCGCTCCGCGCTCGCGCAGGTGGACCCGAAGACCTTGCCGTCAGGGGGGACCACACCCGTGCTGCCAACGGGCGCGGGGGCACGGTGGCGACGCCTCACCGACGAAGAGCGCGCCGCGCGGGAGGGCCTCGCGCCGCGTCCGAAGCCGGCCGGAGCCCCGGTCCCGTCAGCCCGGACTACTCGCGACGCGGGCACCAGCGTGACGAACGAGGACGACGAGGGTGGCGCGAAGCTCACCGACGACGACGAGGACAGCTCGGTCGCGAAGCTGACGGAGACCGATGACCCGGTCGCGAAGCTGACCGGCGAGGACGACGACGAGGACTGGAAGACGTCGGGGAAGGGCTCGGGCCGCGCGCCCTCCATCGCCAAGCTGCACGAGTCCGACGCGCCCGAGCCGTCACCTGCGCCGCTCGAGACGCTCGACCTCGGAGGCACGCACTGGCCGTGGAAGAGCGAGATCTCTCCCATCGTGCGCGCGATGCGGCCCGAGCACGAGACGTCCATCGCAGCGGTGGCAGCGCACATCGCGTCGCTCGAGCCCAACGGGTTCCGCCGCGTGAAGGCGCTGCACGACTGGGTGGTGACGCGGCTCGAGTACGACATGGACTCCACGCGTCCAGGGAGGCGCAAGCCGCAAGACGCCGAGACCGTGTTCCGCACGCGGCGCGGCGTCTGTGAGGGCTACGCCCGCCTGATGGTGGCCTTCGGCGCGATGACGAAGGACCCCATCGTCTTCGTGCCGGGCGAGGTGCGTGAAGAGTCCGGAGCCATCGCGCCCGTCGGCCACGCATGGAACGCCGCCTTCGTCGAGGGCGCGTGGTACCTCATCGACGCCACCTGGGACGACCCCATCGACCAGAACGAGCGCAGCACCAGCTACCGCACCGAGTACCTCTTCATCCCGCCTTCGATTGCCGTGTGGAGCCACCTGCCGGACGACCCCCGATGGCAGCTCCTCGGCCGGCCGCTGGCTCGCGGTGACTTCCTGCGCCAGCCCTTCTCGCGGCCCGGCATCGCCGTGCATGGCTTGACGATGCGTTCGCCAGACCGGGTGGCCGTCGACGCACGCGAGGTGCTCCCGGTGCAGCTCGACAACCCCAGACGGCGCTGGCTCATCCTCTCGTACAAGGACGCGCAGGGCCGCGCACGCCAGTGCGGCAACACCAACGCGGAGCGCGTCGACGTGACGTGTCCCGTCCCGTCATCGGGGGAGCTGGCCGTGTTCGCCAACACGACGCAGTACGGGCGGTACCAGCACGTGGCGAGCGTGACGGTGACGCGGCGCTGACCACCCGTTCGTCTGCCTCGCCATCAGCCCACCGCCAGTCGCGCCGTTGATCCGGCTCTCTGCTTGCTTCTCATTTGACCCGCTGTTGAAGACGCGACGATGCCGCCCCACAATACCGTGATGAAGAGGCCACCTGGGAAAGGGAGGACTGCGACGTGGGCTTCAGCAACGCGGTGTGCGCCATCACTGGAATACCTCTCGGCGTCGAGAGCCTGGGCTTCTTCCTCGTGGCGAGCAGCGCGGGCGGTGGTACCTGAATGCGGGCCGACCGCTCCTCGACGAACGTGGCGCGTGCGTCGCCGGGCTCTCGCTTCGATCCGACTGGTCTTGAAGTGACGGGCGATTGGGTGTCGAGACTTCGACATGTGGCGATGCAGTGCACTTCGCTCGCTGAGAGGTTCTCGTGCGGAGGCGCTCTCGTGCGAACGAACGGAGCCATGCTGACTCCGTTGCTGGAGTCGCCCTCGGAGGCATCGTCAACCACTCCCCTCCCTGGTTCGTTGTCACGATGCGTGGGAGTGCGCGCGCCTTCACTCGAACAGGGCTGAACCCGTGGTGATCTCGACTGACGACTGGGCTCGGCTTGGTGAACGTGCGCGCTCACTTGAGGCCGAAGTCCGAGCGGCGCTCGCGTGGCGGTGGTCCAACGCGGCGCTTGGAGAGCACGCCTCAATCGGCTCCTTCGCACAGTTCAGCTTGCAACTGCTCGCAGTCGGAGCGCCTCCCGAGGTCCTGCGGGCTTCGCATCGAGCAGGACTCGACGAGATTGAACACGCCCGACTTTCCTTCCGCATCGCCTCAGCCTTCGCTGGCTCTCCGCTCGGCCCCGGTCCTCTGCCGCTCCCGCGAGCCATGCCCGACACGACGCTCGTCGGAGCCGCGCGCGCCACGTTGATTGAAGGCTGCATCGCCGAAACGATCTCGGCGAACGAGGCACAGCACGCAGCGGCATGGACGACTGATCCGACGATTGCCGCTGTCCTCGGACAGATTTCCGAAGACGAAGCGCGACATGCAGAACTCGCGTACACCTTCGTTGGCTGGGCCATTCAGACCGGCGGCAGTACGCTTCGCGACCCCCTCCGAAAAGCCGCGCGCGACCAGTTCGCAGCGTACGAGCGACTTTCGGCACCGGCCGGGCCGTCGATGGAGCTGCGCCACTGGGGTGTCGTGAGCGAACTCGATCGCTTCGAGCTCCAACGCCAGGTGCTCCGATCGACCGTCCGGCTGGCGCTCGAGTCGATGCTGGCTGGTCTTGACTGAGAACGAGCGTGACGCTGGCTCCTGCACCGTGTGCGACCCCCTGGCCAAAGACGGGCTGAGCTGCTCGCACGACGTCGAACCTCGTCGTCCCGGTCTTGCGCCTGGTCGCGGGGCCCCCCGATGCGCCCGATCTCGGTCCGGTGCTCAGCGCGCTCACCCGGACGAACCTCGGGCCCTCAGCCACGAGGCAGTTCGGGCCCTGGTGTGCCTCGACTCGCGCGACTGAACGGCATCAGACCCGTTCCTCGCGGCGCTCGTCACGAGCCGAGCGCAGCCCGCGCCCGCTGGTCGTCACGCACCCACCGCACCGTCCACGCGAGCGCGGCGAGCGCGAAGAGCGCGATGACGGCTTCTCCGGGCCACACGCCGAGTCCCTTCGACGCGCCGACGCCCGCCACGTTGCTCGCCGTGTGGAACGCGATGGCCAGCCACAACCAGCGCGACGAGCCGCGGGTGAAGGCCTGCAGCACCAGCACCGACAACCCGCAGTGTACCACCATCGACGAGAGCCGCTCGATGCCTCCGGCGAGCGTGAGCGCGGGCGTCAGTTGCGCGAACTGGGTGCGAACGGCCGAGAGCGCGTCTTCGGGCAGGCCCAGCGTCACGCCCTTCGAGAGCGCGACGTACAGCACGGCGCTCACCGCCAGGTTGAGGCCCACCAGCAGCATCGACTCGAAGCCGCCGTGGCCCGCGCCCAGCATGAGGCCGCC
>JALOQF010000059.1 GCA_025459425.1 Myxococcaceae bacterium | reverse complement strand
ACCAGGACTCCAGGTGTCAGTCGCCCTCCCAGGAACGAATGGTCGGCCCCGAGAAAGCCACTCCAAGTCGGAGTCACGACCGTGGCTGCCCCCAGGGCAAAGAACGGCGGGAACCCGCCCGCATCGTGAACGACGAAGCTCAGCGATGAGATTCGTCCGATCCCGAAGAACCGCGTCATCCCAACTTGCGCGCGAAGCTGAAGGTCGCCGTAGCCGAGGGCTTGAGGCCGCGTCATCTGGAAGACATCCGGGTTCTGGAGCACCTGCGAGCCTGCCCCGCCCTCGAGCGACAGCGTGAGTGCAACGCCCTGGCTCATCACCGCCACCCGCTCGAAGAAGCGCTCGAATCGAAGCGGATCGTCCCGATACGTGACGAGGTCGATGGGCATTCCGACCTCCCCGTGCCAGTTCCACGTCACCCGGCCTGTGCCGAGGTAGCTGAAGCTCGGGGCGGCAACGCCCTGCGAGGCGAGAACCGGGGCGAGGCCGAAGTCGAAGCGTGCCACGCGAGCCTCCAGGGTCGTCGAGCCGAGCCGAAGTGACGCGCCGCCCAGCGCATCGGCCCGCGGGACCGAAAGGCCGGACAGCGCGTCGGTCCGCACCGAGAGACGCGCCGCGAGGAACACCGACCACCGCTGACCGCGCACGTCGGCCGCGAGCACAGGGTTGAAGCCCGTCGTGTCCAATGCTGGTCGCCCTACGAGGTTGGCCCAATCGAAGCTCACGCGGCGCAGCAAGGAGTTGAACGGGTCAAGCCGTACGCCGACGCTTACGTCGTCACTGACGGGGAACTCGAGCTCGAGGCGCGTTCCCAGGTCTTGCAGCGAGACCCCCACGGCGCCAACGGCGAACGAGGGCACCAGCACGGGCGCGAGCCGGAGCCGTGCCTCACCGACCGGAAAGCGCTGCGTCAGGTTGAGCTGCGCCGCGACGGTCGGACTCAACACCGTATTCCCACCGGGAACCTGAGTGCCTGCGCTGAGGCCCATGGTCACTGACGACGACACGTCCGGCGCAGCCAACACCCCCACCAGCACGAGCCCAAGCATGCGCGCGCCATAGCCGAGCAAAGCGTCGCTCTCCAACCGCGCCGAGCGTGGCCGATCCTCCGCAGGGTCCACCCGGACGTGGCCCCGCGGCGCCGCTTCCTTCTCACTGAGGCTGGCGCACACCTTGCTGTAGCGTCCGCCGCGCGCATGAGCCCATCCCTATTGCTGCCGTGGTTGGTGACGTCCGCTGCGTCGTTGAGCCAGACCACGGTGCCGGCAACCGGGCGCCACGAGACGATTCTCACGCTCGACGCTCCCGCGGCCGTGCGCCTCACCGCCCGCAGCGGGAGCGGCACCTCGTGCGAAGTCATCGACCGCGTGCGCGGGCCTTTCGCGCGGGCCGGTGTGGCCGGGGGCAAGAACTGCGAGCTCGACCTGCTCCTCGACGCGGGCCAGTACAAGGTGCGCCTCGAGTCTCCGGCGAAGGGCCGCGGCCTGGTGACGCTCTCGGCCACCGTCTTCACCGAGCTCAACCCGGGGCCGGTGAAGCTCGTCGCCGGCGCGTCCATCGAGGCGACACTCGGGCTGGGGCAGCAGGCCTCGTACTGGCTGCCGATGCCGACGCGTGGCGTGCCGTACGTGCGCATCGCCGGCCGCAACGCCGGAGACGTTCGGCTGTGGCGCAACGGCGAGTGGCTCGAGCCCTTGACGCCACGCCGCAGCACCGTGACGAACACACCGGGCTTCCCCATGCACGAGTGGTGGCTCGACTCGGTGCTCGAGGCGGGCGACTACAAGCTCGTCGTCTACGGCAACGACCCGGTGCAGGTGACGGGCTCGACGAAGGACGAGTCACTCACCATCGAGATGGGCTTCCGGCCCGGGCCCGTCGAGCGCAGCGTCTCGTTCACCCTGCCCGTCTCGGGCGTGCTGGCGGTCGAGTTGCCCACCGAGCGCATCGCGGCCTTCGCCTCGCTCGACGGCGCTCCCGAGGGTCCGGTCACGCTCTCCGTCCACCAGTTGTCCGCGATGGGCACGCTCGGCAACGACGTCTCGTGCACCATTCCCAAAGGCGCGCTGGTGCCGGAGTGTGCGGTGCGGAGCCTGGGGCGGCCTGACCGCCACGTGCTGCTGCTGCGCGGCCCGCGTGGCACGCGCGGCTCCGTCGAGTGGGCCGAGGCGGTCTCGGGAGACCTGGGCCTGCTCTCGACCCGCCGCGGTGGGTACTACGGAGCACCCAGCACCTCGTTCACCTTCGCCACCGAAGCGCTCGGCCGCACGCTCGTCTCGACGCACGACCTGCCCGTCGACACCGACGCGCCGCCGCTGGGCTGCCAGCTCGAGGCGCTCGACGACCGCGGCCAGCTCACCCGCGTCCTGGGCCGCGCGATGACCGTCATCGGCGACGGCGAAGCGCTGCAGAAGTCGTTCAACTACGACGAGGGCGGCGCCATCATCTGGTTCGAGGTGGCGTCGGCGAACCGCTACCGCATTCGCACCGACGGCAGCCGGAAGAACCGCTGCGAGGTGTACGCGCACAAACCCGACGGCACCCTCGAGCGCCTCACCCAGACGAAGGCCAACGACACGCCCGGCTGCGACCAGGTGCTCTCGCTCGGCAAGGGCCAGTACCAGCTGCAGCTCTTCGGCGGCGTGTCGGGCATCGAGACGATGACGGTGGGAGAGGACTCGAAGCGCGCCCTGACGCCGGCGCCCACCCGCGCCTCGTGCGTGCTGCCGCCTTTCGACCTCGCGAAGGGGCGGTACCGGCTGACGCTGACCCGCGTCGGCGCCATCACCGCGCGCGGGCTCCAGCTCACCTCGCTGCCCGTCGACCCGTCGGTTCCCGTTCACCTGACGCTCGACGCGCGGCAGGCGCTGGCGCTCCCGCTCGCCCGGACGGCGACCTTCAAGGTGCGCGCGGCTGGCGGCGCGAAGTTCTCGTGCACGGTACCGGGCGGTGCAGCGGTGATGCTCTCGGACTGCGCGGTGCCGGGCGCCTCGGGTGGTGAGACGCTGATGCTCTCGAACCCCTCGGACGCACCGGTGCAGGTGACGCTCTTCCGGCCGGTCTCAGCGCCCCCTCCCGCAACCCTCACCTCGTGGGCGCCCACGCTCAAGCCGCTGCCCGTGCTGGCGACCGAGACACCGGCCTGGTTCGACTTCGAGCGCGACCAGACCAACGCCGCCGTCTTCGAGGTGCAGACGCCGGGCCTCTACAACGTGACGACGCTCGGGCTGCTCTCGACGTCGTGCCGGCTGCGAACGCCCGTCGTCGACCTCGTCGCGCAGGACACCGGCTCGGGCCGCGGCCGCAACTGCCTCATCCAGACGTACCTGCAGAAGGGGCGCTACCTGCTGTCGGCCACCACGCAGGGCCAGAGCAAGGGCCGCGGCGCGCTGTTCCTCTTGCGCAAGCCCGCGAAGGACGTGGCTGGCCTCGGCGGCGAAGGGGAGTCGTTCTTCCGCACCGATGCCAACGAGCTGGTGCAGCAGAAGCTCGTTGTTCCGAAGACCGGCGACTACCACCTCGGAACCACCGCGCAGGGCGCCTCGCTCGCCTGCCGGCTCGACGACCCGCAGGGGTGGCCTGTCGAGACGGTTCCTTCTCCGTGTGACGGCCAGCGCTCGCTCTCGGCCGGCACCTACCTGTGGACGCAGCTGCCCCTCACCGTCGAGTCGATGCGGCGCACGCGCCTGGAACGTGTGCGCGCGCCCATCGTCCTCAAGGGCAACCGGCCGCACGCCGTGCAGGCCTTCACCTGGTACGACGCCGAGCTGGGGCCCGACGGGAAAGACGAGTTCACGTTCTCGCTCGAAGGCGAGACGACGCTCGACGTGGTGCTGACGCAGGGCATGCAGGGCCGCGTGTACCGCCTCGAGAAGGACCAGCCGCCGAAGGCCGTCGAGGTGATTCCGCCCCAGGTGTCGGCGTTCGACGCCGTCGAGCCGGGGCAGGAGCCCGAGTCGGAGCCGTCGGAAGACGAGCCGCCCATGGAGCAGGAGTACGAGCCCTCGGAAGGGGACGAGGGCGAGTCGAGCGACGAGTACACGCCACCACCCGTCGCAGCGCCCTCGGGTCCTGCGATGCGGGCCGCGCCTCCACCGCCGTCGGGCGCGAAGGTGACGCTGCCGGCCGGGAGCTACAAGCTCGTCACCGAGCACGCGAAGGGTGACGTCGGCATCACCTACAAGCTGCACTTCGGCAGCGCCGTGTTGTTGCCGGGCATGGCGCGCACCCTGAGCGTGCCCACGACGATTCCGGTGACGGTGCCGCGCGACGGCACGCTGCGGCTGCGCACCGAGGGCCAGGCCGACGTGCGCTGCCGGCTCTTCGACGCGAAGAAGCGCCTCGTGCTCGAGGCGAGCGAGAACGGCGCCGACTGGAACTGCGCCACCGCCGAGCCGGTGAGCCAGGGCCGCTACACTCTGGTCCTCGAGAGCGAGACGCAGCTGGCCGGAGAGACGAAGCTGTCGCTCGCGCTGCCGCCCGTCGAGAGCAAGGGCGCCTTCGCCGGTGGCCAGACGCTGACGCTCTCGACGCCGGTGGTGGAGCTGCAGGTGCCGGGTGGCGACGCCGTGCAGGAGCTCACCGTGCGGACCGCCGGCAAGGCCCCCTTCTCGTGCGCCGTCGTCGGGCCGTCCGGCGTGCTGAGCCGCCGCTCGCGCGTCACCGACTGCTCGATGCTGGTGCTGCCGAAGCAGGAGCGCCTGTCGCTGCGCCTGTGGACGACGGACGGCTCGGTGGCCGTCACCACGGCGTTGAAGGCGCGCACCCTGAGTTCGACGGTGGGAGACGTGGGGCCGCAGCAGGCGCTCCAGACGACGGTGGCGAAGGCTGGCCGGTACCGAACCTCGCCGCAGGCGTTCTGTCTGCGCGGCCATGAGACGGGCGTCCTCGAGCGCTGTGGCCCCGAGGTGTCGCTCGAGGCCGGGCCCGTCGTGTTCGCGGGCTTCGGTGACAAGCCGACGCCGGTGCCACTCGACGAGGTGCGCTTCTCGGCCAGCGCGACGGCCATCACGATGGAGCTCTCGCGGCAGCCGCACCTGCAGATGGTGACGACGACGGCGCCTGCTTTGGTGCTGCTCTCGGCGACGACGGGCTGGGGTGAGGCTGCGCCGCCGGCCTGCGGGTTCGACGGGCCCGGCACCACGCGCGAGCGTCGCGCGTCGGCCTGCTTCGCGGTCAGCCGCGTCGGGACCGAGGCGCTGGCGCGGCTCTGGGCTCCGACGGACGGCGTGGTGACGGCGACGGTGGTGCGCCGCGAAGTGCCCCAGCCCCCGAAGGTCGAGCCGCTCTCGCCCGGCCGTCGCCGCGTCGCCTTCACCTCGGTCGGCGCGTTCGCCCTGCCGAAGACGAGCCGCGCGCGCGTCGAGGCGACGCTGGCGAAGGAGAGCTGGGCCGTGCTGCTCGACGACACCGGCAACGCGCTCGACGTCTGCGCTCCGGAGTCGGAGCTGCGCCGCTGCGTGCTGACGGGCCAGGGTGGCGCACTGTGGCTCATCGGCGCGCAGGGCGAGGCCGACCTGACGACGGTGCTGCTCGAGGCGGCGCCCACGACGGTGGCCTTCACGGGCCAGTACGAAGACGCGCCCCGCGCACCCGGCACGGTGCGGCTGCCGATTCCCGCCGCGCCCCAGGAGCGCACCGTGCTCGTCGAGGGCGCCCTGCGCTGCGCGCTGGTGCTGGGCACGGGTGAACGACTCACCGACTGCCGCGGCAAGGTGCCCGCCGGCACGCCGGCCGAGCTCTTCGTCGACCATGACCTGGGCGCGCTGCGGGTCCTCGTGCACGCCTCGGGGCGGGAGAAGTGGGCGCGCCTGGGCCTCGAGCTGCCGGTGGTGCCGGGGCCTCCGCTGTCGGCGGCAGTAGCGGTGCCGCTCCAGGCAGGACGGCTCGACCGCACCGTCATCGTCGACTCGAGCAGCGTGCTGCGCGTGTCGGCGGACTCGGGCGTGTGCGGGCTCTTCAAGGGGAACGACCTGCTGGCCGTCGACGGGCTCGACACGGGCTGCGAGCTGGTGCGGGTGGTGACGCCGGGCACCTACCGCGTGCTGGTGCGTCCGTTCGCCCAGAAGCCCATCGCGGGCGCGCTGCGTTGGCTCGCCGAGCCGGTGACGACGCTGTCCGAAGGCGTGGCGGCCGAGACGTGGCTCGCTCCGGGAGAAGTCCGGCTCTTCACCTTCGACACCACCGGCCCGGGCCGCGTGGGCCTTGGCCTGCAGTCGCGCAGCGAAGGCCTCGAGTGCCAGGTGTACACCGACGCCTCGCAGCCCGTCGGCGATGGCTGTCAGCAGTACCTGAACCTCGACAAGGGCAAGTACCTGCTGACGGTGCGCAACCCCAATCGACCCGGGGCGACGCCGCTCGCGGTGCGGCCTGTGCTGCTCGGGCTCGCGGGTGACTCCAGCGAGATACCGCGCGAGTACCTCGAAGACTTCTTCCGCCGCGTCGAGGTGACGCCATGACGCGCGCCTCTGCCGCTCGTCGCCCGTCCCTCGTGCCTCGCCGCCAGCTCGCTGCTCGCGAGGCGACCGAACGCTCCTTCCGCACGTCGTCTCGTCGCGCGTGGACCCTGCCCATGACTGCACTTCGTCTCGTTGCCCTCGCCCTCGTCGTGTCGAGCCCGGCGCTGGCCCAGTACACCGCCGCCGACGACGGTGAGCGGCCCAGGGGGAGCGGCACGCGCGTGCTGCCCGAGACGTTCCTGCGCGGGTACGACCCGGTGACGGTGTACTTCGACGCCGACCAGGTGGCGGCGAAGGGGCCCGCCGATGACGGCCCGAAGTTCCTCTCGTTCGCGCCGGCCTGGCCTGGCGCGTGGACGTGGGTCGACCGCCGCACGCTGCAGTTCCGCCCAGCCGAGCCGTGGCCTGCGCTCGCGCGCTTCGCCGTCGACGCGAAGGGCACGAAGAAGGTGCTCACCACGATGATGTCGCCGCCCTCGGCGATGGCGCCGTCGTCCGGCAGCGAGGGCCTGCGTCCGTTCCGTGTCGTCACCCTCACCTTCCCGCAGGCGCTCCCGCCGGCGTCGCTCAAGAAGATGGTGTCGCTCGAGCTGCGCGACCTGCCCGGCCTCGCCGACAGCCCACGCAAGAAGGTGCAGCGCTTCACCCTCGCGCCGTTGCCCCGCGCCTCGCAGCGCGACCCGGGGACGTGGGCCATCACCCTCGAAGAAGAGGTGCCCGAAGGCACGCAGCTCGTGGTGCAGGTGAGCCTCGCGCTCGGCAGCGAGGGCACCACGCTGTGGACCGGTCGGCTCTCGACGCGCACGCCCTTCACGCTGCAAGCCGTGCGCTGTGGCAGCGCCGAGTTCCCGCTCGTGGGCGGCGCGTCGACCCCGAAGGACCTCGCGCTGGGCTGCGGCAACCGCGGTGATGCGCCCCAGCTCGTCTTCTCGGCGCCGGTGGCCGACTTGACGCTCACCTCGCTGCGCAAACTGGTGCGACTCGAGCCCTCGGTGCCCGACCTGCGCTTCACGCCCTACGGCGAGCGGGTGCAGCTGCAGGGCCGCTTCGTGCCCGACACGCTCTACAAGCTGTCGCTGGGGCCCTCGCCCATTCGCGACGACGCCGGACGGCTGTTGCGCGACGTGAAGAGCGCCGACGTCTACTTCCACCTCGGGTGGAAGGCGTCGTTCCTGCGCTTCACCCAGTCGACGGCCATCCTCGAAGCAAAGGGCCCGCGCATGGTGCCGCTGCAGGGCTACGGCGAGTCGAAGGCCGACGTGCGCATCTACCGGGTCGACCCGATGCACACGGGCCTGTGGCCGTTCCCCAGCTCGCCCGTCGTCGTCGACGAGCAGTCGGCTCCACCGTTCCCGGGTGAAGAGCCCGAGGTGCCCCGCACGCCGACGGTGCTCGACGCGCAGGAGCTCTCGCGCCACCTGCGGCTCCTCGGCAGCCCGCTCGTGTCGCGGCTGGTCGACCTGCCCCTCGCCGACAAGGCCGGCACCACCAGCTTCGGGCTCGACCTCAAGGCCCTCGTCGACGACCGGCCGGGCACCTGGCTCGTGGGCTTGCGGCGCCTCACTGGCCGCGCCGAGCGCGCGTACGTGCGCGTGCAGATCACCAACCTCTCCCTCACCAGCGTCGAGGAGACCGACAAGGCCGTGCTGTACGTCCGCGCACTCGACACTGGCGACGCGGTTCGCGGCGCGACGGTGCGCCTCGAGGGGCGCTCGAACGTCAACGACGCGCCGGTGTCGATGGAGCAGGCAACCGACGGCGACGGCCGGGTCGTCTTCACGCCGCGCAGCGACTGGTCGACCCTGACGCGCGTCACGGTGCGCAGCGGCGACGACGTGCTGGTGTTCGACCCCCGCGAGGGCCTGCCCAGCTTCGCCAACAACCACTGGTCGAGCGGCGGCGGCTGGCTGTCGTGGCTGCAGAACCAGTCCGTTCCGCCGCCCATCAACGACGCGACGCTCGCGTTCCTCTTCTCGGAGCGCGCCATCTACAAACCCGGCGAGCCCGTCTTCCTCAAGGGCTTCGTGCGGCGGAAGGAGGCGGGCGGCCTCAAGCTGCCGGCGAAGCCCTCGGACTACAAACTCGAGGTCGTCTCTCCTGATGGCACGTCTTACCCGGTGCCCGTGACGGCGTCGGCGCTCGGCGGCTTCGCGGGCACGTTCTCGGAGAAGGACGTACCCACCGGCGAGTACGAGGCGCGCCTGTACGAAGGCACACCCAACACCGTCGTCGCGCGGCGCAGCTTCAAGATTGAAGCGTACCGGGTGCCGACCTTCGAGGTGCAGCTCTCGGGCGCGCCGCGGGTGCGCAACGACGGGCCTTTCAAGGTGAAGGCGGTGGCCCGGTACTACGCGGGCGGCAACGTCGCGAACCAGCCCATCGCCTGGTCGGTGACGCAGCGCCCATACACGTACACGCCCAAAGGACTGCCGGGCTTCCTCTTCGCGTCGTCGTCGCAGTTCGCACGTCCCCAGTCGCAGCGCAGCCCAGGCGTCACCGCACAGCAGGGCGAACTCGACGACGACGGCGCTGCGGACATCACCATGAACCCGCAGCTCGACTTCGACGGCTCCGGCCGCGTGTACCGCTTCGAGGCGACGGTGACGGGCCCCGACGAGCAGCCGGTGACGTCGGCGACCGAGGTGAAGGCCCTGCCGCCCTTCGTGCTGGGCCTGAAGGTCCCGCGTTACCTCGAGAAGGCGACCGAGCTCAAAGCCGAGTTGGTGGCGGTCGGCATCGACGACAAGCCACTCAAGGACCAGGAGGTGCGCGTGCGCCTGTTGCGCCGCGTGTGGCACTCGACGCTGCGCGAGACGAGCTTCGCCACCGGCCAGGCGAAGTACCAGACCGAGCAGGAAGACCTGCAGGTCGCCGAGAAGACGCTCAAGTCCACCGAGGCGCCGCTGAGCCAGACGTTCCCCATCACCGACTCGGGCGTGTACGTCGTCGAGCTGTTCGCGCGCGACAAGCTGGGCCGGGTGCAGACGCTGTCGGCCGACCTCTACATCGGCGGCTCGACGCCCCAGTCGTGGCAGAAGTCGCGCGACGGCGTCTTCGAGGTGAAGCCCGACAAGCCGAAGTACGCGCCGGGCGACGTGGCGCACCTCGTGGTGCAGAGCCCGTACGCCACCGCGAAGGCCCTCACCATCGTCGAAGACCCGACGGGCAACCGCTACCTCTGGAAGGACGTGTCGGGCTCGCGCGTCGTCGTCGACGTGCCCATCACCGACCGGCACGTACCCAACCTGCCGGTGCACGTGGTGCTGATGCGCGGGCGCATCGGCGAGGGCCAGCGTGACGACAGCCGCTACAAACCCGCCACGGCCGCCAGCAGCCTCGAGCTCGAGGTCGAGCCCGTGAAGAACCAGGTGCTCGTCTCGGTGAAGCACCCTGAGGTGGCGCGGCCGGGGACGAAGCAGGACTTCACCATCACGCTCACCGACGACACGAAGCGGCCCGTCGGCGGCGAGGTGACGCTCTGGCTCGTCGACGAGGCCGTCCTGTCACTGGCGAAGGAAGCCACGCTCGACCCGCTGTCCGAGCTGATTCGCCGCAACGCGCGCGCCGTCACCGTGCGGGACTCGCGCAACCTCGTGGTGGGCCGCGTCGTCGAGCTCGAAGAAGACCCGGGCGGCGACGGCGGAGACGAAGACCAGCAAGGCGGCAAGCGGCTGGTGCGCAAGGAGTTCAAGACGGTGCCCTACTACGCGGCCACGCTGGTGGTGCCGGCGAGCGGCACGCTGACGGTGCCGATTCAGCTGTCCGACGACCTCACCAACTTCCGGGTGCGCGCGGTGGCGGTGTCGGGCGCGCAGCGCTTCGGCCTCAAGCAGTCCACCCTGCGCGTGCGACTGCCCGTCATCGTTCAGCCGCAGCTCCCCCGCTTCGTCCGCACCGGAGACAGCTTCTGGCCGGGCGCGGTGGCGCGCGTCGTGGAAGGCCCCGATGGCCCCGCGTCCGTCGACATTCAGGTGTCGGGCGCGGTCGAGGGCAAGGCGAAGACGCAGGAGCGCGTCGAGCTCAAGTCGACGAAGGCCCAGTCAGTGCTGACGCCGGTGACGGTGAAGTCCGTGGCCACCGGGAAAGACCAGGCCGTCACGGTGCGCGTCGACGTGACGCGGCTGTCGGACAAGGCCGGAGACGCCTTCGAGGTGAAGCTCCCGCTCCTGCCAGACCGGGCCGTGGAGCGCGCGGCGAAGCTGGTGACGCTGCCCGTGGGCACGGCGCCGCTCGAGTCCTTCCCCGAACCGGCTCGGCCCGGCACCGCGTCGCAGCGCTACGTCTTCACCAACCAACCCGGCGTGCTCGAGCTGGCGTCGAGCCTCGACTACCTGTCGGCGTACCCCCACGGCTGCCTCGAGCAGCGCATGAGCCAGGTGTACCCGGACCTCGTGCTGGGCGGCCTCTTGAAGAAGCTCGAGCTCGACACGCGCTTCACGCCGCAGGTGCAGACCAACACGAAGAAGCTCCTCGAAGAGCTCGGCCTTCACCAGGACGCGGCGGGCACCTTCGGCTACTGGCCGGGTACCGAGGGCAACCTGCAGCTCACCGCCGCGGGCATCGAGTTCATCACTGCCGCGAAGAAGGCCGGCATCGCCGTCGACGACAAGGTGCGCCAGCGGGCCATCGAGGCGCTCAAGCGTTCCCTGCGCCGCGACTTCCCCGGCCTGTGGAGCGACTACAAGTACAACCAACAGACGGCCGCGCTGCGTGGGCTGGCCCGTGTCGGGGAGCTCGACGACAACTACGCCATCGAGCTGTTCCAGAGCCGCGCCGGCATGGACTCGACCGCGCTGGCCGACCTCACGATGGCCATGAGTGAGCGGCCCCAGGTGTTCCAGTCGAACCTCGGAACGTTGAAGGGTGAGCTGTGGGACGAGCTCGTCTTCAAGCTGGTGAAGGGCACCTCGGTGTTCGACCGCCTCCGCCGGCAGCGCTCCACGTGGTCGGGCCTCTACCTCGGCAGCACGCCGGCCTCGGTCGCCGCGGTGTGGGAGGCGCTGTTGCGCATCGACGCCAGCAACCCGAAGCACCCGCAGCTGCGTGACGCGCTCCTGGCCAACGCGAAGGCCGCCAACGGCTTCGGCTCGACGTACGACAACCGCCGCGCAGTCTCCGCGCTGGCGCTTTGGCTCGAGAAGGGCCAGTCGGGTACGCCGAAGGCGACGGTGACGATGGCCGGTCAGCCCGACCTGGTGCTGGACGACGCGAAGAAGGCCGGCCGGCGGGTGCTCGACGCCGACAAGGCGCCGACCGTCACGGTGACGGGCGCTCCGGTGGGCGCCCGCTTCCAGGTGACGTACCTGCCGCTCCAGCCGGGCGACAAGGCCGAGGCGAAGAAGGAAGGCCTCATCGTCTCGCGTAGCCTCACGCGCTACCCGGCCGACGGGAGCGCTCCCATCAACGTCGACGACGTGCCCGGGCAGGTGCTGAAGGTGCCGCTCGGCGAGGTGCTCGAGGTGCACGCACAGCTCACCACCGACGAGCCGCGCAGCCACGTTGCCTTCGTCGTGCCCTTCGCGGCCGGCCTCGAGCCGATGAACCCGGCGCTCGAGACGTCGGGCAGTGACGCGAAGCCCTCGCAGGCGGACTCGCTTTCGCCCACCAGCGTGCAGCGACTCGACCACGAGGTGCGCTACGCCTTCACCTCGCTGCCGCGCGGCACGCACACGTTCCACTTCCGGGTGCGCGCGTCGAGTGAGGGCAGCTTCGTGCACCCGCCGCCGTTCGCCGAGCTGATGTACCGCGAAGAGGTGCGCGGCCGGGGCGTGGGTGAGCGCATCGTGGTGACGGGAGGCCGCCAGCAGTGAGCGTCCTGCAGCCCGGGCTGGCCATGAGAGGAGCGCAGAGGGCCCGTGGGCTGAGGCCGCTGGCGGTGGCGACGCGCCTCGAGAGCGTGGCGCGGCTCGCAGGCAGCAGACGGCTTGCCGTGGCGACACAGCGGGCAGGAGCAACGACGCCGTTGGCTCTGACGACGCAGCAGAGAGAAGTACCGCGACTGGCGGTGGCGACGCCATGAGCGGTGGCGTCACGCTTGACCAGCGCGTGCCTGCGCGCGCCGGGCGTCGGCTGGTCCAGCGGCGACGCGCGCTCACGGTGGCCGCGGTCGGACTGCTCCTCGTCGGGGGCTCCACCGCACGCTGGCTCGGCCGCCTCGATGACACCCTCGCCACTCGCAAACCCTCGCACGTCCTGCTCGACCGGCGCGGGCGCTTCCTCGGTGAGGTGCCGGGTGAGCGCGAGGGCTTCGGCTTCTGGCCACTGCCAACGCAGCTCCCCGAGCGCGTCGTCGTCACCACGCTCGAGACGGAGGACCGTCACTTCCACGAGCACGACGGCGTCGCCTGGACCTCGGTCGCGCGCGCCGCGTGGCAGAACGTGCGCAACGGCCGCATCATCTCGGGCGCCAGCACCATCGCGATGCAGGTGGCGCGGCTGCAACACCCACGGGCGAGAACCATCGCCGCGAAGCTGAGTGAGGCCGTCACGGCGCGGCGCCTCATCGCCCGTTACGGCCACGACGCAGTGCTTCGGCAGTACCTCACGCTCGCGCCCTACGGCAATCGCACCCACGGCATCGTGCGCGCCGCGCGGCTCTACTTCGACAAGCCCATCGAAGACCTCTCGTGGCTCCAGGCGGCCTACCTCGCTGCGCTGCCGCAGCAGCCAAGCCGCATGTCACCGTGGACGACGGAGGGCCACGCCCGGGCGCTCGCGCGCGCGCGCCGCATCCTGAAGGAGCTCCATCGGCGCGGGCACCTCGACGACGAGGCGCTGCGCGTGGCGCTGACGTCGGACCTCTCGCTCTCGCGGCACCCGGCGCGCCCCGCCGAAGCGCTCCATGCCGTCCTCGCGCTCAGCCGCGACCTTCCGGGGAACGGCGTCATTCACCGCACCACGCTCGACCTCGACGTGCAGCGCCAGACGCACCAGGCGCTCGTCGACAACCTGCGGCGACTGACTCCCCTCGGCGCCGGGAACACCGCGGGCCTCGTCGTCGAGCTGCCAGGCGGCGAGGTGCGCGCGTACGTCGGCAGCGCCGACTACTTCGACGCGGAGCGCAAGGGCGCCATCGACTACCTCACGACCCGGCGCTCACCCGGCTCGTCGCTCAAGCCCTTCATCTACGCGATGGCGCTCGAGCAGGGCGGCCACACCGCAGCGACGGAGCTGCCCGACACGCCCGTCGAGTTCCCCACCGCGAACGGCGGGCTCTACGTGCCGGAGAACATGACGCACACCTTCATGGGGCCGATGCTGTTGCGGCAGGCCCTGAGGAACTCGCGCAACATTCCGGCGCTGCGCGTCTTGAGCGACCTCGGCGTCGCGCGCGTCGTCCGACGGCTCGAGCAGGGCGGCGTGCGGAACGTCACGTACGACCCCGATGCGTATGGGCTGACGCTCGCGATGGGCTCGCTCCACGTCACGGCGCGCGAGCTCGCGCAGCTCTACACGGCGCTCGCCAACCGGGGCGTCACCACGCCGCTACGCTTCTGGGAAGAGCCTGCACCGACGCCGGGCGCGCGGCTCGTGTCGGAAGACGCGGCGCTGTTGACGGCCCACATGCTGGCCGACCCGGAAGCGCGCCGGCCGGCCTTCCCGCCGGGCGGCAGCCTCGACTTCGATGGCGCCGTGGCGGTGAAGACGGGCACCAGCCAGGGCTTCCGCGACGCGTGGGCGGCCGCGTTCTCGGACCGGCTGCTCGTCGTCGGGTGGGTCGGCAACCACGACTGGCGTCGGATGAATGGCGTCTCGGGCGCGACCGGCGCGGCGCCTGCGGTACACGCCATCGTCGACGTCGTCGGCCCCGAGGTGCGCCCCTGGCAGCCGGCGCCACTCGCGATGCCGCTCCCGCACGGCGCCCTCAGCGTCGACGTGTGCGCGCTGTCAGGACGGCTCCCGGGGCCGCGCTGCCCACACCTCAAGACCGAACACTTCGTGCGCGGCACCGAGCCCGCGATGCCCTGCCCCTTCCACGCCGAGGTGCCCATCGACTCGCGCACCGGACTGCTCGCGGGCCCCTCGTGCCCGAAGGAGGTGGTGGTGACGAAGCCGATGCTCAAGCTGCCCGAGGTGTACGCCCCGTGGGCCAGAAAACAGCGCCTCGCCATCGCGCCGACGGCCGAGTCGCCGCTGTGCCCGACGAGCGACCCGCTGGTGCGCACCGTGCGAATTCGCGAGCCAGCGCCCGCAGCACGGTTTCTCTTCGACCCCGACACACCGCGCGAGCTCGCGACGCTGCGGCTGTCGGCGGCCGTGCAGCCTGCGACGGAAGAGGTGGTGTGGCTCGTCGACGGGACGCCGGTGGCGCGGGTGGGCTACCCGCATGAAGCGCGCTGGTCGCTGACGCCGGGGACCCACGTCATCCGCGCGGTGCTGGCCGGTGGGCGCGAGGCCAGCGCCCCGGTGCGCATCACCGTCGACGATTGAGCCGTCGAACCCGAGCCCTTCAATCTCCTGGCTCGACTCCGACGATGCGGTGCGCGGTCGCTGATGCCCGGGACCACGTCATGCGCACGGTGCTGGCCGGTGGGCGCGAGGCCGGCGCACCGGTTCACATCACCGTCGACGATTGAGGTGTCGAACCCGAGCCCTTCAATCTCCTGGCTCGACTCCGACGATGCGGTGCGCGGTCGCTGATGCCCGGGACCCACGTGATGCGCGCGGCGAGCGCAGCAGCTCGAGGAACAGTCGACCTCATCGCAGAGCCGCCGTTCGACACGCGCGACGAAGGCTCTCGGCTCCGCTTCGAGGAGGCCCTGGTCGGGGCCGTGGTACCCCTGGGCGAGCGTTCGAAACACCACCCGGCTCGCTCGGTGTTCATCGAACGAATGGTAGGCAGCGCGGAGTCATCCGGCCGACGGGCACCACCACGACGAGCTCGACGACCGGGGTGCCAGCCTGAATCAGACGCGCAGCACGCCGCGGAAGGAACGAGCCCCGTAATAGGACTCGGCGCCGTTGTGGTACGTGAAGACGCGGCCGTAACGGTAGTCGCCGAAGAGCGCACCGCCGAGCTCGCGCACCGCAGGCGGCGTCAGAATCCAGCTCGAGGTCTTCTGGTCGAAGGGCCCCAGCGCCTGCAGCGCGCGGTAGCCGGCTTCGTCGAGCAGCTCGACGCCCATCGCCTCGGCGAGGCCCAACGCGCTCGCCTTCGGCTTGTTCTCCTTGCGCGCCTCGAGCGCCTCGTCGTCGTAGCAGACGCTCCGCCGGCCCTTCGGCGTCTCGGCGGCGCAGTCGCAGAACGTCACCTCGCCCGTCTTCGCGTCGCGGCCGATGACGTCAGGCTCGCCGCCCGTCTTCTCGAGCTCCGAGAGGCTCCACAGCTTCGCCGGGTTCGCCTCGAGCCGCTTCACCACCTGCTCCCACGTGATGCCCCGATGACGCCCAGGATTCGCCTCGAAGCGCGCCTTCAAGGTGCCGAGCAACGCCTCACGCTCCGTCGCTGGGAGCGCCTGCTTTCCACCACTCTTCATGTCGCCGAGGGTACCACTCCGTCACCGGACTCAGAGGTCGATGGTGGGTGGCGTCTTTCGAGCCCCCGGTGGCGTCGCCGGCATCGCGTGCGCGCTGGTGGCGTGCGGCCGCGCCTCGAGGGCCTGGCGGCGCGCGCGGCGGTCGAGCAGCGGGGCCCAGTCCGTCAGGTTGAGCATCTCGTCGCGCAGCATCACCTGCGGGTCGGTCCACTCGGCGACCCGGCTGACGAGCGCACCGACGCCAGCCGTCGCCACCGCCCGCGCCGCGTCGATGAGGAGCGCCGACGGCGCCAGCTCCACCACGCCCAGCATCGGCAGCATGCCCACGCGCATGTCCGAGAGCCGCGCGGCGTGCCG
This sequence comes from Myxococcaceae bacterium, assembly GCA_025459425.1. GTDB lineage: Bacteria > Myxococcota > Myxococcia > Myxococcales > Myxococcaceae > Xiheimicrobium. Next base: position 9,222 of record JALOQF010000059.1, on the reverse strand, counting down.
GAGCACCGTGTCGCGCATCACCAGGCCCCGGAACCCACCGCTCCCCTCGAGCACCAGCACGCACCGGCACTCGCTCGGCTCGAGCGCCACCCGTACGTCGCGCAGCGGCGTCGACTCCAGGGCGAGCACCACGTCGAGCAGCGGCAAGTCGCACACCTGGAATTGGTCGAGCATGAGCGCCCCTCTCAGCAAGCGCAGTGCCCGGCCGATTTCGGAACGACGGCGACCAGTTACGCGCCCCGCGTCATTGCAGTGACGCCTCTGCAATTTCAGTTCTGCAATGCGTCACGACGGACCCCACCCGCACGGGTCGGTCAGGCCTCACCGGGTGAGGAAGAAGTCGCGCACCTCGGTGGCCGACGCGTCGATGAAGACGTGCGCTGCCGACGAGTCCACCACCACCTTCGTCTCGGTGCCCTGCGCGCGGAGCGCGGCCTCATAGCGACGCATGGTGCCGATGGGCACGACCAGGTCCTGCTCGCCGTGCAGGAAGAGCGTCGGCGGATGATCAGCCGGGAGCGCCTGCGGCAGCACGCACACCGGCCCGGCACAGGTGGCCCACGACGCCGAGTGCACGGCCAGCGCGCGGAAACGGCCGGCGTACGACAGGGCCATGCGGCTCGTCATGTAGCCGCCGCTCGAGATGCCTCCAGCGTACAGGCGGCGGCCGTCGAGCGGCCCGAAGGTGCCGGCCTCGACGGCCTCGAACAGCTTCAACATGAAGTGGTGGTCGGGCGAGCTCGACCAGAACAGCGCCCATTGGGGCACGTTGGTGTCCCAGTAGGTGGTGCCGAAGAGACGAACCTCGGGCGTGAGCACCGCGAACCCCGCGGCCAGGAGCGACTCGACGGTCGACGTCTGCGCGAACGCTCCGAGCGGGTCGCTGCGGCGGGCGCTCCAGGTGAGCTGCGCGCTGAAGAGCGACCCCTGGAAGAGGAACACCACCGGCCAGCCTCGCGCGGGCGGCGTGCCCTTCGGCAGGCCCACGTGCACCACGCGGCGCAGCGGCACGGGCTGGGTGACGTCGACGTTGAACGAGGTGTGCTCACACGAGAGGCGCTCGCCGTCGAGCACGCAGGGCGCCGTCACCGGTGAGCCAGCGTCGACTGGAACACCGGCGTCGACGCTCGTCCCCGCGTCTGGAGCGACGCCCGAATCCACCGCGGCGCCCGCATCCATCGGCGCGACGAGCCCCGCGTCGACCGGCGGCGCCGCGATGGGAATGGTGGGCTGGCACCCACACACCAGCAACACGGACAGGACGATGCGCGTGGCGCTCACGGAGCGCTCCATAGGCGCTCTCCCGGGTCGGTACCAATCCCGTCGACCCGCTGCACCCCGTCCTCTAGCCTCGTCTTCCATGGCGGATCCGCTCGAGGACTTCGCACGGCGGCGCATCGAGGCGGCGGGCGGCGTGCCCTCGGCCGAGAGGCTCGAGTCCATTCGTCGCGCGGACGCCCGCACGAACGCACGCCGGGCGTTCGTGTTGCCACTGACCGTCGGCATCGTGTTTCTCGTCGTGGGCCTGCTGGGCACGGCCTGCGCTGCCGCGCTGTGGTGGGGCCTGGTCCCCGGAGATCGCCGCTCGGTGCCGGTGCTCCTGCTCGTGGGGTTCCCGCTCCTCGCCACGGCGACCGTCTTCATCTGGGCGGCCAGCCGCTTTCAGGTTCACTGGTACCTCGCGGACACCGGCCGTCGGGCGCGCGCCATCGTGCTGAGCGTCGAGCGGAGCTTCAGCGCCAGTCGACGCGCGCGAGGGCCGACGGTGTTGTCGACGACGCGGGTCCGGCTCGCCGTTCAGGTCGACGGCGGTGCACCGTACGAGACCACCACCGTGACAATCGACCAGGTCCATGGCGGCCTGACCGTCGGCCAGCCGCTCACGGTCTTCGTCGACGCCGCACGGCCCCGCCGCGTCTTCATCGCCGAGCCCTGACCCACACCATGCCCAACCCGCTCGTCTCGGACGCGTTCGTCGACTTCGTGCTCTTCGACTGGCTCGACGTCGAAGCGTTGTGCCGCCTGCCCCACTTCCGAGAACACTCCCGCGCCACCTTCGAGCCGTGGCTCTCGGCCTGTCGCCGCGTCGCGCGCGAGGTGTTGTGGTCGACCTATCGGCCGATGGACGAAGCGCCGCCCCGCTTCGAGGGTGGTCGTGTCGTCGTACACCCGGCGATGAAGGGCTGCTGGCGCGAGCTCGTCGACCTCGGCGTGCTCAACGCGACGCGGCCTGCAGAGGTCGAGGGCCAGCAGCTCCCGCTCACGGTGGCCTCGCTCTCGAGCGCGTACCTCATGGCCGCGAACCTGTCGGCGTACGGCTACGCGGGCCTCACCACGGGCGCGGCGCACCTCATCGAGGCCTTCGGCGACGACGCGGTGAAGTCGCTCTTCCTCTCGGCGCTCTACGAGGGGCGCTGGACCGGCACCATGGCGCTCACCGAACCCCAGGCCGGGTCGAGCCTGGCCGACCTCACCTCGCGCGCCACGCCACGCGAAGACGGGCGGTTCTCGCTCAGCGGCAGCAAGATCTTCATCTCGGGCGGCGACCACGACGTCACCGAGAACGTCGTGCACCTGGTGCTCGCGCGCATCGACGGAGCGCCCGCAGGCACGAAGGGCATCTCGCTCTTCGCGGTCCCGCGGCTCCGGCCCGAAGGTGGCACGCTCGTCGACAACGACGTCTCGGTGACGGGGCTCATCCACAAGATCGGCTGGCGCGGGCTGCCCTCGGTGGCCCTGTCGCTGGGTGAGCGCCAGGACTGTGTGGGCTGGCTCGTCGGCGCGCCGCACACGGGGCTCAAGTGCATGTTCCAGATGATGAACGAGGCGCGCATCATGGTGGGCGCCAACGCCGCGGCCACCGCGTCGGTCGCCTTCCACGAGGCGCTCTCGTACGCGCGCGACCGCAAGCAGGGCCGGCCCCTCGGCGTGACCGACGCGACGTCGCCGCCGGTGCCGCTCGTCGAGCACCCCGACGTGCGCCGCATGCTGCTGCGGCAGAAGGCCATCGTCGAAGGCAGCCTCGCGCTGCTGGGCCTCACCTCGCGCTTCGCCGACGAGGCCGAGCACGGCACCGACGAGGGCGCGCGCGCCGAGGCGAAGCTGCTCCTCGACCTCTTGACGCCCATCGCCAAGACGTTCCCCGCCGAGAAGGGCTTCGAGGCCAACGCGCTCGCGCTCCAGGTGCACGGCGGGTACGGCTACTCGAGCGAGTACCTGCCCGAGGCGTGGCTGCGCGACCAGAAGCTCAATTCGATTCACGAAGGCACCACCACCATTCAGGGGCTCGACCTGCTGGGCCGAAAGGTGGTGGCGGGCCACGGCGCGGCGCTGATGGCCCTCGACCGACACGTGCGCGAGACGGTGGCGAACGCCGAGGCACGCGGCCTGACGTGGGCCCGCCCCTTGTCGTCCGCGATGGATGCGCTGACCGAGACGACGGCGACGCTCGGCGCGCGTGGAGCCTCGGGCGACGTCGTGGGCATGCTGGCGCACTCGGCCGACTTCATGGAGCTCGCGCAGTGCGTGGTGCTCGGTTGGGTGCACCTGTCGATGGCCACGCGCGTCGCGCAGCGAGCGGACGACTTCGCGCAGGGCCTGCTGCACTCGGCGCGCTACTGGCTCGCCACCGAGGTGCCGCGGGCGACCCACCTGGCGCAGCTCTGCACCTCGGCAGAAGACAGCTTCGTCGCCGTCCGCGACGGGTCGCTGGGCTGAGCAGCCGCACTTCGTCACACGACTGAGGCTTCGCCCTTGAGGCCGGCTGCCCGACCAGCGCGCAGGCTTCACGCCACGAGTCGCGCGAGGCTCGTGAAGGTTCGCGCCACGGCCCAGGGCCGACCTGCGGGCCCGTTGCGACGAATCACGTCACGACGGACCCGCTGAGGCGCCCGGGCTGGACCTCTCGTGGGACGCCTTCTCGCGGAGCCGCGTCGCCAGCGTCAGCGAAGCTTGAGCCCGACCACGCCCGACGTGTCGAAGGCCGGGTTCGTGAGCTTCTCGCGGACCGAGGCCTCGAGCTCACGCGCAGCAACCCAGAACGAGTCGGTGTTGGTGCGTTCGATGGCGGCACGAGTCCACGAATTGGCACCGGCAGGTGACCACTCGAGCTGCCCTTCGCTGACGATGCGTACGTCGTAGGTCCCGCCGCTGTTGCTCGCCCGGCCGGTGCGCTCGCCGAGCGGCAGCGATTCGATGGTCGCCTCCGGACCGCTCCGGCCCAACACGTAGAGCGAGTCGCCCAGCGTGTAGACCTGCACGTCCCGCAGCGAGTTTTCGAGAAAGCCTCGCAGCTTCTCGAACTTCTCCTGCTCCGTGGTCGACATGCGCAGGCCTCCGGCCCAGTCGTCGAACGGCTGAACGGCGTCGCGGCTCGTCTCCGGGAGCCCCAGCGCCGTGCGCACGTCGGTCAACGTGGCGCCGCTCCCCAGCACGCCGAGCGCCGTGGCCTCGCGCACGTTCATGCCCGGAATGAAGAGGTCGCCGCGAATCGCCTCGAAGCCCTGCACGAACGCCTCTGGCGCCGGCTGAGACGTGAAGAAGCCGCGCACGAGGTCGAGCACGCCCGCCTCGACCTGCTCGGAAGGAAGCCCCTCGAGCCGCTTGAGCAGGTGCGCAACCCCCGCCACCGTGTCGACGTCGGGCGTATCGGTGGCCATCTTGAGCAGCGCTCCCACCTCGTCCTTCGTCACCAGCGAGCCGCTCTGCGAGCGCGGGCTCTCGAACACCTCCATCACCATGTCCATGCCCTTCGGGGCCGGGTAGCTGTCGGTCTCGGAAGCGTCGGCGCCGCGCGCGAGGAAGCGGTTCACCTCACGCCGGGCTTCGCCCGTCAGCCGCGTCGACGCACCGGTGCGCTGGAGCACCGTCTCGAACTCGTCGCGGGAAATCGAGGTGCCCAGCATCTTGAGCGCAGCGAGCATCTCGCTTCGCGAGACGAGCTCGCCAGCGGGGCTGGACGCCGAGCGGGAGGCGTTGATGAGACTGAAGGCGAGTGACGTCGACTTGATGGGCACGCGTGACTCCAAGGCCAGGGGTGGCCGTTGAAGTAAGGGCCGGCTCCCATCGCGCAACCCCTTCTGACGGCCCCTCAGGCCGCGAACGCCACCCTCGTCAGCTGCGCCGACACCTCCCACAGCCGCTTCGCCACCGCCTCGTCCTTCGAGGCCGGGTTCGAGTCGACGACCTTCGGAAAACCGGAAAGCTCCATGAAGCCATCGGGCCCGATGTACTGGCCGCCCTTCACGTCCGGGTGCACCGCGGCGTACACCTGCGGCAGCGCGCCCCGCTCGGCCGACTGCGCCACGAGCGAGTTGCCCAGCTTCATGAAGAACGAGCCCACCGACGACTGCTCCATCTGCGGGCCCACCGCCTGGAGGTTGGTGGACGAGTAGCCCGGGTGCGCCGCCACCGCGATGGTCGACTTGCCGTTCGCGCGCAGCCACCGCTCGAGTTCGTAGGTGAAGAGCAGGTTCGCCAGCTTCGACTGCCCGTACGCGGGCCACTTCGAATACGACTTCTCCCACTGCAGGTCGTCGAAGCGGATGGCGCCCATACGGTGCGCCATGCTGCTCACCGAGACGACGCGCGCCCTGCCATTGGCCTCGAGTAACGGCAGCACCCGGGCGGTGAGCGCGTAGTGCCCGAGGTGGTTGGTGCCGAACTGCATCTCGAAGCCATCGGCCGTCTTCCGGTACGGCAGAGCCATCACGCCCGCGTTGTTCATCAAGACGTCGACGCGCGGGAAACGGCTCGCCAGGGCGTCGGCGAAGCGGGCCACGCTGTCGAGCGACGAGAGGTCGAGCGCCATCACCTCGAGGCGGGCCTGCCTGGCGCCCTCACGAATCGGCGCGGCGACCGCCTCGGCCTTCTCGACGGTGCGGCACGCCATCACCACGGTGGCGCCCTTCTGCGCGAGCACTTTCGTCGCCTCGAGCCCGAGGCCCGAGTTGGCGCCGGTGATGACGAACACCTTGTTGGTCTGGTCGGCAACGTCCGCAGCGGTCCATGGCATGGCGCCGCTGCGTAGCTCCGTCGCACGCGTTTCGCACGACATCGTGGCCCGCCCGTTCCGACCGGCCACGCCGGGGAGTGCCGTCGAAGGCGGCTTCTGCAGGGCCCGTCGAGCGGCGGCCAGCGCGAGGGTCGTCGGGCCGTCTCGGGAAGGTCCTGCGGTGGGCCCATCGAGACGCTGCGCACCTCCCGAGACGGCGAAGGGTGCGGAGACGGCGCCGATGCGGGCGACGGCGCTCGTCGCCCGTCTCGAGGTGAGCGAAGCAGCAGCACAGGTCGCCGCCGGGCTTCTCGGCTCCGGTGATCAACGACGGCGCACACGCGCGTCGAGGTGCCGGTGCGCCGTTCGTGCGCCTACTCGGCCCAGTGCACGACGAAGCCGCGCGTACCGACGGCCCAGAGGTCGCTCTCGCTCACGCCTCCGACGTCGAGGAACTGCACGCCGGCGTCCGTCGCGTACAGCGTCTGCCAGGCCCGCCCGTTCCACTTGCGCACCGCCCCCTCGAGCTGCGTGACGTAGATGCGCGCGCCGTTGAAGGCCCTCACCGCCGTCACGGTGCTCGACGACGGCGACGGGACCCGGAGCCACACGCCGCCGCGCTTCTCGAGCACCACCCCCTCGTCGCCCACCGCGAAGACGCTCGAGGCGCTGCGCACCCAGACGCCGCGCAGCCGCCCGGCGGGGAGCCCCAACCGCGAGGAGAGCCGCTCGGCCACCCACCCCCGCGCGCTCGCGTCGTAGCGATAGACGGCCATGCGGTTCGTCGCCGTGTCGCCGCCCACCGCGTAGAACGAGTCGAGGCCCTGCGCGTGCGCGTCTTCGAAGCGCACCGACGACGGCAGATTGCCCGACGTCTCGAGCGGCTGACCCGGCGGCTGCCACTCGAAGAAGCGCGTGTTGCGCAGGGCCCCCACCGTCACCAACCCGGCGTCGGCGCCGAGCCCGCCGATGAGGCCTGCGACCGGGTCGCTCGACATGCGGGTGCTCGAGCAGCCGCCGCTCCCGACGGCGTGCGTGGTGAGCCGGCCGAGCGCGGGGTTTCCACCGGCGAAGAAGGCCGCTCCACTGGCAGCCGCCCAGCTCGAGCCGATGTCGTTGGGGCAGCTGCCGCTGACGTCTTCGAAGAAGCCGCCGTCGGCCCGCACCCAGACGTCGTCGTTGCCGGCGAGCCACACCCGCCCGACACCGAATGGCGCCACCGTCGCCCACGTCTTGTCCGGTCCGCCGGTATCGAGGCGCCGAATCCAATTGGGGTTGAGCACCGGGCAGACGCCCTCGTCGATGGGCCCGTCGCAGTCGTCGTCGACGCGGTTGCAGGCCTCGCTGGCGCCCGGGAAGGTGCCCGGGTCGACGTCGTCACAGTCGCCGGCCATCGGCGCCCGCCCGGAGCCACACAGCATCGCGCCCGAGTCGGGCCGGCCGAAGCCGTCGAGGTCGTCGTCGGCGAAGGTGAGCTGCCCGCACGGCTGGGGCCCGGCGTCGGGCGGGCCTGCGTCTTCTTCGTCGTCGCCGGCGTCGGGCCCGGCGTCACCGCCACCGGCCGAGCCACCGTCGGGCAGGAGCGGCGCGCCGGCGTCGAGCACGCCCCCGTCCGGCAGCAGGCACTCGCGCTGGGAGCAGTCGACGACGTCGAGCGCGTCGTCGAGGCGCACCTGGCGGCCGAACGGGTCGGTCACCCGCAGCGCCCAGCGGCCGAGCAGCAACCCCGAGGGAACGCGCGCGCTCAGCGACGTCGGGCCCTCGAGCCGCACGTCGAAGAGCCCGATGACGTCGAGCTCGCGCTCGACCTGCGCGGTGTACTGCACCTCGCGCGTCGAGCTCGCCGGCGCCTCGAAGTCGAACTTCACCTTCGTGGGGAACGCACCGCGCACCAGCACGCGGGTGTCGGCCTGCTGAAACACGCTCGTCGGCTCGACCGCCTGCACCTGGAGCGCCGGCACCGACGCCGAGCACCCCGCTGCCAGCACCACCCACCACACGCGCCTCATGGACGAGACGAGGCTATACGCGGCCCATGCCCTCACTCCAGAACCGAACCCTGTTCATCTCCGGTGCCAGCCGCGGCATCGGGCTCGCCATCGCCCTGCGCGCCGCCCGTGACGGCGCCAACGTCGCCATCGCCGCGAAGACGGCCGAGCCGCACCCGAAGCTCGAGGGCACCATCTTCACCGCCGCGAAGGCCATCGAAGACGCCGGCGGCAAGGCGCTGCCCATCACCTGCGACATCCGCCAGGAGGACCAGGTGCACGCGGCGGTGCAGCAGACGGTCGAGCGCTTCGGGGCCATCGACGTGTGCATCAACAACGCCTCGGCGATTCAGCTCACCGGCACGCTCGAGACGGCGATGAAGCGGTTCGACCTGATGCACCAGGTGAACGTGCGCGGCACCTACCTCGTGTCGCAGCAGTGCCTGCCGCACCTGCTGCAGTCGAAGTTCACGCCGCACATCTTGAACCTCTCGCCGCCGCTGTCGATGAAGCCGAAGTGGTTCGGCCCCCACGTGGCGTACTCGATGGCGAAGTACGGCATGTCGATGTGCGTGCTGGGCATGGCCGAGGAGTTCGCCGGCAAGGTGGCCGTCAACGCGCTGTGGCCGAAGACGACCATCGCGACGGCGGCGGTCAACATGCTGGGCGGCGAAGACATGATGCGGGCCTCGCGCAAGCCCGACATCATGGCCGACGCCGCCTGGGCCATTCTCACGAAGGGCCTCGACTTCACCGGGCAGTTCCTCGTCGATGAAACGCTGTTGCGGGCCGAGGGCGTGACGGACTTCACCCGCTACGCCGTGGACCCGGCCGTCGAGCCGCTGCCCGACTTCTTCGTCGACTGACGTGCGCTCGAGCCAGGCACGGGGGCGCGTTGACGCCCCTCGCGCCGGCCACCGTGACGGGCCACGCGGAGCCGGTGTCGGCCCGCGCCGCCCGCCCTGCGTCAGACGGGCACGCCGTACACGCCGCTCTTCTCTTCACGCTCGGCGGGGGGCTGCACGTCGGGGTTCGACGCCACCAGCCGCATGGTGGTGGAGCGGAACGAGTGGTCTTCGTCGGGGAAGGCGCCCGTGCGCACCTCGTCGAAGAAGGTCTGCGCAGCGCCGGTGATGGTGCCGAACCCGTCGGCGTAGCGCTTGACGAACTTCGGCTTGAAGGCGGGGTTGAGGCCCAGCAGGTCGTAGCAGACGAGCACCTGCCCATCGCAGTGCTTGCCCG